>CAJXOU010000130.1 GCA_913057645.1 uncultured Rhodobiaceae bacterium | reverse complement strand
AGCCGAGGGCGTGGCGACACGCAGTCGCGTCGATGACGAGTGCCAGACAGCAAGGGTGACGGAGTGGGCTAGATGTTCCAGCCTTTGCCATGACCGGCCGCCGTCTGGCGTACTCAGCGCGAGGCCGGTCTGGCCGACCGCCAGCCCCTTTCCGTTCCGGTCGAACGTGAAGCTGAAAATCGATTCCTCGCCCTTGTGCACCACCGTCCATGTCGTGCCGCGATCCTCCGACCTCAGCACGAGACCGAATTCTCCCGCGACGACGATGGCGTTACCGACAATTGCGACCGCGTAGAGATGGGGCTCGACGTAATCATCGAGGATCGCCATCCAGTCGATCTCAGGGGATACCCATGTCGCCCCGTTGTCCTGCGAGGTCAGAATGGTGCCGAAACCGCCGACGACGGCGGCAAGCCCGCTTTCGCCGAGCGCGACCTGAAAGAGCCGCGCATCGGTACCGCTTTCGAGCGCTGTCCATCCATCCTTGCCGGCGCGGAATATCCTGCCCGACTGGCCGACAGCGAAACGGCGCTCTCCCTCGATGGCCACCCCCAGAAGCGCGAGCTCCGTTTCCGGCCGGCGGTCCTGCTTCCAGGTCAGCCCGCTGTCTTCGCTCGTCAGCACCGTCCCGCCACTACCGACCGCGATGCCATGGGAACCGTCGAAGCCGACGTCGAAAAGCGCGTCGTGCGGCGTTCCCTTGTAGCGAAGGAACGGATCGTCCGTGGCAGCAGCGGCGAAAGCCACCGGCAGCGCAACAAGAACAAGGATCGCAGCGGCAATTCTCTTAAGCATTGTTACTCCCCCAAGCGAAAGGAGTGCGGCACAGGAGCCGCACTCCCGCCCTCGCCTTACGTGCCGAAACGGCGGATCGCCTGTGCCGTCAGGTATTTGTCGTAGACGCTCGGTCCGATGTTGTATTCGGGACCGAAACCGCCGGTGATCTGCTTCGCCTGGACGAAGCGGCTCATGCGGTTGGTCTGGACGTCATGACTGTGGACATGCGTCCAGGACCAGAGCGGATGGCTGCCGTCCATGTAAGCCGTGTCGCCGTCCTGATACTGACTGAAGGCCGGTTCGAAGGACTTCCAGATTTCTCCGCGCCGGTCGTAGGTCAGGTACGACACGAACATCATGTTGCGCACATCGATATAGACGCGCTTCTTGCCGACCGGTGCACGCGGATAGCCGATGGGCTCTGCCTCGACCACGAGCACTTCGGGGATCAGCTCCTTGTAATCCTCGAAGAAGGTCTGGCCGTTCGGACCACCATGAACTTCGCGCTCCCAGTTCGGATTGCTCTTGCCCGTCCAGTTGCCGGACACCGCACCGAGATGCGGCTTGGTGCCGATGACCTTGTAGTTGCCCCAGGTAAGCATCGGGTCGCCGGCGGCCCAGGCATCGGACAGAAAGATCGTGATGCCCGGCACCAGCGGCTCGAAACGCTGGTTGGTCGGAAAGTTGCGGACGCGCTTGAAGGCAGGCAGATAGCCCAGCAGGTCCGGGAACTCGCGCTGGTCGTAGTACCAGGTGTTGAGGAACGCCGTACCCTTGGCGTCCGTCGGCGAGGTGAACCAGACAGCCTGATAGCGCAGCTTGTCTTCCTCGCCCGCAAGATAGGGCGAGGACTTGTTCACGAGCCCTGTCGTGTTCTGCTCGGCCCAGACGAAATCGTACTGGTAGGACAGGCTGCCCGAAGGCGAAATGTCCCAGTCACGAACCGCATAGACCGACTCGTCATGTCGTCCCCAGGAAAGGGTGAGGTTGTAGAAGGCTTCCTCGCCCGTCTTCGCATCCGGGAACGGGTTACCACCGATCCAGGGCTTGCCGTTATCCGTAACGACATTGCCGTTGGCGTCGAATTTGGCCTTGCCCGCATTGCTGAGTGTGGCTTCGAGATATTCGTGCGGGAACAACTTGGTCACATCGGTCGTCGTTTCGACGATGGTGATGCGCCTTCCCATCTCCTTTACCTGCCGATAGGCGATCGGATCGAGGAGGTCCTTCACGATCTCGACATTGTCCGCCGTGATGACATCGCCGGGCTTTATCTGGCCCTTCGTGTAAAGATCGATCGAGAGAAGCTCCTCCGGATAGGCCTTGTCGATCGTTCCGGAGCGCGCAATCTCGGGCCAGAGCGGCGCGAGAATACCCGCCGTGGCAACGCCCTTCAGCGACTTTTCGAGAAAAGCCCGCCGTGTAAAGTCTCTGTCGTACTTCCGAATTCGCATTTCCTTCCTCCTCCCAACAGGACAGGAACCCTCCGGCGATCTACGGCCGGACCGGGGCCACTTCGACCATTTCGGTTTTCGGGTGTTTCACATTCTCCGCAGCTTTCTTGCGGAGCGTCTCGTCGTTCTCCTCGGCAGCAAGGGCAGCGAGATCGACGCCTTCGCTGACCAGCAGTTCCTTGGACTCGATGAAGCGGGGCCGGATCAGCCAGACCAGAAGCGGCACCACGATAAGTGCGATGACCATGTTGATGAGCATGACCATCACCAGCAGCAGTCCCATGTCGGCGAGGAACTTCAGTTCCGACAGGAAGTACCAGGGCAAGATGCCGATCAGCACGATCGTCGCGGTAAAGAAGATTGCCTTGCCGGTCGTCGTCACTGCCGTGAGGATCGCCTGCGCCATGTCCTTGCGGAGCTGGTATTCCTCGTAGATCCGGCTCAGCAGATAGATGCCGTAGTCGATGCCGACGCCGACGCCGATGGCGGCGATCGGAAGCGTGTTCACATCGAGGCCGATCCCCATTTCGGTCATCACCGCGCCAAGAAAGAGATTGGACAGGTTGACCGGGATCAGCAGCAGGATGCCCGCGACGGCCGAGCGGTAGGCAATGCTGCAGGTGACGAAGATAACGGCGTTGAGAAGACCGAGGATAACCCACTGGTACCGGTCGACCGTGTCGTTGATCGACTGCTGGAGCGCAATCGTGCCGCTGCCCAGACGGATGCGGAAATCGTCAAATTCCGTGCCGACGATGGCGAGCGCGGCGCGTGCCTGGCGCAAGGCTTCGTCGACGGTTTCCTGCCTGTTGTCCTTGTACCAGAGGGACACCGTGCCGTTACGCTGCTCGAAATCGGCGACGTGCAGGAAGGCCTTCGGACCCGTACCGACCATCAAGGCACCGGCGGCAGCGCTCACGGCCGCGTCGTCGTGATCGAGCGGCCCCCATTTCGGATTGCCGCCGCTGAAAAGCCGGTTCGCTTCCGGTAGATAGTCGGCGAAGGACAGGGACGCTTCGGGCGGGTTCGGCTGGCTTTCCAGCATGTGCTGGAGCCGCTGCATGGTGAGAGCGGTTTCGGCCTTGCGCACGACACGCTCGAGGCTGTCCGGCGACTTCGACTCGAAGATGATCTCGAGGGTATTCAAACCCGGAAAGTGACTATTGATCCTCGATACAGCGACATTGAACTCCGAGTCCTCCCAGAGAAGGTTGCTGCCTTCCACGGGATTGCCGACCTGGATACCGAGAACCTTGCCGAAACTGAAAACCGCGAGCGTTCCGACGACGAGCGCCGTCAGCACCGAGGTCCGTCCGATGGAGAGGCGGCCGATCGCGCGAAGCAACAGCCGGATGCCGCCGAAGCGCTGCTGGTCCTCGGCCTCACCGACCATGCGCTTCACATTGCGCGGTTGCGGCAACAGCATCATGAGCAACGGCGTCAGAAGAACATTCGTCGGCACCAGCATCATCGCCCAGAAGCCGCAGAAGAGCGCGAACCGCTCCATGGCGGGGATGGGCGCGACGCCGATGAGAAGGAGACCCATCGCGTCGGTCGTAATGCCGAGAACGCCGGGCACCATCATGACGCTGAGCGAGATTTCGGCGGCACGGCGGCGGTTCTTCACATGGTGCAGAACTTCGTAGTAGCGCTCGATGAACTGCACGCAATGGCTGAAGGAGCGCGCAACGAGGAGAAGCGGCACCACCATGATGAGCGGTTCGATGGGTTGTCCGAGCCAGCCAACAAAACCGAAGCCCCAGATCGCGGCAACAAGGCTCGTCACCAGCGGCGCCACCACGCCGACCACGTTGCGCATATAGATGATCAGCGCGACCAGAAGCGCCAGGCCGGTAACGGCGAAAATGCCGAGCATCTGCAGTTCGTAGAAATAGACCCACCCCGTGAGCACAGGCTGGCCTGCCATGTGTATTTCGTGCTTGTCGTCGCGCGCGTCCTTGACGAGCTTGTCGAGGTACTCGAACGTTTCGCCGTAATCGAGCAGGCGCTCGATGAAAGTCGCCGTGATGAGCGTTGCGGTCTCGTCTTCCGAGACCATGAAATTTCGTACGTTCGGCGACTTCAGGAGACGATTGCGGAATTCTTCAATCTCTTCCGCGGTGCGCGGCGCGTGATCGCCCATGATCGGGCGGGAGTCGATGCCGTTCGGCGTGGCTTCGGAATAGCGCGCCTTCTCGGTCGCCACGGAGAGAATCTGGTCGTGATCCACCGCCGGTGCGAGGTCGACATCACGCGTCAGATTCCAGACCTTCTGGAGCGTTTCCGCGTTGTAGATGTCCTCGCCGTCCGTGCGCTTTATCATCACGGTGACGGTGAGGGGATTACCGAAATTCGGGTGATCCTTGTAGGTCTGTACGAAGGGATGGGTGCTCGGCAACAGATCGCTGAAAATCGTACGCAGCTCCACGTTCCGGAGCTGTGCGCCGAAGAAAACGGTAATCGCAACAAGAACGAACAGCGACAGCCAGCGATACGTCATCGTGGCTCTGGCAATTCGCGCACTCAGCCTATCCACCCAGGCATCCCCCGATACAGCTCCCGGCACACCTGGCACGACACGCAAACGCACACGTGCCGCAGCTCTTCAGCGTGTCGGGGCAACCCTCTCCCGTTCCCTCTCCCGTCCGGTCCCGTTCATTCGGCAAACGCGAATCCGGACCGTTGCAGGGATGGTGAGTGACGGCGTCCAGATGCACCCCGCCCTAAAGGATGGCGGTGCGGTCTTCGCTGAAAACACGACCGAAACAGCGATATTTCAGACACGCATCGAACTTGCTGCAGCGCATCACGACGGCGCCGTTTCTCCACCCCGGATCGCATGGTGCGCGTCACGGACAAGGCGCGGAATTACACGAACGAGTTGGGAGGACCGCTCAATCGGAGAGAATGGCACGGTCAAGCGCCGCCCAAACGGGTGGGGATAAGGCATGCGCGTCCTTCCTAGGATCACGCCAACAAGAAGCGGTAGGCATGAGGGAGAGAACGCCGTGGCCAATATGGGAGACCTGCTGTGGACGCCGTCGCGCGAGATGGTGGCGGATGCAAACATCACCGCGTTCACCGACTGGCTGAACGGCAAGGGGCATGATTTCAAGAGCTATGAAGACGTACGGCGCTGGTCGGCGGACGACATTGCCGGCTTCTGGGAAGCGATCTGGCAGTATTTCGGCCTCACCTCCTCGACGCCCTATGACTACGTGATGCGTCATCCGGAGATGCCGGGAACGGAATGGTTCTGCGGGGCCCGCGTGAACTACATCGCAACGCTGCTCTCGAAAGGCGAAGGCGACAAGACGGCGATCTACGCGGCCGGGGAAGAAGGCCCGGCGAGAAAAATCAGCTGGGACGAGCTCCGCCGCCAGGTTTTCAAGGTGGCGACATCGCTCAGAGAACTTGGAATAAAGCCCGGCGACCGCGTCGTTTCCTACATGCCCAATATCCCGGAAGCAGCCGTCGCCTTCTTCGCGACGGCGAGCATCGGCGCGATCTGGTCGAGCTGCTCGCCGGATTTCGGCTCGGCAAGCGTGATCGACCGGTTCGGGCAGATCACGCCGAAGCTCATGTTCGCGAGCGACAGCTACCGCTACGGGGGCAAGGATTTCGACCGGCGGACGGAAGTGCGCGCGATGGCGGACGCCCTGCCCTCGCTCGAACATGTGGTGCATGTGAAGGGCTCGTCGGCGGAGTTCAGCAGCGAGCCCGTGACGCCGAAAGCCGTTGCGTGGCAATCACTTGTCGACCGCGACGAGGTGAGCGATTTCGCGTTCGAGGATACGAGGTTCGATCATCCGCTCTGGATCGTCTACTCGTCGGGGACGACGGGGCTGCCGAAGCCCTTCGTGCACGGGCATGGCGGCGTCACGCTGGAGGCGCTGAAATTCACGCATTTCCATCTGAACCTGAAGCCGACGTCGTGCATGTTCTACTTCACGACGACCGGCTGGGTGATGTGGAACATCCTGCTTTCCGGACTTGTCGCAGGCTCGGCCGTGGTGCTCTACGACGGCAATCCGATGGTGCCGAAGGCCGAGCGTTTGTGGGAACTTGCGGCGGAAACCGGCATGACGCTTTTCGGCGCGAGCCCGACCTTTCTCAATGGGCAGATGAAGGCGGGCATACGCCCCAACCAGCTCTACGACATGTCGAAGATGAAGAGCATCCTGCTCGGCGGGTCGCCGGTGATGCCGGAACACATGGAATGGTGCTTCGAGAACCTGCAATCCGACATCTGGGTGACGTCGCAGAGCGGCGGCACGGACGTCGCTTCCGCCTTTGTGGGCGGCATGCCGACGCTGCCGGTGCATGCCGGCGAGATCCAGACGCGCTGCCTCGGCGTCGACGTAAATGCCTTTGACGACGAAGGAAATCCGGTTGTCGGCGAGGTGGGCGAACTCGTGGTGAGCAAGCCGATGCCGTCGATGCCGCTCTATTTCTGGAACGATGAAGGCGGGCACCGCTATCACGAGAGCTATTTCGACACCTATGAAGGGCACTGGCGGCACGGCGACTATTTCAAGGTCAACGAACGCGGCGGCTGCTTCATCATGGGGCGTTCGGATTCGACGCTGAACAGATATGGCGTGCGGATCGGGACAGCGGAAATTTACCGTACGATAGAAGGACTTGAGGAGATCGAGGACTCGATCATCGTCAATCTCGACCTGCCTGGCGGAAATTTCTTCATGCCGCTTTTCGTGACGATGGCAAAGGGTGCGACGCTCACGGACGAGGTGAAGGCGAAGATCAACAAGGCGCTGAAGGAAAAGTATTCCCCGCGCCATGTGCCTGATCGCATTTACGAAATCGACGCGGTGCCCTACACGCTGACGGGCAAAAAAATGGAAGTGCCGGTGCGCAAGATCCTGCTCGGCGTGGCGCTGGAGAAGGCGGCGAGCCGGGACGCGATGGCGAACCCTGCGGCGATCGACTATTTCGTGCGCTTCGCGGAGACGCAGACCGAGTATAAAACGGCCGCTGCGTAGGCGACTGTCATCGAACTGTCACGGAAACGTCACAAAGCGTTTTGCGGCGATGCTGCGATGCGTGGCGGCGGGTTTATCCCCGCCCCGCGCAGATGCCCTTGTCCCCGGTTCTGGCCGGAAATGACCCGGGGATAAGGCTGATCGCCGGGTTCGAGATGTCCCCTCCCCCCGCCCCGAAAAATTCCGTGAATTTTTCGACCCTCCCCGAGGGGAGGGTGGGAAGGAACGCCGTGCGAGGACGAGAAAAAGGCTGCCTCGCATCGAGGGCGAGGCAGCCGAAGTCTGGCGGGGAGACGGAGGGAATGCTCCCCGCGGAGTATCGCTCGTAAGTGGCGCGAGTATTCCGTACACGGCGGATGAGCGGAATTACACGAAAGGGGTGATCGAAGCGCGCAGACGGGGCGCTTGCGGCTTACCCCTCCCCGAAATTTGCCAACGCAAATTTCGACCCTCCCACAGGGGGAGGGTGGTCCGGATGGCGGAGACTGAATTTGCCGCACTGGATGCCCGGGTCAAGCCCACTGCTGTCCGGTTAAGCATATGCGATCTCCAGTTGCGCTGGATTTGGCGGTGTCGGATCGGGTGGCGGCTGCAACAAGTGGTGGATACTTCGTCGGGTGAGGAGG
>CAJXOU010000129.1 GCA_913057645.1 uncultured Rhodobiaceae bacterium | reverse complement strand
ACGAAGACGATACCAATTATGAAGGGACCCGCACCATTATTTCAACCCGCGTGTGGCAATTGCCCGATTTTTGGGCGATTGACACGGTGTTGGACAGGTAGGCGATAATCGCCGCCATAGTAGGCAGGCTAGGAATCCATCATAATAATCGGGTCGGCGCTAATCGCACCGCGAAATCGTGGTTCAGCCGAATCCGCTAAATCACACAGGCGGCGACATCATTACCGATATGAATTGCATGGAATTGGAGGCCACGCCCGGAATCGAACCGGGGTAAACGGATTTGCAGTCCGCTGCGTCACCACTCCGCCACGTGGCCATTCCCCGCCGGATCCCGGCACCTTCGGACGAAGGCGCGGCAAAGAGCAGGGCGGGCGGGGTATAGCAATTCCCCGGCCCGGGTACAACGATCATTGGCCGATCGCATTGAGGAGGGGTTAACCGGGTGCTCCTGCGGCCATCCGGCGAATTGAGTTTGGTCCGCCGGGGCTTTATAAACGCGCCGGAGGCTTTCGCTGCCGGCCGCCTTCCCGCAAATCCAGTTCAGGACCGATCATGACCGATTTCCCCGCCGCCCGCCTCAACATGGTCGAAAGCCAGGTGCGTGTGAACGCGGTGACGGACGGACGCGTGATCGACGCGCTCGGCGCCGTCCCCCGCGAGCGTTTCGTGCCGCTGTCGCGTCAGGGCATCGCCTATGTCGACGAGGACGTCCGGATCTCGGAGGGCAATCCGCCGCGCTTCCTGATGGAGCCGCGCGTCTTCGCGAAGCTCGCCCAGCTCGCCGCCATCGGGCCCGACGATCTCGTGCTCGATATCGGCTGCGGCACAGGCTATTCGACGGCCGTCCTTTCCCGGCTCGCGGGTACGGTGGTGGCGCTCGAAAGCGACGAGGATCTCGCCGCCCGCGCTGGCGCGACGCTGTCCGATCTCGGCGTCGACAATTCGGTCGTCGTCACCGGCCCGCTCGCCGAGGGCTACGCGAAGCAGGCGCCCTACGACGTCATCTTCATCAACGGCATGGTCAGTTCGGTTCCGGAAGCACTGCAGACGCAGCTTCGCGAGGACGGGCGTCTCGTCACCGTTCTCGGCGACGGCGTTTCGGGCCGCGCCCGGCTCTATATGCGCTCCGGCGGCGGTTTCAGCGGCCGCGACGCCTTCGATGCGAATATCCGCTTTCTGCCCGGCTTCGAACCTGCGGAGAGCTTCGTTTTCTGACGATTGCTGGCAGATTGCACCTATTCCCGGAAAATAGTGTCCCATATGGGAATAGCATTTCGCCGTTCCTACATTTAGCCTGCCCGACGAGAGTTCACCTGCGGAAGCGTTGAGGGACGAAGCCGCCCGTAAGCGGAGAAGCAACGAGAATGAAGCACGCCGTATCCACGTCCCCGGGAAAACCCAACGTCCTCCGTCTCCTGTCCCTCGCCCTCGGCACCACCGCGCTGACGGGGCTGCTGGCGCTTGCGCCGGCTTCCGCCGAAACGCTGACGGATGCCCTTGCCGCCGCCTATCAGACGAACCCCGTGCTGCAGGCCCAGCGCGCGCAGTTGCGCGCGACCGACGAACAGGTGCCCCAGGCGCTGTCCGGCTGGCGTCCCTCGGCTCAGGCGCAGGGCTCCTATGGCTATACGGAGACCGAGACGGAGCTCAACAGCGGTATCAAGTCGCGCGACGACCTGCGTCCCCTGAGCGGCTCCGTGACGCTCAGCCAGAACCTCTTTGCGGGCGGGCGCACCGTGAACGCGACCGACCAGGCGGAAGCCTCGGTGCTCGCCGGGCGCGAGACGCTCGAAAGCGTCGAGCAGAACACGTTGCTCAATGCGGTGCGCGCCTACATGAACGTCATCCGCGACCAGAGCACCGTCGAACTCAACCAGAACAACCTCGAGGTTCTGAAGCGTCAGCTCGAAGCGACGACCGATCGCTTCCGCGTCGGCGAACTGACGCGCACCGACACGGCGCAGGCCGAAGCGCGCCTGTCGCTTGCGCGCACGAACCTCACCGCGGCGGAAGCGCAGCTCACCGCGAGCCGCTCCTTCTATGAGCGCATCGTCGGCAGCATGCCCGGCACGCTCGAAAGGCCGCCGAGCGTCACCGGTCTGCCCGAAAGCGAGGAGGCCGCCCGCGCGATCGCGGCGGAGAACAATCCGACGCTTCAGGCCGCGCGCCATGCCGAAGAGGCGAGCCGCGAGGCGGTCAGCGTCGCCAAGGGTGCGCTGCTGCCGAGTTTCGACGTACAGGCGCAGTACCAGTATGGCCGCGACCCCTCCTCCACCATCCGCGACGTCGAGGAAAGCTCGATCCTCGGCGTGCTCACCATTCCGCTCTATCAGAGCGGCGTCGAGTATTCGCAGGTGCGCGAGGCCAAGGAGGTCAACAACCGCAGCCGCCTCGAGGTCATGGCCGCGCTTCGCGAGGTCGACGAGGCGGTCCGCAATGCCTGGGAAGTTCTGCGGGCCTCGCGCTCGGCGATCGTCTCGACCCGCGAGCAGGTGAATGCGAGCGAGATCGCGCTCGAAGGCGTGCGCCAGGAATCGGAAGTCGGTGCGCGCACCACGCTCGACGTGCTGAATGCGGAGCAGGAATATCTTAACGCCCGCGTGACGCTCGTCACGGCAGAGCGGGATCTCGCCGTCGCTGAATACGGTCTTCTCGCGGCGATGGGCCATCTCACCGCGCGCGATCTCGATCTGCCCGTCGATTATTACGATCCGGCGGAGAATTATGGCGAAGTCCGCAACAAGTGGATCGGCTTCGGCACCGCGGGCGACGAATAGCTCAATCCGGTTTCAGGAGATGTTAAGGGGAAGTTGGCAAACTCGTTCAACTTCTCCTAAGGTTCTCTTGTTATTGATGGATTTCCGGATGACCGGGAGACGAATGAGCGGGAAGAAGGCATGAGCAATCAAGGCCAGGCACAGGAACCGACGATGGAGGAAATTCTCGCCTCCATCAGGCGGATCATCTCGGAGGACAGCGGACCGGAAGAGTCCGCCGAGGCCACCGAGGCTGCGCCGCCTCCGCCCGCGCCGGAACCCGAGCCCGAGCCGGAAGACGACATTCTCGAACTGACCGAGGCGCTGCCGGAAGAACCGGCGCTGGAAGAGCCCGCCGTCGAGGAACCCGAACCCGAGCCGGAACCGGTTGCCTTCGCACCGGAGCCCGCGCCCGAGCCGGAACCCGAACTCATCGACGACGTTCAGTTTGCGGAGCCCGAGCCGGAACCCGAACCCGAGCCCGTTTACGAGCCGATCCCGGAGCCCGCGCCCGTCGCCGAACCCGAGCCGGAGGTGTCCGCCGGCGTCGCGCCGCAGCCCGTTCCGGGACCCGCCGAAGTGCCTGAAACCGAGTTTGAGGAGCCCGTCATGAGCGCCGATCCGGCCCAGAACAAAGCTTCCGGTCTGTTGTCCAGCGATGCCGAAACGGCCGCCTCCGCCGCCTTCGGCGCGCTGGCGAATTCGCTGGCCTCGTCGAACAGCGGCCGCACGCTCGAGGACATCGTCGCCGACATGCTCCGGCCGATGCTCAAGGAGTGGCTGGACGAGAACCTCCCGGCTCTCGTCGAACGCCTCGTTGCCGAGGAAATCGAGCGGGTATCGCGGCGTCGAGGCTGACGCCCCCGCTGTCTGACGGTATGGGCCGGGACCGACCGGCTCCCATCTCCAATGCTTGATAGGGTGGCGCTGCCTGTGTAACACAGGCCCGCGCCGCCCTTTTTTGCGTCTTTTCCCACGGATGTGACCTCCAATGCTCGACAAGACCTTCAACCCGCAGGAAGCCGAAGCCCGGCTTTACGACCTCTGGGAGGAAAGCGGTGCTTTCCGCGCCGGAGCGGGCGGGCGGGTAGAGGAGGGCGCGCAGCCCTATTGCATCGTCATTCCGCCGCCCAACGTCACCGGCAGCCTCCACATGGGCCATGCGCTCAACAACACGCTGCAGGACGTGCTGATCCGCTTCGAGCGGATGCGGGGCAAGGATGTGCTCTGGCAGCCGGGGCTCGATCATGCCGGCATCGCGACGCAGATGATCGTCGAGCGTCAGCTCGAAGGCGAAGGCAATATCCGCCGCCGCGACATGGGCCGCGAGGCCTTCATCGAGCGCATCTGGAAGTGGAAAGGCGAATCGGGCGGCACCATCATCGGCCAGCTTCGCCGCCTCGGCGCGTCCTGCGACTGGAGCCGCGAGCGCTTCACGCTGGATGACGGACTCTCGAAAGCCGTGCTCAAGGTTTTCGTCGAGCTCTACCGCGAAGGCCTCATCTATCGCGACAAACGCCTCGTCAACTGGCACCCGGAGCTGCAGACTGCGGTCTCCGATCTCGAAGTCGAGAACATCGAGGTCAAGGGACACTTCTGGCATTTCCGCTATCCGCTCGCCGACGGCGTCACCTATGAATGGCCGCTCTTCGACGAGGACGGCAATCCGGCGGGCAGCGAGACGCGCGACTACATCGTCGTCGCGACGACGCGCCCCGAAACGATGCTGGGCGACACAGGCGTCGCGGTGAACCCGGAGGACGAGCGCTACAAGCCGCTCATCGGCAAGTTCGTGGAGCTGCCGCTTGTCGGCCGCCGTATCCCGATCGTCGCCGACGAACATGCCGATCCCGAACAGGGCTCGGGCGCCGTGAAGATCACGCCCGCACACGACTTCAACGACTTCGAGGTCGGCAAACGGCAGGGCCTCGAGCAGATCAACATTCTCGATCCCGACGGCAAGCTCAACGGCGAGGTGCCGGAACCCTATCGCGGGCTCGACCGGTTCAAGGCGCGCAAGAAGGTTGTCGAGGATATCGAGGCGCTCGGCCTGCTCGACCGCATCGAGGACAAGACCGTCATGGTGCCCCATGACGAGAAATCCAAGATGGTCGTCATCGAGCCCTATCTCACCGACCAGTGGTATGTCGACGCGGCGACGCTCGCCAGGCCCGCCATCGAGGCGGTGGAGCGCGGCGAAACCGTCTTCGTGCCGAAGAACTGGGAGAAGACCTATTTCGAATGGATGCGCAACATCCAGCCCTGGTGCATCTCGCGCCAGCTCTGGTGGGGCCATCGCATTCCTGCGTGGTACGGGCCGGATGGTCATGTCTTCGTCGCCTACAGCGATGACGAGGCCGCCGCCGAAGCCGAAAGGCATTACGGCAAAGCCGTCGATCTCACGCGCGACGAAGACGTGCTCGACACCTGGTTCTCGTCGGGCCTCTGGCCGTTCTCGACGCTCGGCTGGCCGGACGAGACGCCGGAGCTGAAGCGCTACTATAAGACCGACGTTCTCGTCACCGCCTTCGACATCATCTTCTTCTGGGTCGCCCGCATGATGATGATGGGCATGCACTTCATGAAGGAAGTGCCGTTCCACACGGTCTACATCCACGCCATCGTGCGGGACGAGAAGGGCCAGAAGATGTCGAAGACGAAGGGGAACGTTGTCGACCCCCTTCAGCTCATCGACGAATACGGCACCGATGCGCTCCGCTTCACGCTGGCCGCCATGGCCGCGCAGGGCCGCGACATCAAGCTCGCGACAAGCCGCGTCGAAGGCTACCGCAATTTCGGCACCAAGCTCTGGAACGCCGCGCGCTTCTGCGAGATGAACGAATGCGCCCGCGTCGAGGGTTTCGATCCCGCGCAGGTGAAAGAGACGGTCAACAAGTGGATCGTCGGCGAGGCCGCGCGCAGCGCCGCCGAGATCACGACGGCCATCGAGGCCTACCGTTTCAACGACGCGGCGGGCGCGGCCTATCGCTTCGTCTGGAACGTCTTCTGCGACTGGTACCTCGAATTCATCAAGCCGCTGCTGATGGGCGACGACGAAGCGGCCAAGGCCGAGACGCGCGCCACCGCCGCCTGGGCGCTCGATCAAATACTCCTGGTGCTCCACCCCTTCATGCCCTTCGTCACCGAAGAGCTCTGGCAGCGCACGGGCGAGCAGGGGCCGAAGCGCGAGACCATGCTCGTCACCGCGCCCTGGCCGGTGATGACCGGGCTCGACGATCCGGCCTCCGACAGGGAGATGGACTGGGTCATCCGCTTCATCTCCGAGGTGCGCTCCGTCCGTGCCGAGATGAATGTGCCCGCGGGCGCGAAGATCGAGCTGCTCATCAAGGATGCGAGCGCCGAAAGCCTCGCCCGGCTCGCGCGTCACCGCAGCCTGATCGACCGCCTCGCGCGTCTGTCGAGCGTCGAGATTGCGACCGACATCCCGCATGGCGCGATCCAGCTCGTGCTCGACGAGGCGACGCTCATCCTGCCGCTCGCGAGCCTGATCGACGTCGACGCCGAGACGGCGCGTCTGCGCAAGGAACTCGGCAAGCTCGAGGACGAGGTGAAGAAGATCGACGCCAAGCTCGGCAACGCGAAATTCCTCGCCGGCGCGCCGGAACATGTCGTGGAAGAGCAGCGCGAGCGCAAGTCGGACGCGCAGGCCGCCATGGCGAAGTTCACCGACGCGCTGAAGCGGCTGGAAGGCGCGGCATAAGATCCTGCCTGAACTGCAAATGACTCTTCCACCCTCCCCTTGAGGGGTGAGGGACGGTTTGCGCAAGCAAACGAAAAAGTCCTGTGGACTTTTTCGAGTACCGAACGCCCTGAGCCCTGCGAAGGGCAGTCAAACCGCTGCAAGCGGTTTGGGGCGGGGGCGCGGCGATGGCGGAAAAGAAAAAAGCTGGCGTGGATACTGACGCGCTTCAGCGACCCCGCCCCGAAATTTGTTCGCTTGCGCTCGCAAATTGTCGACCCTCCCTCATCCTTGGCGGCTTGTCCGCCAAGGCGGACAAGTTGGGAGGGTGGGAAGGAAAATTTCTTCCTGTTCGCTTTGAGTCCTCGTCACCCCCGCAGCAACGCCGCCCAGATCATGATCGCGACGGCGATGCCCGCGGCCGCCGCCAGCAGCGGCATCCCCAGCAAATTGAGCACGAAGAAATAGACGAAGGTTCCGGCGAGGAGCCCCACGCCGATCCACAGCACCGTGATGCCGAGCCAGAGCAGGGCGGGCAGCAGCAGGATCAGCACGATCACGAGGATGATCAGGCTGATCGGGTCGGCGAGAATGTTCATGCAGTCCCTTTCGGCGATTCTTTCCGGTTTACACGTCAACGCCTCGAGAATCGTGGCGGTTCCACAAGCCCGCTCACACTTCTGTGAGCGACGAAAAAGGCGGCCTCCTGCGAGGCCGCCCGTATTTCTTCACGTATCGGATGAAACGCTCAGCTCGCGGTGGCGCCGCCACCATTCGCGCGGCGTTCGTTCATGAACTGGTCGAATTCCTGCTGGTCCTTCGCGCGGCGCAGCCGCTCCACGAAGGCATGGAATTCCTTCTGTTCGTCTTCGAGCCGCTTCAGCGTCTCGTCGCGATAGCTGTCGAAGGCGCTGTTGCCGCTCGACCTGTGGCGGCGAAAGCCGCTGTTTCCGCAAGCATGGCTGCGGCCGTTCCTCCAGCCGTGCATTTTTCCGCTCCAGAACATGTAGAAGAGAATGGCGAGACCGATGGGCCAGAAGACGATGAAGCCCAGAACCATAAGCGCGATCCACGCTCCCTTCGGGATATCGTCGAGCATCGCGGCAGTCGGCATGTCTTTGTCTTTCCGGTTGTGAATGACCACGTTTCTGACATGGGGACTGTTCCCCCTGCGTCAAGCCGCCGCAGGCTGTTTTTCGGAAGAAGCGAGAAGGCGAACATCCTTCCTTCCCACCCTCCCTTGGGGGAGGGTCAAACGGCTGCAAGCCGTTTGGGGCGGGGGCGCTGATTCTCATTGAACAAAATCGCCGGCGATCTGCATTGGGGAACCGCCGCCACCCCGCCCCGAAAAACTTTCGCTTCGCTCATTTTTTCGACCCTCCCTCAAGGGGAGGGTGGAAGAACTCAGGGGAGGGTGGGAAG
>CAJXOU010000128.1 GCA_913057645.1 uncultured Rhodobiaceae bacterium | reverse complement strand
AGAAAGGTGAGGGGGCGGTCCGGGCCGGGGTGGCGCGGCGTCTCGGGCTTAACGGGAGGAAGAGATGACATACAAGCAGAAGAGACGGCCTGCGGCCGGGCGCACGATGTGCCTCTTGGCGGGGACCATGATTGCCGGTCTGGCGGGCATCGCGCCCGCTTCGGCGGCCGACTGGAAGTTCGGCAATATCGACGTAAACCTGAAGTCGACCGTTTCCGCCGGTCTCGGCGTTCGCACGGTCGATCCGGATGGAGACCTCATTTCCTTCCTCAATGGCGGACGTGACACGAATGTTGCCGCCGAGAACTTCGACGATGGCAATCTGAACTTCAAGCGTGGCGACATCTTCACCGCGTCCACGCGCATGCTGCATGAACTCGATATGTCGTGGGAAAACTACGGCGCCTTTGTCAGCGTGTCCTACTTCTACGATTTCGTGAACAACGACGCCGACAGCACACGACGCACCGATCTCTCGAGCGCGGCGCGCAGCCAGGCCGGCCGAGGTTTCGATCTTTACGATGCCTACGTCTATGGCGACTTCGACGTCGCGGGCATGCCGCTCACGGTCCGTGGGGGCAATCAGGTCATCAATTGGGGCGAGGCGCTTTTCCGTCCGGGTGGCATCAATCAGACCAATGCAGTCGATGTGAGCCGCCTGGTAACGCCCGGCACCAACATTCGCGAGGGGTATCTGCCTTCGCCCATGATCTACGCGAATATCGCGCCTCTTCCGGGGTTCAGTCTCGAAGCCTATTACCAGTTCCTGTGGCGCAACACGGAACTGGTGCCGGTCGGTACCTTCCATTCGACGGAAGATATTCTTGGTGAAGGCGCACAGGGCTTCTTCTTTGCCGGTGACCCGGGCGGCGTGGGCTATCCGGCTGCCATCGCTTCGGGCATCCCGAAGCTCGCGGATGATGAGCCGAACGACAGCGGGCAATACGGTGTTGCCGCGCGCTACTTCATCGACAGCCTCGCGACGGAAACGAGCCTGTACTACCTGAACTATCATGCCAAGACGCCTTACCTTTCGGCGACCGGCAGCTGCTTCGCCGTTTTTCTGGGAACGTGCCTGTTTGCGGCGCCGACCGGTTACTACGCCTACTTCCCCGAAGACATCGATCTCTACGGCGCCAGCGTGAGCTTCCCGCTCGGCCCGGTGGCTGTTGGTGCGGAAGTGGCCTATCAGCCGGACTTCCCGTTGATGCTTGACGATGCCCTGACTGCCGCAACCACTGCGGCTTCGGCTTCCCTCGGCACCTCGCGTGTCGATGGCGTGACCTATGCCGACCGCATGAACTACATCGCCAATGCCGCCGTGACGGTCGCACCGAGCCTGCCCTATATCGGTCAGGTGCCAGGCTGGATCGGCGCCGACACGATTGATCTCTATGGTGAAGTGGGTGTCGTCACATTCGACGAAACGCCTGTGGGTGTCTCGGGCAGTGAATCCGCATGGGGTTTCACGACCAGCGCGAGCGCGGTCTACTCGAACGTATTCGTCTCGGGTCTCAAGCTCACGCCGAGCATCAGCTTCAATTGCGATGTGAACGGCACCGCCCTCGACCGGTCTGTTTCCGGCACGCCCGTCGAAGGCAAGCGAGCGGTATCGATCGGCGTATCGGCTGACTACCGGTCGACCTACACGGCATCCATTCAGTACACCAACAACATCGGTGGCGGACTGATTGCACGCAATTCCGACCGCGATTTCGTCACGGTCACCGCGTCCTATTCATTCTGACCACAGGGTGGTCCGCAAAGGCGGACCGGGAGGAAAACAATGTCTGTTCGAAACAATTGGATGAACGGCCTTGCCGGTGTGGCATTGACGTTCGCTCTCAGTGGCGGGGCCCTTGCGGCCGGTGCCGACGATCTCGGCAACTCTCTCACGCCTGTCGGCGCGGAGCGTGCCGGCAACGCGGATGGAACGATTCCCGCATGGACCGGCGGCGATCTTGAAGTGCCGGCGGGCTGGAAGACGGGCGACCTGCGGGTCGATCCTTATGCCGGGGACGCCAAGCTCTTTTCGATCGATGCATCGAATGTCGATCAGTATGCCGACAAGCTGTCGCCGGGGCAGGTTGCCATCGTCAAGCGGTATGACGGTTACCGGATGGACGTCTATCCGTCACGCCGGAGCTGCGGCTACTCGCAGGAACTCTACGATGCGACCAGGGCAAATGTCGGCGTCGCAAAATTGAGCGAAAAGGGCGGCATTCTCGCCGGTCATGGAGGATTTCTCTTTCCTCTGCCCGAGAACGGTTTGCAGGCTATCGCGAACTATCGTACCGCCTTCAAGGGCAAGCACACCAACCTCACCGTCAACATCATCAACTCGCAGACGGATGGAAACTACGTCGTCAATACTGGCGTCATTCACACTTACGCGCCCTATTTTGAGCCGAATGCGCGTGAGATCGACAATGAGTACATGACGAAATTCGTCTACAAGCAGATTGCCCCCGCGGCATCTGTCGGCGGCATCATCATGACATTGCAGCCCTATGACGACAGCAACGAGTCCTGGGTCTACATCCCCGGTCTCCGCCGCGTGAAAAAGGCGCCGACAGCGAATTACGACACGCCCGGTCAGGACGACATCCGCACCTTCGACCAGACCTACATGTATAACGGTCTGCCGGATCGCTACGACTGGAAGCTCGTCGGCAAGCAGGAGCTTTATGTTCCCTACAACGCCTCGCGCTTCCGGACCGCCGGTGTCCACGTTTCAGACATCATCACAAACGGCAAGTATCCGAGCCGCGATCTCGCTCGCTACGAACTGCATCGTGTCTGGGTCGTCGAGGCGACGGTGAAGGAGGGCTGGCGCAATACGTTCAGCAAGCGTGTCTTCTATATGGATGAAGACACCTGGACACCCGTTGTCGCCGATCTCTACGACACGAAGGGCAATCTCTACCGCTTCCAGGAGAACCACATCTTCATGGCGCCAGAGATGCCGGGCTGTGTAACGGCGGCCGATTTCTATCATGATCTGAACGCCGACCGTTACGTGGCAGACAACATCATCGTCGGTCCCGGCAACGCCAACTACGCGGCAGGAGACGTTGTCGACAACAGCTTCTTCACGCCGGATTCGATGCGGCGCTACGGACGGCGCTGAGGCGACACACGATCCGTCCACGGGTCTGCGTTCCCGACCTGTGCACTTCCGGCCGCAGTGGAAACATTGCGGCCGGTTCTTTTAGGTCCTCACGATTTTGAACGGACGAAGCCCATGACAGATGGCACGAATGGCGGAGGCGCGCGTCTCAGGACCGGTCAGCTCATCGGATATGGGCAGTTCGTCATCCCGCTGGCGATCATCGGTTTGCCGATTGTCATTTACATACCGGCCTTCTATGCGGGCACCTTGGGGCTGAGCCTCTCTGCTGTCGGCGTCATTCTCATGATTGCGCGCTTGAGCGACGTCGTGACCGACCCGCTGATCGGTTTCCTCAGCGACAAGACGAACACGCGCTTCGGCCGGCGCCGGCCCTGGATTGTCGCCGGTGCACCCCTGCTCGCGATTTCGTCTTTCATGCTTTTCAGTCCGGTCGGCGAGGTCAGCAACTTCTATCTTCTGTTCTGGATCTCGGCGATCTACCTCGCCTTCACGCTGATCGCCATTCCCTACTTCGCCTGGGGCGCCGAAATTTCGAGCGGATATCAGGAGCGCAGCCGGATCACGGGCGTACGCGAAATCTTCATGCAGATCGGTCTGCTTGCCGCTATTTCGATCCCGCTGGCCTACGGCATCGTGAACGAGACGGGCGACAATGCGGCGTCAGACCGGGGCGCGATGTCATGGCTCGGCATGTCGACGGTCATTCTTCTGCCGGTCGGTGTGATCTGGCTGTTCTCGTCGCTTGGCGAGCCCAAACGGCCGGCGGTCCAATCCGTGCCTTTCGGAAAGGGACTGAAGATCGTGCTTCAGAACGGGCCGTTCCGCATTCTGCTCATCGCTTCCATATTCGGAGCGCTTTCGGCGTCGGTCGGCACCGGTGTTGCGATCCTCTTCTACGAACATGTGGCGGGGCTGGGTGCCGAGGCGCCGCTTCTCATCTTCGTCATGTTCGTCTGCGCGATCATCGGTGCGCCTTTCTGGGTGTTTCTCGGCGGACGGGTCAGCAAGCATCGCGCGCTTGGTTTTGCGGCAGCATTCAACATCGCGGCCTTTGCCTTCGTGCCGTTCATCATCCTCTGGTTGAAGCCGGCCGCGCCCGAGCTCGTTCTTCCGGCCATGTTGGGGGTCGCGGTCGTGCAAGGTCTGACCGGTGGGGCAGGGTCCATTCTCGGGCTCTCCATTCTGGCCGATATCGGCGACCTCGACATGCTCAGAAGCGGCGAGCCGAGGGCCGCCTTCCTCGTTTCCTTCCTGGGCATGGTGCGCAAGATCTTCGAGGCCATCGGCATCGGGCTGGCGCTTCCGGTGCTTGCCTGGGCCGGTTTCGACCCCAAATCAGAGATGCACGGGCAAGGCGGGCTGGATGCGCTCCTCGTCGTTTACTGTATCGTACCGCTGGTGCTCTCGTTCCTGTCCATGCTGGTGATCTGGAACTATCCGGTCAGCCGTGCGCGGCAGCAAAGGCTCCGTGCAGCCCTCGACAAGCGCCTCGCCCGGCAGGGCCTGCCGCCGGTTTGACAGGGCGGGCGCTTGGGGCTAAAACCCGCCTCGAACACGGGCTCCCGGCTTTCGGGGGCCCGGTTTCATTAGATACGCACCCGTGGGGGCGGCGACGCTTGTAGCCGGCTCCTGTCGGCCCTGAAAAGGGCAGAGGAGGGCGCGTTTCCTTTATTTTTGACCCAAGGAAACCGCGATGACGAAGCGCCAGGAGTCCAAGTACAAAATCGACCGCCGGATGGGCGAAAACATCTGGGGTCGTCCGAAGAGCCCGGTCAACCGCCGCGAATATGGCCCCGGCCAGCACGGCCAGCGCCGCAAGGGCAAGCTCTCGGACTATGGCGTGCAGCTGCGCGCCAAGCAGAAGCTCAAGGGCTTCTATGGCAATATTTCCGAAAAACAGTTCCGCGGCATCTACAAGGAAGCCGAGCGTCTGCGTGGCGATACGGGCGAGCTCCTGATCGGTCTCCTGGAACGCCGTCTCGATGCGGTCGTCTACCGCGCGAAGTTCGTGCCGACCGTATTCGCCGCGCGGCAGATCGTCGGTCACGGCCACATTCTGGTAAACGGCAAGCGCGTCAACGTGCCGAGCTACCGTGTGCGCGAGGGCGACGTGGTCGAGGTGCGCGAGAAGTCGAAGCAGCTCGCGCTGGTGCTGGAAGCGGCGCAGTCCGCCGAGCGCGACACGCCGGACTATCTTGAAGTCGATCACGACAAGATGACGGCGAAGTTCATTCGCACGCCGGCTTTCAGCGACGTCCCCTACGCCGCGCACATGGAGCCGAACCTCGTCATCGAATATTACTCGCGCAGCTAATCGCTTCGCGCGACGCCGTATACGAAAAAGGCCGCTCTTTCGAGCGGCCTTTTTTGCGTTCCGGGAGAAGGGGCCTACGCCGCTTGCGTCTCGATGCCCTTTTGCGCGAGGTAGTCGCGCAATTCGCCCTGTTCGAACATCTCGCGGACGATGTCGCAGCCGCCGACGAACTCGCCCTTCACATAGAGCTGCGGGATGGTCGGCCAGTCGGAGAATTCCTTGATGCCCTGACGGATGTCGTCGTCCTCCAGCACGTTGATGCCCTTGAAGGGGACACCGAGATAGGTCAGCACCTGCACGACGGCATTGGAGAAGCCGCATTGCGGGAAGACCGGCGTGCCCTTCATGAAGACCACCACGTCCTGGCTCGCTACTTCGCTTTTGATGCGGTCGAAAACCGGGTTGTCGCTCATCTTGTCTCTCCTCTCCGCATCATGCGGGTGAGTGTCAATCCTGCGGCGCGCTCGTTTGCAGCGCCAGTGCGTGAAGCTCGTTGCCCATGCCGCCCTTCAGTGCGCTGTAGACCATCTGGTGCTGCTGCACCCGGGTCTTGCCCTTGAAGGCGGCAGAGACGACATTTGCGGCATAGTGATCGCCATCGCCTGCCAGATCGCGGATGTCGATGACCGCATCAGGAATGGCTTCCTTGATGAGGCGTTCGATTTCCGAGGCGGTCATGGCCATTCGATCGTTCTCCGCACCCGCCGTTACAGTTCAGCGCCGGCCGCCATATAGGCGGGCAGCCAGCCTTCGTGTACGGCCTTGATCCCCGCCAATGATATGGGAATGGCCCCGTTGAGTGTCAATTCATTGCCGCCGGTCGTGCCGATGCGAGCGGCGGGAATGCCCGCTTTTCCGGCTCTTTCGAGGAAAGCGGCAGCGTCTTTTTCCGGGAGCGTCACGAGATAGCGTGCCTGATCCTCGCCAAAGGCCCAGGCATGGAGGGGGAGGGTGGTGTCCGGCGTCAGGCTTGCGCCGATCCCCGCGGCCATCGCCATTTCGGCAACCGCGGTGAACAGGCCGCCATCTGAAATGTCGTGAACGGCAGTCAGGTTTCCGGCACGGATTTCATTGCGTACGAAATCGCCGTTGCGGCGCTCGAGGCCGAGGTCGACGGGTGGCGGCGCGCTGCGGTCGTCTGTCTTACCGAGAATATCGCGGACATAGATCGACTGGCCAAGATGGCCCTTCGTCTCGCCGATAAGGAGGATCGCTTCGCCTGCCGCCTTGAAGGCGATCGTGGCACGCGCGTTCACATCCGGCAGCAGGCCGACGCCGCCGATGGCCGGTGTCGGCAGGATGCCCTTGCCGTTGGTCTCGTTGTAAAGCGACACGTTACCGGAGACGACCGGGAAGTCGAGTGCGATGCAGGCCTCGGCAATTCCCTGACATGCGCCAACAAACTGACCCATGATGCGCGGGCGTTCCGGGTTGCCGAAATTCATATTGTCCGTGATCGCAAGCGGTTTGGCACCGGTTGCAACCAGATTGCGATAGGCTTCGGCAACGGCCTGTTTACCGCCTTCGACCGGATCGGCCATGACATAGCGCGGGGTGCAGTCGGTGGTGGCTGCAATGCCCTTGTTCGTGCCTGAAACGCGCACGACACCGGCATCACCCCCCGGACGGACAATCGTGTTGCCCATGACCAGATGGTCATACTGTTCCCAGATCCAGCGACGCGATGCCAGATCCGGCGACGCCATCAGGGTTTTCAGCGCATCGACATGGCTGACCTTGCCCGAAATGCTGGCCGGATCGATACGATCCTGCTTCGGGGTCGGTTCCCACGGACGGTCATATTCCGGCGATGCTTCGGCCAGCGGATCGATCGGAAGATCACCGGCAACCTCGCCATGCCATTTCAGAACCATGCGTTTGGTATCGGTCAGGATACCGATGACGGCAAAGTCGAGTTCCCATTTGTCAAAGATCGCCTTGGCGGCGTCTTCGCAACCGGGTTTCAGGACCATCAGCATGCGTTCCTGCGATTCTGAAAGCATCAGTTCGTAGGGCGTCATGCCGTCTTCGCGCATCGGGACTATATCGAGCCACAGTTCGACACCAACGCCGCACTTGGACGACATTTAGAACGAGGAGGATGTCAGACCGGCCGCCCCCATATCCTGAATGGCGACGATCATGTCGGTCGCCATCAGTTCAAGGCAGGCTTCCAGCAGAAGCTTTTCGGTGAACGGATCGCCGACCTGAACGGTAGGACGCTTTTCATCGCTGTCGTCATCGAACTCGGCCGAGGCCATGGTCGCGCCATGGATACCGTCGCGTCCGGTTTTGGAACCGACATAGACCACCGGATTGCCGATCCCGGAGGCCTTTGAATAGAAAATTTTGTCGCTGCGGGCCAGGCCGACCGTCATGGCATTGACCAGAATATTGCCGTTATAGGCCTTGTCGAAATTCACTTCTTCGCCCACCGTCGGGATGCCCAGGCAATTGC
>CAJXOU010000127.1 GCA_913057645.1 uncultured Rhodobiaceae bacterium | reverse complement strand
CCCGCCCGGCACCCCGCCCAGCCGCATCCTCTCACCTCGAATTTCACCCGCGAGGGATACGAGCGCGCCGTGGCGCGCATCGTCGACTACATCCATGCCGGGGATATCTTTCAGGCGAACCTGTCGCAGCGTTTCGAGACGCAACTGGCGGAAGGCGACGATCCCTACGCGCTCTACCTTCGCCTGCGCAAGGCGAGCCCCGCGCCCTTCTCCGCCTTCTTCAATTTCGGCGAAGGCGCTATCGTATCGTCTTCGCCCGAGCGTTTTCTCCTCTGCCGGGACGGCAAGGTCGAAACGAAGCCGATCAAGGGCACGCGGCCGCGAGGAGCGACGCCCGGAGAAGACCGACGGTTGGCGGATGAATTGCTGGCATCGGAAAAGGATCGCGCCGAAAACGTCATGATCGTCGATTTGCTGCGGAACGACATTTCGCGCGTCTGCGAGGATAACTCCGTCATCGTGGAAAAGCTTTGCGAACTCGAAAGCTTCGCCAATGTGCATCACCTCGTCTCGACGGTGCGCGGGAAGCTGAGGCCGGACGCGGGTGCCGCCGACCTTCTCGCCGCCTGCTTTCCGGGCGGTTCCGTGACCGGCGCGCCCAAGCGCCGCGCCATGGAGATCATCGCCGAACTCGAGCCGACCGCGCGCGGGCCTTACTGCGGCGCCATCGGCTATCTCGGCACCGATGGCGGCATGGACAGTTCCATCGCGATCCGGACCATGGTGGTGAAGGGCAGCCGCGTCACGTTTCAGGCGGGCGGCGGCATCGTGGCGGACTCCGATCC
Organism: uncultured Rhodobiaceae bacterium; assembly: GCA_913057645.1. Classification (GTDB taxonomy): domain Bacteria; phylum Pseudomonadota; class Alphaproteobacteria; order Parvibaculales; family Parvibaculaceae; genus Parvibaculum. The sequence continues at coordinate 7,379 of CAJXOU010000127.1, read as the reverse complement.
CGCCGCCGAATACGAGGAAACCCTCGCCAAGGCGCGCGACATGCGCCGCGCGCTTTCAGGCGGTGAGCCGGCGAATGCAACAGTGCTGGAGGAGGAACAGGGATGATCCTCCTCATCGACAATTTCGACAGCTTCGTTCACAACCTCGCCCGCTATGTCGGCGAACTGGGGTTCGAGCGTCGCACCGTCCGCACCGACGAGATTTCCGTCGCGGAGGCTCTCGCACTGCGGCCAAGGGCAATCATCCTCTCGCCCGGCCCCTGCGGACCCGACAAGGCGGGGATATCGGTTCCGCTTGTGAAGAAGGCGGCGGCGCACGGCATTCCGCTGCTTGGCGTCTGCCTCGGTCATCAGGCAATCGCGGCAGCCTTTGGCGGCCGCATCGTGCGCGCGCCAAAACCTGTGCACGGAAAGCCGTCCTGCATCCATCACGAAGGCGGGGACATCTTCGCGGGCCTGCCGAACCCCTTCACCGCCGGGCGCTATCACTCGCTGATCGCTGAACTGCCGGAGGGCGGACCCCTGCGCGTGACCGCACGGACGGAAGACGGCGTGCCGATGGCGCTCGCGCATGAGAGCCTGCCGGTCTTCGGCGTGCAGTTTCACCCCGAATCCGTTCTCACCGAACATGGCTATGAGCTGCTCTCCAACTTCCTGAAGCTTGCGGGCGCCAGGCCATTGCCGGAGAAACTGAGCGCATGAAGGTCTGGCTCAACGGTTCCATCGCCGATGCGGGAGAAGCTCGGATCGACCCGGCTGACCGGGGATTTCTGCTCGGCGACGGTCTCTTCGAAACCATGCTGGCGCGGAACGGACATGCCGTCTTCCTCGAGGAACATCTGCTGAGATTGATGCGGGGCGCAGAGACGATCGGTCTTGTCTTGCCTCACTCACCGGAAGAGCTGGCGGAAGCCTGCCTTTCGCTTCTGGAAGCAAACGATCTGCAGGAGGCCGAACGCGCCGCCCTTCGCCTGACCCTGACACGGGGCCCCGGACCGCGCGGCCTTGCCCTCCCGCCGGAACCGCGACCGACGGTGCTGATCGGCGCAACGCCCGCTGCGCCACCGCCCGAGCGGCTTTCCGCCGCCATCGTGACACCGCGACGAAACCCCTGGTCGCCCTCGGCGCGACTGAAGGCGCTGCCCTATCTCGACAACGTACTGGCGAAGGAAGAAGCGCGGGAAAAGAGCGCCGGGGAGGCGCTGATGCTCGACACGTCGGGCCATGTCGCCTGCGCGAGCGCCGCGAACCTCTTCATCTGGGAAGGAGACACGCTCCTCACGCCGCCTGACAGGGGCGCGATCCTGCCCGGTATCACGCGCGCGGCCGTGCTGGAACTCGCACCCGATCTCGGCATCGAGGCACGCGAGGAAGAGATAACGCCGGCACGGCTCGTGGAGGCCGACGGCGCCTTCCTGACCAACAGCCTGATGGGGCTCATACCGCTCTCGCGGGTCGACGGGCGGGAAATCCCCGCCTGTCCGAAAACCGCCCGCCTCACCGCGGCATACGAGCTGTTGCTCGATGCCGCGGCGAAGGACGAGTGAGCCTTATTCGCCGACGGTGAAGTCGCGCCGCGCCGCCGTGATCGTCACGGTGAAGCCGGCGATAACGTCGAACAGCGCAAGCATCACCAGCGCAAAGAATGTCGAGGTGCCGAACTGCGGCAGCACGATGAACTCCACCAGCGCGATCAGCAGCACGAGCATCGACAAGGCGTGATTGACGATGGTGGACGCGCCTGTCTGCGTGGAATTGACGAGTTCAAGGAACAGCAGGATCAACCCGAAGAAGACAATGAGATCGCCGATGGTGATCGCCCACATCGCACCCGAGATGAGGGTGATGGTGGTGATCTGCGACTCCATCGTCAGACCGGTCAGATAGACGATGATGTTGTAGGCAATGATGACGATCGCCATCAGCGGCAACGTACCGAACATGTCAAAACCCTCTTTTTGCCCCGCAAAACACGCTTGTTGTGTGTCACTCTAGCACAGATTTCGGCACCATTGCCCGCCCTTGGCGGGCGAATCCCGTCATGATGTGATGACGGTTAACGGGGGCGAGAACGCAAGATGAGCGGTGCAGCGCAATATTTTTCACAATCCTATGGCGAAGCGCGGCAACGCTTTCTGGATGCCGCGAAGGCGGCAGGGGCAACCGTTAACCATCATGTCCACCCGCTGACGGGACCTTCAGGCGAGACGCTGGCCACCGATGTGGCGCGGTTCGGACCGCGGGAGGCGACGCGGGTCCTCGGCATCGGGTCCGGCACGCATGGCGTCGAGGGCTATTGCGGCTCGGGCATCCAGACCGCTTTCATGACGGAGGGCTTTGCGAAGGACCTGCCGGCCGATACCGCCGTCGTCTTCATCCATGCGATCAATCCCTACGGCTTCGCCTGGAACCGCCGCGTCAACGAGGACAATGTCGACCTCAACCGGAACTTCCTCGACCATTCGAAGCCGCATCCCGAAAATCCGGGCTACGAGGAACTGGCGGACGCGATCAACCCGCCGGACTTGTCCCCGGAAGCGATGGCGGAGAGCCGGGCGCAGCTGAAGGCCTATGCGGACAGGCACGGCGCGGCGGCGATGCAGCATGCGCTGAGCGCCGGCCAGTACACGCATGCCGACGGCGTCCAGTTCGGCGGCCTCGAACCCGTCTGGTCGAACCGGACATTGCGCAACATCATCCGCAAGGAAATGGGAAGCGCGGAGCGCGTGATCTTCGTCGACATCCATACCGGGCTCGGCGCGCGCGGGGCGGGCGAGATGATCTGCGTCGAGCCGGAAACGAGCGGCGCCTACGCAAGAATGCGCCGCTGGTGGGGCGACATCGTGCATTCGCCGGTCGGCGGGGCGTCCGTTTCTTCAGACGTGCCGGGCTCGATCCCGCTCTGCTTCGCGGAGGAGCTGAAGGGCCGCGAAGTGACATCGGGCGGGCTCGAATTCGGCACCGTGCCGATCCGCGAGGTGACCGTGGCGCTGCAGTCGGACAACTGGCTGCACCAGAACGGCGGCGCCGCGAACCCGAAAGCGGCCGAGATCGGCAAGCTGATCCGCGATGCCTTCTACGTCGATGCCGACGACTGGAAGGAGATGGTGACGGCGCAGACGCGCGACGTCTGCAAGGCGGCGCTGCGCGGGCTCACGGACTGAGCGCAAAAGAAAACGCCGCCCCGAAGGACGGCGTTCCGAAATCTCGCAAAGCGCTGAAAGGCTTACTCGCCCTTGGGCTTCAGGATCTGCTTGCCGCGGTACATGCCGCTCTTCAGGTCCACGTGATGCGGACGGTGAAGCTCGCCCGAATCCGGGTTCTCGACATAGGCCGGCTGCTTCAGCGCATCGGCCGAACGGCGCATGCCGCGCTTCGACGGGGTGGTTTTCCTCTTGGGGACGGCCATGGGCTTCGCTCCGATTGCTCCGCGAGCGGCCCGCCGTTGCGGACGCCTGCCCTCGCGAAAAAGGCTTTGAAAACAGAATCTTGGCCCAGACCGGCTCCGCCTGAAGACGCGCCGGACGGCCTTTGGCGGGCCTTATACAGTGAAACCGGGCGAAAAGTCCACAAGGTCCCGGACCCGGAGGCCCGAAATCCCTAGTTGAGCGCGACGACGGCGCACTCGTCCGCCGGGATGGCCGCGCGGGCGCAGGCGGCGCGGGCGCTGTTTTCGCTGGCAAACGGCCCCATGCGGACGCGATGGACCTCCTCGCCGGAAACACGGGCCGTGTCGATGCCGACACGTTCACTGCCCTTGAGATCGGGCTCGCGGCCGAGAATGTCGAAATAGCGCCGGCTGGCGCGGTCGATGGTCGAATAGGCGCCGAGCTGGGCGTAGTAGCGGCCCGAAGGCGCGGCGAGCGAGGCGACCTCGACGGCACCGCCGCTGCGGCCGGGACGGGCCAGCGGACGCGGCGCGGTGGCCGCGATGGAGCCCGTGACGAGATCGGCATGGGGATCGGACCAGGAGGCATACTGGAACTGCGCGCGCTGCTGCGGACGCGCGGCAGGCACCGGCGCGACGACCGGAATCTCGATCGCCTTCTCGACCAGGCGCGTCATGCCGCCACGATCATAGACCCTTGTTTCCTGCCGGGTTTCAGGACCGCTGCCGCCAAGACCGCGCTCCTTCTGCACAACGAAAAGCGCAATCAGGACCGCGCCGAGCACCAGCCAGAAGCGGTCGCGCTGAACCTTGTCGAACATGGAAGCCCCCATCCATTCCGGCCGCCCGAAGCGGCGACGGATGAGAGACTCGCGCCATATGGTTAACTCACACTTAAATTGCCCCGAACTGGCAAAAATTATCCTCGGGCCGGAAAATTATCGAGCCAGATCAATGACTTGGTTCAGGCCGCCAGAACGCTGCCGGCATCGCGCCAGGGCACGCCCAGCGCGTCGGATACCGCCCGGTAGGTCAGTTCGCCCTTGTGGATGTTGAGACCGGCAAGGAGATGCGGATTGTCGAGCATGGCCTGCCGGTAGCCCTTGTCCGCGAGCGCGAGCGTGAAGGGCAGCGTCGCGTTGTTGAGGGCGAAGGTGGAGGTCCGCGCAACGGCGCCCGGCATGTTGGCGACGCAGTAGTGAACGACGTCATGCTTCACATAGGTGGGCTCGGCATGGGTGGTCGCATGCGAGGTCGCGAAGCAGCCGCCCTGGTCGATGGCGATGTCGACGAGGACCGACCCCTTCTTCATCTGCTTGACCATCGCCTCGCTGACGAGCTTCGGCGCGGCGGCGCCCGGCACCAGCACCGCGCCGACGACGAGATCCGCGCCCAGCACATGTTCCTCGATGGAATCTACCGTCGAATAGATCGTGTTGAGGCTCGCGCCGAAGCGCGTGTCGAGTTCGTAGAGGCGGTGGAGATTGAGATCGATGACGGTGACGTGCGCTTCGAGGCCCATCGCCATGCGCGCGGCATTGGTGCCGGAAACGCCGCCGCCGAGAATGACGACCTTCGCGGCCGGCACACCGGGCACGCCGCCGAGAAGCTGGCCGCGCCCGCCCTGCGCAATCTCGAGGCAATGCGCGCCCGCCTGGATCGACATGCGCCCCGCGACTTCCGACATTGGCGCGAGGAGCGGCAGGCCGCCACGGCTGTCGGTCACGGTTTCATAGGCAATCGCGATGCAGCCGGAGTCGAGGAGCCCGCGCGCCTGCTCGGGATCGGGCGCGAGATGGAGATAGGTGAAGAGAATCTGGTTCTCGCGCAGCATCTTCCATTCGCCGGGCTGCGGCTCCTTCACCTTCACGATCATGTCGGCGCGGGCGAAGATTTCCTCCGCGCTGTCGACGATGGTCGCGCCGGCCGCCCTGTAGTCCTCGTCATAGAGGCCGATGCCGAGCCCCGCCTCCGATTGCACCAGAACCTCGTGGCCGTGATGCTCGGCCTCGCGGACGGCGGCCGGCGTCATGCCGACACGATATTCGTGAACCTTGATTTCCTTGGGTACGCCGATCCGCATGGGGGTGCCTCGCGAGGGGGAGAGAACTGACGAAAAGTGTAGCGCGCGGCGGAGCCACCTCCAAGGAGGCGCAGGGGGCCAATCGAGGACGGTCGTTTAGGATATTGAACGCGTGGACGCGGGGCGCCGGCGCGGCGGGGAACGAGGAGACGTTGCAGCAAAACCAAGACCCTTCATCGCGGCACCCTCGCCGGAAACGCCGGGAGCCGCGATCCGTGCCTTATTTTAAACAGCCCCCGGAAAGGGCGGAGCGGTCCGCGGCCCCGTGCTAAAGAGGAGAAAAGGAAGGGCTGCATGACACTCGATTTCGGCACGGAGCTGCGCGCGGCGCTCGGCGAGCGGCTGACGCGCTTCGACCGGCAACCGCTCGACGGCGAGGGACTGAAGCGCGCGGCGGTCGCCGTGACGGTGGTGCCGCATGACGCGGGCGCCGCCTTCCTGCTGACGCGGCGCGCGCCGAAACTCAACGCGCATGGCGGGCAATGGGCGCTGCCGGGCGGACGGCTCGACGAGGGCGAGGACGCGATGGAAGCGGCGCTGCGCGAAGTGCGCGAGGAAGTCGCGCTCGATCTCGGCCCCGCCCAAGTGCTTGGCATGCTTGACGATTATCCGACGCGCTCGGGCTATCTCATCACGCCGGTCGTGATCTGGGCGGAGGACAAGAGCGCGATGCATCCGAACGAGGCGGAGGTCGCCTCGATCCACGAGATCGCGCTTGGCGAGCTGATGCGGCCGGACTCGCCCGTGTTTCTGACGATCCCTGAAAGCGAAAAGCCGGTGATCCGCCTGCTGATCGGCGACGACCATGTCCACGCGCCGACGGCGGCGGTGCTCTATCAGTTCGCGGAAGTGGGATTGCGGGGGAAGGACACGCGGGTCGCCGGTCTCGAACAGCCGGTCTTCGCCTGGCGCTAGAGGATCAGGCGGGTTGCGCGGGGCCGTGGCCGCCACGATGCGCGGGCGACCGAAAACCGAGCCCCTTCAAGGCCCTGGCCGGGAAACGCGCCCATGCCTTTTCGTGGAAGTAGAAGACCACCGTGTTGACGGCCGGCTCGATCAGCGCGACGCCCGCCGCGAGCGCGACCTCGCCGGTCAGCAGATAGACGACGCCGAACCCCACCGAGAAGTGGAGCGAGCCGTAGCTGAGGGTCTTCAGGATATCGCGCATGGGTCCGGTTCCTGTGAAAGCCGCTATTGCGACTTATTCTTATTTAAAGGAACGGGCGGATTTGTCAAGAGCGGGCATAAAGACGGCGTCCGCCGCAGCGACTGTCATCGAACTGTCATGAAAACGTCATGAACGGCGCCGGGAGCGTTTCGAGGGGCTTATCCCCGGTCGCGGAGAGGCGGCGAGAATGACGGTTGAGGAGACGGCGAAGGTGCGCGGCAATGTATTCGTGCAGCGTCCTGCCCCTGCCCCGTCTCCGTCTTTCGCACAGCCCGAGGAGACCGTTTATGCACATGCCCCGGATCGCCCCCATGCGCGCGCGGCGCACCCTTTCCGTGACCGACTTCCGCAAGAACCCGTCGCGCCACATGGCCGACGCGATGGGCGACACGCTCGCCGTGCTCTCCCGCAACAAGGTCGAGTTCTACGCCGTGCCGCCGGCGCTGTTCGAGGCGCTGATCGATCGGCTCGAAGCGCTGGAGGGGAGTGGGAGGTGAGGGTATTTGCTGCGGCTCCCCCTCACCCTTCCCACCACCGCTTCGCGCTGGCGGGCGTTCGAGGACGAAAAGGTCCACTGGACCTTTTCCTATGTCCTCTCACCCCTCTCCCCGAAGGTGTATGGACTTGGGAGATGGGTAACACCTGTTCGGAGACATGGGTGACACAATTGACCATGGATTGTTCGGCAAGGGAGCTGTGCGATGCCGTGGTCGGAGGTGTCAGTCGTGGAACTGCGCAAG
>CAJXOU010000126.1 GCA_913057645.1 uncultured Rhodobiaceae bacterium | reverse complement strand
GGCGGCGTGGGGGGCAGGAGCTGCGCTGGCTCACATCGGAGCGGAGAGGGCAGCGTGTGCGTCGGGGCGAGCAATGCCTCGGCGGAAGGCAGGGCCGGACGGCTGACGAGCGGGCGCGGGCAGGCGGGGAGAGCGCTGGCCGCACGGGGCAAGGAGGACGGCACGCTGGCCGCGGCGGAAGGCGCTCGTGCCGAGCCGGCAGGTGACGGGGTCCGCCTCGCAGGCGAACCCCGGCAGCGCCCCCGCGCGCCCGTCCGTCAACGGCAGATGACCCCCGAAAAACAGGAAGGCCCCGGCGATCATCAGCGATTTGAAAACGAAACTGGTCATGCCCCCTTGTCCGCAAACGCTGTACCAGCGGCGGCGGCCCGGGGCGCATCTCGCCCGGATTTTGAAATGATCTTTTAATTTCAGTGGGTTATAAGATGCACGACGAGGCGGGAGCGGGCTCGCACACGGCATCGGGCCATCGGCCCCGTGCCGCTTTGCGCCGAACCTGTTTCAATGCGGAACAGAGCACGGACGGTAAGGGGACGGCGGTTTGGCACGGCGCAACCAATCGAATGACGAACTGGTCCAGGAACGGCCTGCCTGGATCATCCCGGCGCTGGTCTTTGTCGGCGTCCTGACCTTCTCCGGCATCTTCCTCTATTACTATTTCGGCCCCACCCCCGGCGAGTTGCTGGGTCTCGATCCGCGCGCCAGTTCGGCCAGCGGCGAGGTCGAGGCGATTGTCGGCAATACCCGCTTCCTGATCCCCGAGCACTACACCCGCTATCCGAGCCAGCGCGGCGGCGGACGCATCGCCGCCATCGACATGCATGCCCTGCTGCCGGACCTCGAGCCCTATTCGGGTGAACGCCAGGACAGCTTCGCGGACAATTCGGCCGACTCGGATGTCATCTATTTCTCGCTGAACGAAAGCGCGGCGCCTCTCAGCTCGGCCCGCCGCCTGAAGGACATTTATTCCAAATATCTGGAAACCGCGGAGCCCTCCGAAGGCCCGGACGGCCTCCAGCTCTTTCCCTTCCGGCAGGACACTGGCTATGCAGATCAGGATCTGCTTGTCGGCAAGGATGCGGAATCGCGGATGCTGCTTCTGCTCTGCGAGCGCCAGACGCCGCTGATCGAAAGCCCGAACTGCTCCCGCTCGCTGCTCATCGGCCCCGATCTCGAACTCACCTACCGCTACAAGCGGAGCCACCTCGACGACTGGCGCCAGATCGACGACGCCGTTTCGGAACTGGTTTCGGAGTTCGGTGCCGCGGAGCCGACGGACGACCTTCAGGGCACGATACTGGACTGAGCTTACGGCAGGTCGATATCGAGAATCGCCATGTTGAAGGCGTAGGAAACCTCGCCCTCTTCCTCATCCTTGAAGATCACGCCGATGAACTCGTCACCGATATTCACTTCGGCGGAATCGTCCTTCTGCGGCCGCTGGCGCACGATAATCGACGGCAACTGGAACTTCTGGCGCAGATAAGCCTCGATACGCTGGATTTCGGTCTTGTCCAAGAAGCTCTCCCGTCGTCGCTGGATTGTCGGCGTGCCCTAAGCGAGCCGTTCAAGGGGCCGCTGGCCGTGTTCCGAGGTTGTAACCATTTGGCGCCGCCGGTGCAAACCCCTGCGGCGCTTGGTCCGATGGGCGGCAGGCGCGGCCCGTGCCAGTCTTCCCTCAATGGCCATGGAAAAATGGCGGGAGGATTTGGCGATGTCGCGTCGCACACGGAGATTTCTGACCTTCGTCGCCGTCGTTCTGACGGTCGCCGCGGTCCTCTCGCTCGCACAATCGCGGTTTCCGCAGGAGCCCGGCGCGGAGCAGCGCGCCCTGCTCCACCCGGACCCGCGCTGAACCCGTCAGCGCGTCGTATACCCGCCATCGACGACGACTTCCGACCCGGTCATGAAGCTCGACTCGTCGCTCGCAAGGAACAGAATCGCATTCGCGATCTCCTCCGCGATGCCGAGCCGTCCCACGGGATGCAGCATGATGAGCATCTCGCGCATCTCGTTTGCCCCCACAACCGCACCGCCCATGACGCCGCGGTTGATGACGTTCTTCACCATCGGCGTGTCGATGTAGCCGGGATGCACCGAGTTCACACGAATGTTGTAGCCGGCATCCGCGCATTCGAGCGCCGCCGACTTGGTAAGAAGCCTGACGCCCCCCTTCGCCGCATTGTAGTCGCTGGCGCCGGGCTGGCCGACAAGACCGAGGATCGAGGAGATATTGATGATGGAGCCTCCCGCGCCACCCTTTGCCGTATATTTCTTGATCGTACGAATGCCATGCTTGCAGCCGAGAAACACACTATCGAGGTCCACAGAGATGGTGCGCTGCCAGGACTCGAGTGTCTTCTCCTCGATGGGGCCGGATTCCGGCGCTATGCCCGCATTGTTGACGAGAATGTGAAGTCCGCCGAATTTCTCTTCGGCATGTTTCGCCGCCGCTTCCCATTCTGCCTCGTTCACCACGTCGTGACGGATAAAGGTCGCCTCGCCGCCCGCATTGGCAATTTCGTCCGCCACGGCCTGTCCGGCCTGCTCGTCGAGGTCGGTGCAGACGATCTTCGCGCCCTCGCGCGCGAGTATCGCCGCCGTCGCCGCCCCGATGCCCTTCGCCGCGCCCGTCACCAGCGCAACCTTGTTCTTCATCCGCGTCATTTGCCGCCTCCTCCCTTATCATTATGATTTGTTGTCCGGCATTCTGCCGTGGCAACGGTTCCCCGCAAAGCGCGAAAGCGCCGCACCCCGGAGCGGACAACTGCGGATCGTCCCGTGCTATAGAATAATGTCGCAGGAAAAGGCGCCCCGCCGGAAAGACGGGGTGGAGAAGGAGAGAATATGGCCGTCGCCCTCAAGATCACGTTCGAAACCTCGCAGGCCGATCACATCCTGACGCAGCTGCGCGCGTACAAGGAGCGTGAATTCGACCGCAATCCGCCGCGCGGTTTCATCGGCGCAAGCGTAGCCGAGGAAGACGGCAAGGTGATCTTCCGCAGCGACTGGGAAGACGACGACGCACTGGAAAACACGCGCGACAGCGCGCCCTTCGAGGCCTGTCTCGATCTCTGCGATATCTATGCCGACGACCGCAGCGACGAAAAGATCGAGATCTGACGGGCATGGCCTATCCGTCCTCCTACTACGCCGCAACCGCAAACGATGCATCGCCGATCCTCCCTCTCAAGGGTGAGGTATCGGCAGATGTCTGCGTGATCGGCGCGGGCTACACGGGCCTCTCGGCGGCGCTCCATCTCGCCGAACGCGGCTACAAGGTGACAGTCCTCGAAGCCGAGCGCATCGGCTGGGGCGCGTCCGGCCGCAATGGTGGCCAGCTTGGCGTCGGCCAGCGCAAGGATCAGCGCGAACTGGAAAAGCGTCTCGGCAGGGAATGGGCGCATCGCCTCTGGGACCTTGGCGTCGAAAGCAATGCGCTGGTGAAACACCTTATCGCACGCCACGAAATCGACTGCGACCTGAAGCCCGGCCTGTTACAGGCCGCGTGGAAACCCGGTGACGCCGTCTGGCTGCAATCGGAAGTGGAGCATCTCGCGCAGGAATACGGTTACACGAAAATGCGCTATGTGCCGCGCGACGAAATCCGCGCGATGGTCGCGACGGAGTGTTATCACGGCGGCATTCTGGAGGAAGCGGGAGCGCATCTCCATCCGTTGAACTATGCGCTGGGCCTGGCGCGTGCCGCGCGGGAAAAAGGCGTCTCGATTCACGAGAAGACGCGCGTCCTCGACGTGACGCATGAAAACCCCGCCATCGTGAAGACGGCAAGCGGATCCGTTCGCGCGCAGCATGTCGTCCTCGCCTGCAACGCCTATCTCGGAAAGCTCGAGCCCCGCGTCGCCGGCGCCATCATGCCGATCAACAATTTCCTGCTGGCGACAGAGCCGCTGGGCGAGGAAGCTCAAAGGCTCATCCGCGACGACGTCTGCGTGCAGGACACGAAATTCGTGATCGACTATTACCGCCTATCGGCTGATGGCCGGTTGATCTTCGGCGGCGGCGAAAGCTATTCGCCGAACCTGCCGAAGGATCTTGCCGGCTTCGTCCGCAAGCCCATGCTCCGCGTCTTCCCGCAACTTGCGGACAAGCGCATCGACTATGCCTGGTCGGGCGCCGTCGCAATCACGCTGAAGCGCATGCCGCATTTCGGCCGCCTCGCACCCAACATCGTCTTCGCGCATGGCTATTCGGGACAGGGCATCAACATCGCGACGCTGGGCGGCAAGCTCGCCGCCGAAGCGGTCGCCGGACAGGCCGAGCGTTTTGACGTCATGGCAGAACTCAAGACGCCGAAATTCCCCGGCGGCACGCTGCTGCGTTACCCCGGCCTCGTGGCTGGAATGCTCTTCTATGCGTTGAAGGACCGGCTGCCCTGAGGCTCAGATGCCCGCGCCCGGATCGCCCTCTTCGCGGATGATGTGATCCATCGCATGGGCGGGCTTGTCGCAGCCCGCGCAGCCGACGATCTTCGCCGGCACGCCGACCGCCGTGCAATGGGCCGGCACCTCGTGAAGCACCACGCTGCCCGCGCCGATCCGGCTGTATTCGCCGATCTCGATATTGCCGAGCACCTTCGCGCCGACGGAAATCAGCACGCCGCGCCGCACCTTCGGGTGCCGGTCGCCCGTTTCCTTGCCCGTGCCGCCCAGCGTCACGCCATGCAGCATCGAGACATCGTCTTCCACCACCGCCGTCTCGCCGATCACGATGCCGGTCGCATGGTCGATGAAGATGCCGCGCCCGAGCTTCGCCGCCGGATGGATATCCACCGCGAAGAGTTCCGACATGCGGCTCTGCAGATAGAGCGCCATCGCGCGCCGTCCCTCGCCCCAGAGCCAGTGCGCCACGCGGTACGCCTGCAGCGCATGGAAGCCCTTGAAGTAGAGAAGCGGCTGGATATAGGAGTGGCAGGCCGGGTCGCGGTCGTAATAGGCGACGATGTCCGCGCGGGTTGCTTCGCCGATCTCCGGCTGCTCGCGCAGCGCCTCGTCGAGGAGCTCGCGAAGCTGCATCGAATGCACTTCCGCGTTGCCGAGCTTCTGCGCCAGGTGATAGGCGAGCGCGTCGTTGAACGTGCGGTGATTGAGGATCGTCGAATAGAGGAAACTCGCAAGGATCGGCTCGCCCGCCGCCATCTCCTCGGCTTCCTCGCGCACCCGCTCCCACACCGGATCGCACACGGATAGCGGCTGATTCTTTTCGACCGGCTTCGACATGACCCCGCTCCTTCCCTTGCGCCCGCCGGAAGGCCGGGCTGCATGCGCGGAAAACCCCGCGACCTGACCACGGAGCCTGTTGCAAAGAGCTTAATACATAGCGCGCGCCCATGCGAGTTCAATAGGGGAACCCACCTCGACACCACTCATGTTAATCTTTTCCGGAACGCATCATCGGGAGCGGCCACATGCCATTCGCCACCGCGGGCGACATCGAGATTCACTACGAGCGCATGGGCGCAGGCCCTCGCCTCCTCTTCATTTCCGGCACGGGGAGCGACCTGCGTCTCCGTCCCAACGTGCTGGACGGCCCCTTCCCGAAGCATTTCGACATGGCAGCCTACGACCAGCGCGGCCTCGGCCAGACCTCGAAGCCGGACCGCCCGTACAACATGTCCCAGTATGCCGAAGATGCCGTGAACCTCATGGACGCCATCGGCTGGCATTCCGCCCTCGTCGTCGGCGTCTCCTTCGGCGGCATGGTCGCGCAGGAACTCGCCATCGCCCATCCCCATGTCGTCGAGGGGCTGGTCCTTGCCTGCACCTCGCCCGGCGGCGCAGGCGGCGTCTCCTACCCCCTCCACACGCTGATCGGCATGACCCGCGAGGAGCGCGCCCGCCACATGATCCCGATTTCCGATACCCGCCACGACGAGGCCTGGGCCAAGGCGAACCCCGACACATACGAACAGCTCGTCGCCTTCGCCGCGAACGATCCCTATGCGGATGAACCGGGCCGCGAGATGGGCGCCCGCCGCCAGCTCGAGGCCCGCGCCGCACATGACACATGGGACCGCCTCGGCGATATTCGCTGCCCGACCCTCGTCTGCGGCGGCAGATATGACGGCATCGCCCTCCCCGAAACGCAGGAGAAAATGGCATCCCGCATTCGCGGCGCCGAACTCCGCTTCTTCGAAGGCGGCCACCTCTTCATGCTGCAGGACCGCACCGCGCTCCCGGCCATGATCTCCTTCCTCAAGGGCGAAGAGGAAACCTGATCCGCTCCTGATCCGAAACGGGACAGTCCGCCAAGGAAACGTTAAGCCGCGCCGCCTACCCTGAATGCGAAGTCCAGTTTCGCATTCGGGGATCCATGTCCATATCGGGTATGGCGGCCGCCGCCGCCGCCAGTCAGCAGAACCAGATCGCCCAGGCCATGCAGGCCGCCATGCTCCGCGCCGGGCATGAGCAGGAAAAGGCGATGGTCGACATGCTCGCCGAAGCCGCTCAGGCATCGGCGAAATCCACGCCGCCAACCGGACTCGGCAACCGCCTCGACATCACGGCCTGAGAAGCGCGTCATTCACCGGACTTATCGGTTCGTCCCGTTTTCGCATCGCGCCGTGAATAGAGTGCGTTTTTTCCGTGAACAAATCATTTCACCTTGGCCTTCCGCGCTTGCCGTGACGCAGCGTCTCCCCTAGAAAATAATGACAAACATTAGAAGAGTCTCAGACCCCTCGGGGAGAAAACGTCATGGGCCGCAAGATCCTTTTCATCACCACCGACCAGATGCGCTTCGACGCCATCGGCGCGAACGGGCAGAAGGTCGCGAAGACCCCGGCCATCGATGCGCTCGCCGCCGGCGGCATCAACTACACCCGCGCGCATAACCAGAACGTCGTCTGCATGCCGGCGCGCTCGACCATGATCACCGGCCAGTACGTTTCGACGCATGGCGTCTGGATGAACGGCGTGCCGCTGCCGGAAGACGCGCCCTCCGTCGCGCAATATCTCCACGACAAGGCCGGCTACAAGACGGCGCTCATCGGCAAGGCGCATTTCGAGCCCTTTTTCGACCCGAAGCAGAAATTCTACGAAACGCAGATGGCGCGAAAGGGCGAGAACGGCCCGCATCGCGGCTTCGACCACATGGAGCTCGCGACGCACTCGCCCTTGATCCTCCATTACAACGAATGGATGAAAAAGAACCACCCCGAAGAACTCGCCGGCTTCTACCGCAACCTCAACGACAAGTTCCAGGTGAACGCCGCAGGCGGCGGCGAGACCGGCGGCTGCCAGCTCCACTTCAATCCCGTCGCCCGCGAGCACTACCACACGGACTGGGTCGCCGACCGCACCGTGAACTGGCTCTCCTCCATCGGCGCCGAAGACGACTGGTTCTGCTGGATGAGCTTCCCCGATCCGCACCACCCCTGGGACCCGCCGCAGTCCGAACTGAAACGCCACCCCTGGCGCGACACGGCACTGCCTGCGTTCTATCCGGGCTCGAAGGAGAAGATCGAAAAGGTGCTCAAGGACAAGCCGCAGCACTGGATGGAGTGGTACACCGGCGAGCGCGTCACGAACTTCGAGGCGCCGCCCGACTTCCGCGCCTGCGACATGACCGCCGATCAGGTGCAGGAGATCAACGCCTTCACCCATGTCGAAAACGAGCTGATCGACGAGGCGATCGCGAAAGTCATGGCCTATATCGACAGCCGCGGCTGGGGCGACGATGTCGATGTCGTCTTCACCACCGACCATGGCGAGTTCCAGGGCGAGTTCGGCCTGCTCTTCAAGGGCCCCTATCACGTCGACGCGCTGATGCGCCTGCCGATGATCTGGCGTCCCGCGAAGTCCGCGAAGGTCGCCCCCGCTTCCGTCGAAAAGCCCGTCGGCCAGGTCGATCTCGCGCCGACCTTCTGCGAGATCGCCGGCCTCCCCGTCGCCGACTGGATGCAGGGCAAGCCCATGCCGAAGTCGGACGCCGAAGGCGAGAAACAGAACCGCCAGCGCGTCTTCACCGAATGGGATTGCCAGCATGTCGACGGCACGACGGTGGGGCTCCGCACCATCTACCGCGACGGCTACACCATCACCGCCTATCTCCCCGGCACGATCTATGACGGCACCGAGGGCGAGCTCTACGACCATGAGGAGGACCCCGGCCAGCTCCGCAATCTCTGGAGCGACCCGGCTTATGCGTCGCTGAAGTCGGATCTCCTCGCCGACCTGAAAGACGCCGAACCGCCCCGCCGCGAGCCACGCCTAGATTGCGTGGCGCCGGTCTGAAACAGGATTGTCATGCCCGGGCTTGACCCACTGCTGTCCGGTTAAGGAATGGGTGGACGGGTTGCATGGCTTGGATTCAACTGTGTTTTGCGACGAACGCGGTTGAATGAAGCTCGGAGAGCCCAAGCCATGCGC
>CAJXOU010000125.1 GCA_913057645.1 uncultured Rhodobiaceae bacterium | reverse complement strand
CTTAGAAAACTCATCGTCGACATAGCTGTCGCTCCAAATCGGGTAATAGTGGTCAGCTCGCCTGCAGTGCTCGATGGCGAGCTTGCTGGCGCCCTCGTTGCCGCACACGCTGAAGTGGAGCGACCTCTGCGCGGGAGCCTTATATGTCCTGCACCACTGCTTAACCAGCTCTCCTCTGGCATAACCCGCAATGGCGTCAGCTGGAACGTGACGATGAGCCATAGTCCATCTGCCTGCGAGCACGCGCGTGTAGAACGCCATTTCCACAGCGTCGAAGTGGAACTCCTCCCTGATGGCACGCACCTCCTCCGCAACATCGATCACCTCGTCGTGGGCGGCAAGCAAGTCCACGCCCTCGAAGCCAGGGCCAGGACCATCGCTGCCAGAGCCAGACTCCTCGTTCTCCTCGTTAGGCAAGTCACGACGGCGGCCGCAGCTGGAAATCCGTGAACCGCAGCGACATCGAGACCGGCTGGTACCAGGCGGTCGCGTCGTCGGCGGCGCGGGACAAGCCGGTCCTGGTCGGCCATCGGGGAAGAATTCTGGAGATGGATGAGTGAGCCGCAGGGGCTCGGAACTGATTTCAACCCATCACGGGTTATCCAAGGGAGGGGAGAACATGTCTCGTACAGATATCGGGATTGGAAGGGGGCTTCTCGCTGGTGTCGCGTTCGCAGCGATGACAGTCGTGACCGGCGCGCAGGCGGCGGATTACAACGTTCAGGGGTTCATCCGTCAGGAGCCGGCAATCAAGCTGACTGACGAAGAAAATCCCTACAATCAGCAGGGCAACATCTACAATGGTGTGACCGTCACGCAGGATTCGAGCCTGCTGATCCCTGCGCCCGGTGCTGGCGTGTCGACGACCACCCGGCCGATCGGCGGAGCGGACAACACCTTCAACCTGATGGCCACGCGCCTCGAGGTCGACTTTCAGGCGAACTTCAATTCGAACTGGAACGGCTTCGCCCGCTTCCGCGGATATTTCCAGCCGGACATCTTCGATAGCCATGGTGATCCTGAGTTCTTCGAAACGGATCTCTGGAGTGGTGGCAGGGGCACCTTCCTCGAGGCGAACGGCCGCAACTACATGGTCGACTTGCCGGCTCTCTATCTGGATTACTCGGACGGTCCACTCTGGCTGCGCTTCGGCAACCAGCAGATCGCCTGGGGTGAATCGCTGTTCTTCCGCGTGCTTGACGTTCCAAACGGCCTCGATCTGCGCCGCCACCTTCTGCTCGATCTCGTGGCGGAAGAGTTCGCGGATGAACGTGTTGCCGCACCCGGTATCCGCGGCTCCTATCGCGTGAACAACGACATAGAGATCGAAGGCTTCACACAGCTCTTCAGCCCGTCGGTGCTCGCCAATCCGGACACGCCCTACAACGTGATCCCGTCGCAGTTCACGATCCATCAGCAGGAAGGCTTCGATGACGCCGAGTGGTCGGCAAATGTCGGCGGCCGGCTCCAGGCGCAGTTTGGTGATCTTGCGCTGCAGGCGATTGCGGTCAACCGCCGCAATCCGGACGGTGTTTTCCATTGGACGGACTCCGGCGATCCGGTTCTCGGCGGCACGCCCTTCTCGATGAGCAGCACCGGCGTCTACTCGGCTCAGGAGTGGTTCACCTATGCCGGTATGGCGCGTCTCAACGGCTTCACGGGCTTCAACACCGCGATCCGCGAATTCCAGCCTGCGACCGGCGGTCTCGGCGCGTTTGAAGCTCCGAACCAGACTCTGGCCGCAGCGGAACTCGACTACTTCTTCCAGGCGCTCGGTCCGCTCCGCGGTCACATTGCCCGCGTTTATCCGCGGGAGAATATCTTCGGTGTCGGCGCAAACTACGTCGTGGGCGCAGGTCCGGACTCCTTCTTCGATCAGCTGGTTATCCGCAGCGAGTTCACCTGGACGCCGGACAAGGTGTTCACGAGCCCGGATCTCAGCCAGAGCCATATCGAAGAGGATGAATATGTCGCCTCGCTCGTCTTCGAGAAGTATCACCGCTTCTCGCAGGAGTTCCCCGCGACGTTCATGGTGCTGCAGTACCTCTTCAAGTCGGAAAGCGACATGTTCGGCCGCCATCTCGACGGCATGGGGGCGACCGGCGCAAGGACAAGCGGTCTGCCGAGCGGCGAGGACTCGTTCAACGCGATTGCCTTTGCCGTTCAGCAGCCCTTCCCGAACCTGATCTGGCGTGCGGACTTCTCCGTTCTCTACGATCTCAACGGCGGTGCACTGATCCAGCCGGGTCTGAAGTGGAAGCCGAACGAGGCGTGGACGGCGGAAGCCTTCGCCAACATCACGATGTCGGACGGTGGCAATGACGACATCATCGATACGATCGACTGGGCAGACGAACTGACATTCCGCATTACCTATCAGTTCTGATCCCGGCCATCGTTGTTCCGCCCGGAACGCCGGTGCTGGCTGCACGAAGCCATTTCGAAACATGGCGCTTGTGTATCCCCAAAGCACGCACCGGCCTCCGGGCGGACCTCGCTCGAGAAGACAGAAGGGCCAATAGGCGGAGAGAACCGTGCATATCCGGCGCTTCACACATGACTACGCCCGCCGACTGTTCCTGAAGCGTCTTGCCTCCGGCGTGGTCAGTCTCGGCGTGACGGCGCCGCTCTGGCACACGCTGGCCGCGCACGGTGACGCTTCCCGCGCCTATCCCGACGAACTGCTTTCCATAGAAGCCTATACGAAAGGCGCAATCTCCCCCGGAGACCGCATCACGGCGGACAATGTCGACCTGGTGAAGGAACTGCTCGATCCGATCCGCTATCGCCAGATCAGGGAAATGGGGCGCGTTCTGGAAGTCGTCGCACCCACGACCGATCTCATGGCCTTGAGCCCATGGGAATATCTGGAAGCCACGCTGCGCAACAAGGGCAAGGCGCGCTTCGACAAGAGCGGCAACGTCGTGACGCTCGATGGCGAGCCGTGGATTGGTGGCAATCCCTTTCCTGATCCGAAGAGTGCGCTCGAAATCTTCGCCGCGCTCACGCTCAGTTGGGGCCGTCATGACGTCTCCGTCTATGCGACACGCGAATACGACCTCGCCCCGGACGGTGTGGTCGATTACACGTATGAATCCGTCTGGGCCGAACTGGCGCCGGTCGGCCGCGTCGTCGTCGAACCGAAGCCCTACTGGCCCGAGTTCAAGGACAAGCTCCGCTTCCAGTCGGTGGCCTTCACCTATCCGAACGAGGAGAAGGGAACGTCATTCCTGAACATCTGGCCGTATGACCAGAACGAATTTCCGGAACTTTACGGCTACCTGCCGGCCTTCAAACGCATTCGCCGCTTTCCGACGAACCAGCGGTTCGAGCCGCTGATCGCCGGTTCGACCTTGTATCTGTCGGACGCCTGGGCTGCCGGCGATCCACTGCACACCTGGGGCAATTACAAGCTGGTGCATCAGGGCCCGGCCCTTGCGGCTCTGTCCGGCGGCTGGGAGGCGGAACATCCGAACTGGGAGCACCGCACGCATGGCGGTCCGAACGGCGTCAGCTTCTGGGACACGAAGGTTCAGCTTGTGCCTGAGGCGCTGGTCGTCGAGGCGGAACCCGTCCGGTTCGCGCGCGCGCCGGTCGGCAAGAAGCGGGTCTGGTTCGACGCGCGCACCATGCTGCCTTTCGTCATGGTCTCGTTCGACAGGAAGGGCGAGGTGTTCCGTTCTTTCGACGGCGCCTTCTCTCAATACAAGAAGGGCGGGGAGGCAATCATGGACGGCGCGCATCCCTACTGGTCATGGACGCATGTCCATGCCCACAACATCCAGACGAACCGGATCACCCGCCTTGAACAGGTGAAGCGCATCAAAGGCGGCCATACCATGATGGTCAACGATCAGTCGGCCTATGATCGCTATCTGACGACGACGGCGCTGCGCCGTCTCGGCATGTAGCGGCTCAACTCTGTTTGCCGGGTTCGATCCTGAGCACGCTGCCATCTTCGCCGTCTGTCACGACATAGAGGTAGCCGTCCGGTCCCGTTCGCACATCGCGGATGCGCGTGCCGAGTTCGCCGAAAAGTTCTTCCTGGCCGACGGGATCGCCGTTCTCCATGTCGACCCGCCGCACGTGTTGCCCGGCAAGTGCGCCCACGAAGAGGTCACCCTCCCACTGCGGGAACAGGTTGCCCCGGTAGAGCGTGAAGCCGGCCGGAGCAATGGAGGGCGTCCAGTGGAGAAGGGGCTGCTCCATGCCCTCGTATTCCGTGTAGGGCGAAATCCGCGCACCCGAATAGTCGATGCCCCAGGTGATGACGGGCCAGCCGTAATTCTTGCCGGGCTCGATGATGTTGATTTCGTCGCCGCCCTGCGCGCCATGCTCGTGTTCATAGACGCGGCCCGAAACGTCGTCGTAAAGCAGGCCTTGCTGATTCCGGTGGCCGTAGCTCCAGATTTCTGGTCGGGCACCTTCCTGTCCGGCGAACGGATTGTCCTCAGGCGCGTTGCCGTTGCGGTCTATGCGAATGACCTTGCCGAGATGGTTGTCGAGTTTCTGTGCTTCCTCGCGGTAATCGAACCCGTCGCCCACCGTGACCAGCAGCGTATCGTCCGGCAGAAAGGCCATGCGCCCGCCGTAATGAACGGGCGTGTCCTTCGTCGGCACGGCATCGAAGATCACCTTCAGGTCGCTCAATGTTGCGCCGTCGAAATGGGCGCGCGTCACGCGCGTTCCGTTGTTGTCTGGATTGCCATGCGCATAGGAGAGATAGACGAAGTTGTTCTCCTCGAAATCGGGATCGAGCAGCACATCGAACAACCCGCCCTGGCTCTCGAAATAGACGGGCGGCACGCCTCCCACGGGATCGGGTGTCAGTTCACCATCGCGAACGACGCGAATATGCCCCGAAAGCTCCACGACGAGCATCGAACCGTCTGGCATGAAGGTAAGGCTCCACGGGTGGTCCAGTCCTTCTGCCACCGGAACGATATTGTAGCCCGGAGTATCTTGCGCGTAGGAGCCGCTGCTCGCCCCAAGAAGGGCAACCGCGATAGCCGCTCCGGCCAGTGCCCGCATCCGTCGTGCCCGCTTCGCCATTGGCTGTTTCCCGTCCCGTCTGGTGATATTTTATGCAATCATACCGCGAGAAAGCGGGCGAAAGAAATCGTGAGGATGGAAATGCGGATTTTATGGGTCGTTGTGGCCTTCGTTCTGGCGGTGGTGGTGACGACGGTGCTGGGCGCTGTCGCCCATACGCAGTTTGTCCTCGGACGGCTTACGGACCTTGGTGTTGCCGTTCCCTTCTCAGAGCGCCTCTCGATGACGCTGCACGACATTGTCGGTATGGGCCCTATGTTTGGTGCCATCATCGGATTGGGGTTCCTTGTCGCAATGGCGGCGGGCGCGCTCGTCTTCTGGTTCGCGGGTATCCAGCGCCGGCTGATCTACACCGTCGCGGGAGCCGTTGCCGTTGCCGCCGCTCTGCTGGCGATGGGCATGGTCTACGACATCACGCCGATTGCGGGCGCGCGTTCGACGGCCGGCTTTATCGCCCAGATGATCGCCGGTGCCATCGGTGGTCTGATCTTCGCGCGGGTATCCGAGCGCTCTGCACCGTGAACATCTGCTCGATTCCCTTGTTCGAATGAGCTGGCCTTGGGGCTTTCCCCGGGACTTTGCCGCTTTCGAGGTCGTCCCGCTGCCTCATCGAGCGTCATCTCGCCCTCATTGGCGTCATTTCCGGAAATGCACGAAATTCCGCATGATCCGGATGATCGTTTGGCCCGGATGACGAACGTTCGCAGTTGCCATATCGCGGCAATCCGTGCAGCCTTCGAGGGGTGCGCTGGCACCCGGCCGCCGGAAGGCAGATTTTCCGGACCGGATTGCTCAGAGGTTCCACTCCCCGAGCGGATCAAGGAAAATTGCCGAAAGCAGCGCGAGTTTACGTTCGGTACGTCGATGCGGTGAACAGGGTTGTCGGCCGCGCCGTCATGTATCTGATTTTCGTCATGATCGGGGTGATGCTCTACGCATCCTTCTCGCGGACGATGCTCGGCATGCCGATCAACTGGGCCATGGAAATGGGTCAGTTCCTTCTTGCTGCCTATTATCTTCTGGGCGGTGGCTATTCCCTCCAGATCAATGCTCATGTGAGGATGGATTTGCTCTATGGGCGCCTTTCGCCGCGAAAGATGGCCTTCACCGACACGATCACGGCCTTCTGCCTCGTCTTCTATCTGACGACGCTCCTCATCGGCGGCATATCGAGCACGCAATACGCCATCGAGTATCAGCAGGTGAACTATACTTCCTGGGCGCCGCTCCTCTGGCCCATCAAGTCGATCATGACGGTGGGCATCTTTCTGATGCTCTTGCAGGCCATCGCCATTTTCTTCAAGGACCTTGCCCGGGTTCGCGGTGAGGAAGTTGCATGAGCTACGAACTCATCACGCTTCTCATGTTCTCGTCGCTGATGGTGATGCTGCTCACCGGGCAGCGCGTCTTCGGTGCCATCGGCTTCGTTGCGGCGGGCGCCGCACTTCTTCTCTGGGGCGATGGCGCCTCCGAAATGCCTTTCAACGCAAGCTTTCAGGTCCTGAACTGGTATCCGCTGCTCACGCTGCCGCTCTTCATCTTCATGGGCTACATGATGGCGGAGTCGGGCATTGCGAACGATCTCTATCGCATGTTCCACGTCTGGATGGGCCGTGTGCGCGGCGGTCTCGCGCTCGGCACGATCTTTCTGATGGTGATCATCTCGGCAATGAACGGTCTCTCCGTGGCCGGCATGGCGATCGGAGCGAGTGTAGCCTTGCCGGAGCTTCTGCGGCGTGGTTACGACAAGGTGATGGTCACCGGTGTGATTCAGGCGGGCAGCTCGCTCGGCATTCTCATTCCGCCGAGTGTCGTTCTCGTGCTTTACGCCATGATCGCCCGCCAGCCTGTGCTGCAGCTATGGCTGGCAGGCGTGCTGCCGGGCCTGATCATGGCAGCGCTCTTTGCCATCTACATCTATATCCGATGCCGCCGGAATCCGGCTCTGGGTCCTGCGTTGCCGGAAGAGGAACTCGCCGAAATCACATGGAGCGAGAAGTTCCGCCTCCTTCGCGCGGGCATCATCCCCTTTCTGATCTTCGGCAGTATGATGGGACTTTTCGTCACCGGCATCACGAGTCTTGTGGAAAGTTCCGCCGTCGGTGCGACGGGCGCGATTCTTGCCGCCGCCGTTAAACGCCGCCTCACCGTCAAGGTGATCGACGATACGATGCGTCAGACGCTCGCGATCACATGTATGTTCATGTTCATCATTCTCGCCGCGCTCTGCTTCGGCTCGGTCTATGACGGGCTCGGCGCCAAGAATGCAATCAAGATTTTGCTTCTGGACACCTGGGATCTCGGTCCCTGGGAAATTCTCATCATGATGATGATGTCCTTCGTCGTTCTGGGCATGTTCCTTGACGATACCGCCATGCTCGTGATTGTCGCGCCGCTTTACATCCCGCTAGTCGTTTCCCTCGGTTTCAACCCGATCTGGTTCGGTGTGCTTTATGTCATCACCTGCCAGATCGCCTACATAACGCCGCCATTCGGCTACAATCTGTTTCTCATGCGCGCCATGGCGCCCCCCGAGATAACGCTTGTCGATATCTATCGCTCAATCGTACCGTTTGTGGGGATCATGATCCTGACCATTGTCATCGTGATGGTGTTCCCGCAGTTGACCCTCTGGTTGCCCAGCTACCAATTCGGGCGGTAGGAGGTGACGCAACGGGACAGTAAAATCCGACAGTAAGCTGATTTCTTCGTGTGAGAGGGCCGGGTCTGGCTATGGGGCTGGATCGACCTGAAACCATCTAGAGAAGAAGGAGCCCACCGATATGACCGATCGTCCCAATCTGAACAAGCGCGACTTCCTCAAGAAAGCCGGTGTGGGCGCCGCCGCCATCGGCGCCTCGGCCATCGCCGCGCCGAACGTGGTGCGCGCGCAGTCGCCGATCAAATGGCGTATGCAGACCTATGCCGGCGCCTCGCTTGCCGAACACGTCATCAAGCCGTCCATCGACGCCTTCAATACCGCCGCGAACGGCGAAATGGTGATCGAGCTCTACACCGCCGACCAGCTCGTGCCCCAAGGCGAACTTTTCCGCGCCGTGCAGAACGGCACCATCGACGCCGCTCAGAGCGACGACGACTCCATGGCCGCGCCGATCGACGTGTCGGTCTTCGGCGCCTATTTCCCCTTCGCCTCGCGCTACAGCCTCGATGTGCCGGTCCTCTGGGAATGGTACGGGCTTCGCGAAATCTGGGAAGAGGCCTATGCCGAGGTGCCGGGCGTGACCTGGCTCAGCACGGGTTCATGGGACCCCTGCAACTTCGTGACGACGAAGCCGATCCGCTCGCTCGAAGACCTGAAGGGCCTGCGCGTCTTCACCTTCCCGACAGGCGGCAAGTTCCTCGAGCGTTTCGGCGTCGTGCCAGTGACGCTTCCCTGGGAAGATATCGAAGTCGCGATCCAGACC
>CAJXOU010000124.1 GCA_913057645.1 uncultured Rhodobiaceae bacterium | reverse complement strand
GAGATAGGCGGCCAGGCACAGGCCGGCGGAGACGAGAAAGGCGGCGTTGGGGCCGAGCCGCGCGGCCACGATGCCGCCGATCGGCGGGCCGCACAGCATTGCCACCATGATTCCGGAGACGAACAGGCCGATGCCGCGGGCGCGGTTCACCGCCCCGGTGCGGTCGACGATGTAGCCCTGGGCCGACACGAACACGGTCGCCAGACCGACGGCGGTCAGTGACCGGAACAGGATCAGCTGCAGCATGTCGGCCGCGTAGGCGGTGCCGACGAAGCCGATCAGCGCCAGCGTCCAGAACACGACGCCCACCGCCACCGCCCCGCCGAGCTTCTGCGTCAGCGTCAGCAGCGCATAGAACAGCCCCGTCCGCCGCTGCCCGGTTTCCAGTTCGTCGATATCGGCCACATCCGCCATCATCGAGCGGTAGAGTGTCGTCGTCGTGCCGACATTGACGCCGAGAAACAGCAGCACCAGCGCCGCCACATAATAGTTCCCCTCCGGGATCAGGAAGATCACCGGCGGAAAGAGAACGTTGAAGAGGCCCGCCGCGACGACGGTGCGGTGCTTGCCAAGCCGGTAACTGAGCTTCAGCACGACCGGAATGAAGATGATCCCGCCGAAGAAATAGATCAGCAGCAGGAAACTCGCGACCGAGCCGATGCCCCAGACATAGGTCGCCTCGTAGATATACATGGAAGCGAGCGCCGCGCCCGCGAAGCCGCTCAGGAAATCGGCCGCCAGCAGCCGGCGGAGCGGCAGGTTGCGGAAGATCGCCCTGACCGCCGCCTTGATGTCGAGCGGCGGCTGCGGCGTCGATTTCCGCTCCGGCACGAACAGGATATTGATGCCGACCGCGATCGGCAGCACGGCCACGATGAACCAGCCGATGGCGGCGACGCGCGCGGCTTCCATGTTCTCCGCGCCGGTCTGCTCGATGATCGCCGGAATGAGCAGCACCAGCGGCACGCCGAGAAGCTGGAACGCCTCGCGGTAGCCCTGGATGCGCGAGCGCTCGTTGTAATTGTCCGACAGCTCCGCCGCCCAGGCCATGTGCGAGATGGTGAGCATGGTCCAGCCGATATAGAGGAAGAACATCCAGCCGATGAGATAGACGCTCGTCACCGGCGCCGTCGGCACGAACACCATGTAGGCGCAGACGAGAAGCAGCGGCACCGACAGCACGATCCAGTGCCGCCGCCGTCCCCAGCGCGAGGGAAACCGGTCGGAGATGATCCCCATCATCGGATCGGTGACGACGTCCCAGAGCCGCGCCAGCATGAACACCGTGCCGACCGCGGCAAGCCCGAGCCCCATCGGCCCGGCATAGAATTGCGGCAGGTAGACGCCGATCGGAAGCCCGAGCGCGGAAATCGGAATGGCGGGGCCGGAAAAGGCCGCGAGGCGCCATCCGGACAGGCGGGGAGATGTCATGATCCTGTTGTGCCTCACCAGGGTTCGTAAAAACGGTTCGCGAAAACAGCTCGGAAAATTCAGTTCCAGCCGGTCAGGAAATCCATCACCGCGCCCTTGAACATCGGATTCGGCAGCGCGAACATATGGTCCGTACCGGGAATGATTTCGGCCTGCGCATTCATCATCAGCGCCGCCAGCCCCCGCGGGTCGCCTGCGAGGTCGTCCCGTTCGCCCGCGATCACCAGCGTCTCGTTGCGCACCGCGCGTGCAGCCTCTTCCGCGCCGCCGCGCCGCGGTTCGCGCGCGCAGGCCGCGATCGCCTTCAGGTCCTGCCCGAGACTTTCCGCATAAAGCCGGAAGGCGCGCGCCGAGCGGTCGGACACTATCGAGGCATCCGCCGCCTCCATCGCGTCTGCGACCGGATTGCCGGGCTTGGCGGGCTCGAGCGCCTTGACGCCCATGCCGGCGAGCACGACCTTGCCGAAACGCTCCCCGTGCCGCGCGGCAAGCCGCATCGCGATCCCCGCCCCCATCGAAAAGCCCATCAGGTCGGCTTTTTCGATGCCGAGATGGTCGAGCAGCGCCAGCGCGTCGCCCGCCATCTTTTCGATGTCGTAATCGTCGGCGTTGTAGAGCTTCTGGCTCGCGCCGTGCCCGCGCAGGTCGAAACGCACGACCTTGTAACGCGCGCGGGTCAGTGCCTGCACCCAGCCCGTGCGCACCCAGTTATCCGCCGCCGTCGCGGAGAAGCCGTGCACCAGCAGGATCGGTTTGCCCTCGCCCTCGACCTCATAGGCGATCTCGACGCCTGCGGAAGAAAAATGCGGCATGGCTCAGTCCGCCGCCACGCCGGAGGATTGCGCGTCGGAGGGTTGCCCCGTCCGCATGGCAATCGCCGCTGCCGCCGTTTCGAAGCCGCGCTGTTCGAGGATGCGCCGGTTCTCGACCTGCCGGTCCTCGTCGATCGGATAGAACCAGAGAATGCCGGCCACCGCCGCGCTGATGATGCAGGCCGGCCAGACATAGACCGCGCGCAGGCTGTCGAGCACGGCCTGTGAGTTCTCGCCACCCGCCTGGAAACCGATCGAATCCAGCAGCGAATAGGCGATGAAGATCGCGAAGGCCGCGCCGACCTTGCTGGTCGACGTCAGCAGCGAATAGAACAGGCCCGTGCGCTGCTGCCGCGTCACGACCGCATCGTGGTCCGCGACGTCGGCCATCAGCGAGCGGAACAGGAACGGCCCCGCCGCCATGTTGACGCCCAGCAAGGCCCAGACGGCAAGCGCGACCGCCGGTTCGCCCGGTGGCACGATCAGGATGAGCGGAACGGTCACCGCATTGAAGATCGCCGAGACCGCCGCCGTCTTGTGTTTGCCGAAGCGGCGCGCCACGAAAAGAATGAGCGGAATGAAGCAGACCCCGGAAATGAAATAGCCGAGCAGCATCAGGCTCGAATAGCTGCCGAGCTTCAGCGCGTCTTCCGCGAGGAAGAGGAACATCGACGCGACGAGCCCGCCCGACACGCCGCCGAGCAGGTCGGCGGCCAGCACCACCTGCAGCGGCCGGCTCTCGATGAGCGCCTGCACCGCCTGTTTGAGCGGCACATGCTCGGGCCGCTGCGTCGGCCGTTCCGGCACGCGCCACACCGCGAGCGCGACGGCGATCGGCAGCAGGATCAGCACGAACCAGCCCATGGAAGCGACGCGCGCCTGCGCGAGATTTTCCGGATTCATCTGCTCGATCAGCACCGGCAGCGTCAGCACGAACACCATGCCGAGGATCAGCGCCACTTCGCGCGCGCCCTGCACGCGCGAGCGCTCGTGATAGTCGGGCGTGAGTTCCGCCCCCCACGACATGTGCGAGATCGTCAGCAGCGTCCAGCCGACATAGAGCACGAACAGCCAGAACACGAGATAGGCCGCCGTCACCGCGACGGGCGGCATGAAGATCATGTAGACGGACAGCAGCATGATCGGCACGGACAGCACGATCCAGTGCCGCCGCCGTCCCCAGCGCGTTTCGTATCTGTCGGACAGAATGCCGAGCACCGGATCCGTGAACACGTCCCAGAACCGCGCCAGCATGAAGATCGCGCCGACCGTCACCAGCCCGAGGCCGAGCGTGCCCGCATAGAAGGGCGGCAGGTGAACGACGAGCGGAAGCCCCATGGCGGAAATGGGTGCGGCGGGCAGCGCGAAGGCGAAAAGCGTCCATCGCGACAAGGGCCGGCTGGCATCATGGCTTGCCTGGCCCGAAGCGGCCGCATTCGGCATAGGGGGTCCTCCTCCCGAGGGTCATGTGGACGGGCTCTTCACGGCCCGTTCCTGACATTAAGTCATTTGCGGCGATTATGCCGGTCTCCCGCCGCGCCACCAAGCGCTTCCGGAACCCCGTTCCTCACATTTTCGTAAGTGAGAGGCGGTTCACGCCAGCGAACGAAAACACCCGGTGGCCTGTCCCGGTGCAGGCCGGGAACCTTTTCGAGCCTCGAACGCCCTGAGCCCCGCGAAGGGCGGAGAAATTCGCCCTTGCGAATTTTGGGGGTGAGACGCGGTTCGCGCCAGCGAACGAAAACACCCGGTGGCCTGTCCCGGCGCAGGCCGGGAACCTTTTCGAGCCTCGAACGCCCTGAGCCCCGCGAAGGGCAGGGAAGCCACACCGCCGCCCCAAACACCGCCCTTGACGCAGTCCCCGCGAGCGGCATGCTCTCTCCTTTATCTGCATCAATGCGGGGCAAGCGTGACGGGGGA
This sequence comes from uncultured Rhodobiaceae bacterium, assembly GCA_913057645.1. Lineage (GTDB taxonomy): Bacteria > Pseudomonadota > Alphaproteobacteria > Parvibaculales > Parvibaculaceae > Parvibaculum. The sequence continues at coordinate 4,365 of CAJXOU010000124.1, read as the reverse complement.
GCCGGGCAACATGGAAGCGTTCATCGAACGCTGGCGCACCTGTCCGTAAAATTAATCCGTCTACTGATTTACTCGAAACCTCGCCTCCCTTTCCTACCCTCCCCCTGTGGGAGGGTCGAAAAACTCGAACGAAGTGCGGAGTTTTTCGGGGAGGGGTAGGCGAGGAAAACGGGAGGCGAGCCATTTTACGATAGCGGAGTCCCCCTCCCCAAACGTGCTGCGCCCGTTTGACCCTCCCACAGGGGGAGGGTTCTCCGGACGGCAGCCGCCGAAACCGGGAACAAGTTTTCTCTATGCCTTCGCGTCGGAGCCTGCCCTCGGGATCGCCGAAGGCGATACCCGTGGGCGTGCCAATCCCCTCGCCTTATCCCCGCCCGGGGATAACCACCCCGATTGTGACGTTTTCATTGCGTTACGATGACAGTGCCTCCGCGCGGCCTTTTTTTGCCTCCGCCGCCGTGCACTTGTCCCCGCTTTCGGCCCCGGTTGCGCGCGGGGGCCCGTCCGGGGATAACCCGTTTCGCCTCGCTCCGCCCGGCGCCCCGCTGCCCCGGGGATAAATCGCGCGCGGGCTAATTGTGACAGTGCCGGTTCGGGCTTATCCCCGGCCCCGGGCGCATGCGACGCGGAATGGAATTTTTCATCCGTAGACGGACAGAAGAGAAAAACTTGTCCCCGCCCCCTGGCGTCCATGCGAGCCTTGCCTCCGCGGCGAGCCTCCACCGGCACCCGGGCCCTCCGGGGCCCCAGCCCCGGGGATAAACCGCCGCCGGGCCTCTCTCAACCGCTCCGGAACGACCCGGAAAAGCCGTTCATGACGTTTTTATGACAGTTCGGTGACGGTCAATCGGGGATAAATGAAACCTGAGCGATTCCAGTGACTTGGCGCTCCCCTTGATTGTAACGGATACGTAACGGTTCCTGCGCGCGAAGCGTCTTGCGGATGCCCCCCGCCCCCACTAGTTTCGCGTCATCGGACATCACGGAGAGCGGGACATGAGCGGCGGCACGACACCGAAATTCTGCAACGAGGCGGGCGCCCGCGAGATCCGCATCGGCGTGCGCGAGTTCGAATGCATCGGCGCGCTGCCGCCCTTCGATCATCCGCATGTCTTTCTCGACATGGGCCGCGAGAACGAGATCGTCTGCGGCTATTGCTCGACGCTCTACAAGCACGACGCCGCGTTGAAGGAAGACGAAAGCGTACCGTCGGACGCGCTCTACCACGAAGATCCGCATGCTGTCGCCGGTCACGGCTGAGACGGCAAGTCCTTATTTTTCAGGCAGTTAGACGATGAGCGTGACGATTGCGCCGGCCGCGCTTGCGGCGCTGTTCGGGGCCATGGCGCTGCTCGCGGCGGTGCCGGGGGTGAGCGTCATGACGGTCGTCGCGCGCGCGGCCGCCGGCGGTTTCCGGCATGGCGTCTCGGCGGCGGCGGGCATCGCGGCGGCGGATGCGGTCTTCATACTGGTGGCGATTTTCGGGCTCTCGCTCATCGCCGGCGCGATGGGCGAGCTCTTCGTCATCGTGAAATATCTGGGCGCCGCCTTCCTCGTCTGGCTGGGCCTCATCCTCTGGCAGTCCGGCGCGGAGACCGCGGAAGGAGCCTCAACCGCCCGTCCCGTCTCGCTTTTCTCGAGTTTCCTCGCGGGCTTCCTGCTCACCTTCGGCGACCAGAAGGCGATCCTGTTCTATCTCGGCTTCCTGCCCGCCTTCCTCGACATGGCCACCCTGACGCCCGCCGACGCGGCCCTCGTGATCCTCGCCGCCACCGTCGCCATCGGCGCCGTGAAGCTCGCCTGGGCGGCGCTCGCGGCCGGTGCGGCGTCGAAGGCACCGCCCGAGACGCTCCGCCTCGTCAACCGCGCCGCCGCCATTCTGCTTGTGATGACAGGGATTTACCTGGCCGCCACCGCCTCCGGCTGGCTCCCCGGCCCGTAGCTGCATGAAGCCGGCGAAGGCTGGCTAGCCGAGCCGTAGCTCGCGAAGCGAGCGAAGGCTGGCCCGCCGAGCCGTAGCTCGCACCAGCGAGCGAAGGCTGGTGGCCCCTGCGGGACTCGAACCCGCACTCCCTTTCGAGAAGCAGATTTTAAGTCTGCTGCGTATACCAGTTTCGCCAAGGGGCCCCGGCGGGCGGCGGCGCGCCCGCATGCCCTAGCTATGCCCGCTCGCGCGCGCCCGTGCAAAAGGAAAACGGCGGCCCGAGGGACCGCCGTTTCCGCAGAATTCCGTTTGGCCGGTAAAGGCTTAGCCTTCGAGGCCGACCCACTTCGGATGGCAGGTGCCGGCGACGGTCGCCTGGACAGCGGCCTGCGCTTCGGTGGCGTTGGCGCCTTCCTGCGAAGCTTCCTTGTCCGGTGCGCCCGTGCACACCACGATGAACTTGTGCGTGCCGGCCTTCGACATCGCGCCGAAGCTCGAGTCGAGGGCAAAGGCAGCGCCCGACAGCATCATCGCAGCGCCCGCAGCCATACCCAGAATGCCGATGGTCTTCTTCATGTCGTTTCTCCCTCCGGGTCACCGTGACCCTAAATTTTGTTGTCAGGCCTGTTAGCTCGAAGCCTGTTCCCCCTCTGCCGGGCTACCCGATGTCGCTCCCGGGTGGCAGCCGCCAGACCTTCATGCCGCAAACTTTAGTCGGTCCGGAAAAGATTGTATCGCCCGGAAACCGCAGAAATGCTGAAACTTTCGTAATGTTGCTCAATTCTGTTGCAGATATACGACAAAAACCCCGCATTTCCGGGCAATTGGTTCACGCGGGGTCCCCCATCGCCGGTTCCACGCCGAACTCCCGCATCAGCGCCGCAACCTCGTCCGCGACTGCGTCGAGCTCGGTCGAATCGGTCGCCCGCACGACGATGCTGGTGCCGAAAACCTTGCCCCGGTAATAGGGATAGCTGCCGATCCCGACCTCCGGATGGCGGGCCTGCAGATCGCCGAGCTTTTCGGCAATGGTGCCCTCGCCGATCTGTCCCGTGACCGTGCGGCTCTGCATCGCGGCGCCACCCTCGAGGCGGTCCGTCAGGCTGTCCAGCATCACCTGCATCACCATCGGCACGCCCGCCATCACGAAGACATTGCCGATCTGGAAGCCCGGCGCCTTGCTGAGCGGGTTCGCGATCATCGTCGCCCCTTCCGGCATCCGCGCCATGCGCATGCGGGCCTTGGTGAATTCGCCGCCGGTTTCCTTGTAGTGATCGCCGAGGATCTGCACCGCTTCGGGGTGATAATCAATGCCGACGCCGAAGGCCTTGGCGACGGCGTCCGCCGTGATGTCGTCATGCGTCGGGCCGATGCCGCCCGTGGTGAAAACATAGTCGTGCCGCGCGCGCACCTCGTTCAGCGTCGCGACGATCGTCTCCTCGATATCGGGGATAACCCGCGCCTCGCGCACCTGCACGCCGATCCGGTTCAGATGGGCGGCGATATAGGCCAGGTTCGAATCCCGCGTCCGGCCCGAGAGTATCTCGTCGCCGATCAGAAGCACGCAGGCGGTCACGACGCGCGGCATGGGCGGTCCCTCAAGGTTTCATTTGTCCCAGAATAGCGCCGCCCGGCCGCCGCTTTCAAATGCCGCCTCCGGGCACTATGTTGGGGGAAGCGGAAACACAGCAGACCCTTGCGAAAGACCAGATGAGCTACACCGAAGCCCTCGACGCCCCGGAACGCAATATCGGGCGGATCAAGATACACGATGCCGAAGCCTTCGAAGGCATGCGCCGCGTCGGCCGGCTCGCGGCCGAGGCGCTCGACCTGCTGGCGGACGAGATCAGGCCCGGCATCACGACCGACCATATCGACCGGATCGTCTATGAATTCGGCATGGACCACGGCGCCTACCCCGCACCGCTCAACTATCGGGGCTTCCGCAAGTCCTGCTGCACTTCGGTCAATCATGTCGTCTGCCACGGCATTCCGGGCGACCGGACCCTGCGCGAGGGCGACGCGGTAAACGTCGACGTCACCTACATTCTCGACGGCTGGCATGGCGACACGAACCGCATGTATTTCGCAGGCGAAGCGCCCCGCAAGGCGCAGCGTCTCGTCGACGTGACCTATGAATCGCTGATGCGCGGCATCGCCGCCGTGAAGCCCGGCGCGACGCTTGGCGATATCGGCCACGCGATCCAGGAATTCGCGGAAAGCCAGCGTTGCTCGGTCGTCCGCGAGTTCTGCGGCCACGGCCTCGGCCGCGTCTTCCACGATGCGCCGAACGTGCTGCATTACGGCCGCAAGGGCCAGGGCGCGGTGCTGAAGGAAGGCATGTTCTTCACCATCGAACCCATGCTCAATCTCGGCCGGCCCGATGTAAAGGTATTGAGCGATGGCTGGACCGCCGTCACGCGGGACAAATCGCTCTCGGC
>CAJXOU010000123.1 GCA_913057645.1 uncultured Rhodobiaceae bacterium | reverse complement strand
GACGACGGGCTCTGGCATGTCATCTTCGCAAGCCGCCATATCGCAGAGATCGACCTGCGAAATGGCTCGTCAAAAACTGTCACCCATGTCTCCGAACACCTGTAACCCTTGTCTCCGGTCCATACAAGGGGAGAGGGAAGGGGCCCACCGCCGCAAAGCGGCGGTGGGAAGGGTGAGGGGGAGCGTCATACGCTGCGTCCGCGCAGGCCTCCCTCGCTTCCTTCCGTCAAATCGGCTTAAACTGCGCCACCATGACCGACCGCTCGGCAGACGACGAAACCAGCGCAGCCGCGCCTCCGGAAATCCCGGAGGGCGCGAACTTCCGTATTGCCGATCTCGTCCTCGACGAGAAGAGCGTCGTGCGCCGCAGCCCGGACGTCGAGCATGAGCGGAAAGTGGCGATCTTCGACCTGCTGGAGGAAAACGTCTTCGCCCCCGTCGGCAGCGACGGCGGTCCCTATCTCCTCCACCTCGCCATCGAGGAGAACCGCCTCGTCTTCGACATCCGTCTGGAAGGCGGCGACCCGCATGGCAAGGTGCTGCTTTCGCTCACGCCTTTCCGCAGGATCATCAAGGACTACTTCATGATCTGCGAGAGCTATTACGACGCCATCAAGACCGCCGCGCCCGCGCAGATCGAGGCAATCGACATGGGCCGCCGCGGTCTCCACAACGAAGGCTCGGAGACCTTGAAGGAACGTCTCTCCGGCAAGATCGAGATGGATTTCGATACGGCGCGCCGTCTCTTCACGCTGATCTGCGTCCTGCACATCAAGGGATGAGCACCATGTCCGGCAGCGCGGAAGCGAAGAAAGGCGGCGATGTACCGGCTTCGGTCCTTTTTGTCTGCAACCTCAACGCCATCCGCTCGCCCATCGCCGAGGCCATCCTCAAGAAGACGCATGGCGCGCGCATCTTCGTCGACTCCGTCGGCGTCGCGCCCGCGGAGGATGCGGACCCCTTCGCCGCCGAGGTGTTGCGCGAGGCGGGCATCGAACCGCCCGCGCGCGGTCCGAAGGATTTCGACGAGCTCGACGACGTGACGAGCTTCGACCTCATCGTCGCGCTGACGCCCGAGGCGCGCGCGAAGGCGGAGGAGCTCACACGCTCTTCCGCGACCGACATCGAATACTGGGAGATCGAGGACCCGCTTGCCTCGCCCACTGGCGGCAACCGCGAGCGCCGTCTCGATGCCTACCGCACGCTCCGTGACCGGATCGCCCGCCTCATCGAAAACCGCTTCGGCCGCGCCGGCGCCGCGACGGGCTGACCGCGCGAAACGAAAAGAAAACGGTCGCCCAGGCGAACGCCCCAAAGAGAAATGTCACCCCGGCGAACGCCGGGGTCCATGGGCAGCGCGCCGCATGCAAGCCCCTCGCTTCTTCCTCACCGCATCAAAAAAATTTCTTCTCCTTCACGCAGCTTTCCCGCAATGCGAAGCGGATTCTCGTCAGTACCTCAACGGGTTCCATTCATAACTGGGCGAAAGTAAAGCCCCGTTACAAAGTGAAATCGTGATTGAACCATGCAGCGCGCAAGGATTATGCTTTTTCTCCGATGAAGCGGCCGCACGCGACGAACTGTCCGGGAGGTGTCCAATGCAGACGACAAGCATGCCCTGGTACAACCGCGACTCCTACGAGCGCATCCGCACGCTCATGGCGGATGGTGAGCGCTTCCCGCCGGATTTCGAGACGTGGAACAGCGAGGCGGACCGGTCGCGCCGGGCACGGGCGCGCCACGGCGAAGTCGTCTATCGCGTCATGATCGATCCGGACGATTTCGCCGCCTGGTGCAGCTCTCACAAGCGCCCGGCGGACGATGCGGCCCGCGAGGAATATGCCCATCAGGCGATGGAGCTTCTCTTCCGCACAGGCCGCAGGAAATCTGCCTGAGAAAATTTATCTGAGAAAAGCTCCGTCCTCAGAGCATTCTGTGCATCACCAGCGCGTCCACAAATCCGTGACGCGGATGCGCGAAGACCTGCGGTAGCCGCCCGACGATCTCGAAACCGCAGTCCTGCCACAGATGCACTGCGGCGTCGTTCGTCGAGATCACGAAATTGAACTGCATCGCCGTGAAACCGCGCGCCCGCGCCTCGTCGAGCGAATGCAGGCACATCGCCCGCGCGATGCCTTTCCCGCGGGCCTGCGGTGCGGTCATGTAGCCGCAATTGGCGACATGCGCGCCGCCGCCTTTGTTGTTCGCCTTCAGATGATAGGTGCCGGAGATATCCCCGCTCTCTTCCGCCACGAATACACTGTGTCCGGGCTGGAACCAGTAGCCGAGCGCGTCCTCGCGCGTCATGTCGCGGGGCAGGGGATAAGTTTCGCCCGCCCGGATGACCGGTTCGAGGATAAGCCAGAGGCGATCGTCGTCGTCTCGCGTCGCCGGGCGGATCGTCATTTGCGGGATTACTTTTTTCATCGGGTGCGGAATGTTGCTTCGTGACGGTTCAATGACAGTATGATGACAGTCGGGGTGCACTTGTCCCCGCCGAAGCGGCAAACCCATGATGCGCAACGGTTTTCCGCCCGGCGGGCGCGGCGTCCGATTTTCGCGGGGCAGCGTCACGCTCGGCCTGCGATCCATCCATCAATCCGCCGCAATCGCCGTGATATAAGAAGCCGAAACACCAATGGGGAGAGATACTTGTCATGAAATCGCTCTTTGCGCTGACGGCCGCGCTGATCCTCGGTCTCGGCATCGCCGCCGGCGGCTATCTGGCGGGCGACGGCCTCGTGAAGTCGCGTCTCGGCGACCGCTCCGTGTCGGTAAAAGGCCTGTCGGAACGGGAGGTTAAGGCGGATCTCGCGCTCTGGGCGCTGCGTTTCGTCGTCACCGGCAACGATCTCGCCGAAACCCAGGCGGAAGTGAAGCGCAACGCCGAGGTCGTCGGTAACTTCCTGAAATCGCACGGCTTTTCGGAAGAGGAAATCGAGCTTCAGGCGCCCCAGGTCACCGACCGCCTCGCCCAGATGTATTCCAGCGGCCAGTTCGACACGCGTTTCATCATCGCCCAGCAGCTCGTGCTGCGCTCCACCGACGTCGACAAGGTCGCTGCCGCGAACCGGGACAGCAGCGCGCTCGTCGAGCAAGGTGTTGTTTTATCTAACGAATATGGCCCCGTCCGGCCCTCCTACCTGTTCACCCGCATCGCCGACGTGAAGCCCGAAATGCTGGAAGAGGCAACCGTCCGCGCCCGCGAGGCCGCGGAAACCTTCGCCGCCGATTCCGGCGCCCGCCTCGGCGGCATCCGCCGCGCCTGGCAGGGTCAGTTCTCGATCCAGCCGCGCGACGAGATTCCGGGCGCGCAGGAGACGGAACAGGTCATGAAGACGGTCCGGGTCGTCTCCACCGTTGAGTATCTGCTGGTCGACTGATCCGAAAAGCTCGCGAAATCAACCATTTGAGCCCGGTCCGCATGCGATTTAGCGGGCCGGGCTCTTGATTTCCGGAGGCTTTCTGACCATTCTTCCGGCCAAATTTCCGAAGGATAGTGAATGGCCAAGGAAGAAATGCTCGAGTTTCCGGGCGTGGTGACGGAACTGCTGCCCAACGCCACGTTTCGCGTGAAGCTGGAGAACGAACACGAGATCATCGCCCACACCGCAGGCAAGATGCGCAAGAACCGCATCCGCGTGCTCGCGGGCGACAAGGTGCTCGTCGAAATGACGCCCTACGACCTTACCAAGGGCCGGATCACCTACCGGTTCAAGTGACGCGCCGGTGTCGGTAAAGGGCGCGAAACCCCGCCTCATTCTCGCCAGCGCCTCGCCGCGCAGGCTCGCGCTTCTCCAGCAGATCGGCATCGAACCGCACGGCATCGTCGCGGCGGAAATCGATGAAACCCCGCAGAAGGCCGAACTTCCCCGCAGCCTCGCGCTTCGTCTCGCGCGCGGAAAGGCAGAAGCCGTTGCGTCGGATCATGCAGATGCCTTCGTGCTCGGCGCGGACACTGTCGTCGCCTGCGGCCGCCGCATCCTGCCGAAAGCCGAAACCGAATCGGAAGCGCGCGCCTGCCTCGAGCTGCTCTCCGGCCGCGCGCATCGCGTCTGGACGGCGGTGCATCTCGTCGCGCCGGACCGCACGAGCGAACGCGTGTGCGAAACGCGCGTCACCTTCAAGCGTCTGTCGGAAGAGGAAATCGCATTTTACCTCGCGTCCGGCGAGTGGCGCGGCAAGGCGGGCGGCTATGCGATCCAGGGCCGGGCCGCGCTTTTCGTCCGCGCGCTGACGGGGTCCTATTCGGCCGTTGTCGGCCTCCCCCTCCATGAGACGGGGGCGCTCCTCGCAGGCGCCGGATATCCAGTCATTTCAACGGTCTGACGCGGCTATCCTCTGCGCTAACAAGAGTGTTAGGATCGATCTTTCAAGGGATCGGAGGCGATCGAGGGTGAAGAGGGGGCGTCCGTCTGTGCGGGGGTGCGGCGGATGCAAATCAGGGTTTTTATGTCCGAAGAAGTTTTGATCAATGTCGGCCCCGGCGAAACGCGCGTTGCGATCGTCGAGGATGGCCGTCCCGTGGAATTGTTCCTTGAGCGGACCATGGAAGACGACCTGAAGGCGAAGACCGGCCGCGCCGGCCATTCGCTCATCGGCAACATCTTTCTCGGCCGCGTGCAGCGCGTCCTGCCCGGCATGCAGGCCGCCTTCGTGGAGGTCGGTCTCGAACGCGCGGGCTTTCTCGGAGCGCGCGAGGCGCGCTGCCTCTGCGAACTGACCGGGCTCGACGAAGGCACGCTACCGCCGATCAGTGCCTGTGTGCAGGAAGGCCAGGCCATTCTCGTGCAGGCGGTGAAGGATCCGATCGGCGACAAGGGGGCGCGGCTTTCCGCCAACGTCACCATTCCGGGCCGTCTTCTTGTGCTGGTGCCGAACCAGTCCGGAGTCGCGCTCTCGCGGCGCATCGAGGACGAGGAAGAGCGCGCGCGGCTGACCGCCCTTGTCGAGGAAATGGTCGAGCGCTTCAATCCGATGGGCGTTACCGGCGAACCGGCCGGCTTCATCGTGCGCACGGCGGCGATCGGCGCGACTTCCGAGGACATTGCCGCCGACGCGCGCCAGCTCGCGGAGGAATGGCGCAAGGTCCGCGAGACGGAGAAGCGCTCCGCCGCGCCGAGCGTCGTTTTCCACGACCTCGACCCCGTCTCGAAGACGCTGCGCGACTGCGTGAGTTCGGACACGTCCCGCGTGCTGATCGACTGCGCTGACGCCTTCGGCGAGGCGCAGCGCTACTGCCGCCGCGCCATGCCGGAAATGCTGGAGCGCGTACAGCTCTTCAACGGGCCGGGGGACCTTTTCTCGATCTACGACGTCGACGGCGAGATCGAGGCGGCGCTGGAGCCGCGCGCGGAGCTTCCCTCCGGCGGCTGGATCACCATCGAGACGACGGAGGCGTTGACCGCGATCGACGTCAATTCCGGCCGCTATACCGCAGCGACCGGCCTCGAACAGACAAGCGCCAAGATCAACCTCGAAGCGGTGGAAGAGATCGTCTATCAGCTCCGTCTGCGCGGTACGGGCGGTCTCATCGTCATCGACTTCATCCACCTGAACGATCCGACGAACATCGAAAAGGTGCTCGCCGCCCTGAACGAAGGCTTCGCAAAGGACCGCGTACCGACGCAGATTTCCGGCATGTCCGAATTTGGCCTTGTCGAAATGACGCGCAAGCGCGTGCGCGAGCCGCTCGACAAGCTGCTGACGGAAGCGGCCTATGCGAACGGCCGCCCGCGCCGCAAGACCTGCGCGACCGTCGCCAACGACCTCCTGCGCAAGATCGCGCGCGAGGCGCAGGCCACGCCCGGCCGTCCGCTCGTTGCGCGCGCTTCCGCCGAAGTCGTCGATTGGCTCGAGCGCGGAAATCCCTATCTTGTGGAAAGGCTCCGCCGCCGCGTACCGGCGGAAGTGAACCTTGTCGGCGAGCCCGCGTTTCCGCGGGAGAAGATCGACGTCGGCATCGTGCAATAAGCAAACGGAGAAGGACCGTGACGGACGAAGGCGGCAATGTCGTGAAACTGAGGGCGCCGCGCCCCTGTCCGATCTGCGGGACGCGCTCGACGTCGACCTTTCACCCCTTCTGCTCGAAGCACTGCGCCGATGTGGACCTCAACCGCTGGCTGAAGGGGGCTTACGCGATCCCCGCGGTCGAGCCGCCGGACGAATGGGACGAAGCCTCGCAGACACGTTCCGACGACGAGGAGAGCAGCCGTTAAGCCCTTCTGCCGATTGGATTTTGACGGCGCCGAGGCGGCCTCTGGACAGGCCTGACTCTATCTCTTATAAACCGCGGACCTCGCCGGAGCGCCGCAGAAACCCTGCCGCTCCGGAGCTTCCGCCCAGGTAGCTCAGTTGGTAGAGCATGCGACTGAAAATCGCAGTGTCGGTGGTTCGATTCCGCCCCTGGGCACCACTTCCCTTCATCGCCGAACGCCGCCTCCGGGGATAAACACCCCCGTTTCGCAGACGACTGTCATTATACTGTCATCGAACCGTTACATTCCGGCGGAGGGCACTTATTCCCGCAAAAATTAGGGTGTGCGTTTCCCGGCCCGATTTCCCGGAATTTTATCCCCGGCCGCGCGCCCGGAACCGGATATCCCCGCTTCAGCGATTCCTCGCCCGCTTGACGTCGAGCCCCTGCGTGAACCACAGCTCGCCGTCATCCGCGACGTCGATGAGGTCCGGCGTGGTGTTGCGGATGCCGTCGAAGCTGCGGTTGGACGCGTTCCATCGGAAGAGTTTCGGATTGCCGTTGTCGTCGCCGGCGATCACGAAGACGGAGCCGTCCACGGCGACGGCGACGCCGCCGACCTTGGTCTCGCGCCGCACCGGGCTGACATAACGTTTGCCATCGTACCGGAGCACGATGTTGCCGCCATCCGTGATCCAGATGTTTTCGTCCATGCCGAACGCGATCGTCCGGATCTGTTCGTTCGAGAACAGCCGGAATTGCGCGGAACTGCGAGTCTTGACGTAGACCCGCTCTCCGACCACGGCATAGACGTTGCCGTCATGGTCGAGCGCGATGTCTGAGCCGGACCCGGTGGAATCGGGAACGGAATAGGTGGTGACGGAGGCGCCGCCGTTGCGCGCCCGGTAGATCTCGACCGGTGCCTGCGTATGGATGCCCCAGAAGGTCGTCCCGTCTTCCTCGACGTCGAAACGGGCGACATCGTCGGGGAAGGGGTAGTCGATGTTGACGAAGCGGCGCCGCCGCTCGTCGAACTTGTCGATGGCGATGGTGAAGCCGAGGAGCTGCGATCCCGCTATATAGACGCCGCCGTCATTGCCGACGACGAGATCGATCATGGTCGAGAAGCGGTCGTTCTCGGACCGGAAGGTGTCGAAACGGAGCGTCCTGTTGAAGGTGATGCTGCCGGTCTGCTGTGTGCTGATGACGCCGCCGGTCTTTCCCGTTCCGACCGTATTGCCCGCAGCGGCGAGCCTGACGAGGGTGTCGCCGCTTTCGTCGCGGGCGAAGAAACGTGACGAGAGAACCTCGTCATCCACGGTGACGACCCAGGGAAAGCCGTTCGGACCGACGGCGACGCGCCTGACGGTCCGTCCGAGGGTGGGAATGAAGGTAAAGCTTTCTCCGCGATCCGTGGAGCGCAGGAGCCTGCCGCCGGTGTCGACGATGAACAGGCTGTCGTCCGGCCCGATCGAAAGGCTCTTCGCCCTGCGGTCGAGGCCGATGCATGTGCCGTCCTCGCAGCGATAGACAAGGTTCCCCTCGTGAATGGTCACAAGCGACCCGTCGGAGAAGAGTGCCACCTGAAGGCCGCTCGGACCGGCTTCCACGACGAACCGGTTGAGGTCTTGGTCAAGACGCTCGATGAGTTCGTCGTCCCTCGCAAGGACGACATCGCCGTTCCGGTTGACGTCGATATCGGAGGCGACCTCGCCCCGCACCTGCGACCATCTCTTTCCGTCGAAGAAGAAGACGCGGCCGAGCGAATTGACACCCCACAAGGTGCCGTCCGGGCCGACGGCCATGCGCGCCAGTTCGCCTTCGAACTCCAGGAAATCGCGACGTGTGTTGGACCAGAGAAAAATGTTGCCTGCCGCATCGAGGGCGAAGACGCGGCCTTCGGGACCGATGGCGAGCGCAAAGGCTTCTTGCCTTGTATCGACGAAGGTGATCGCCTCGTCCGTCGTGACGGCTTCGGGAGGTTGCGTGAGACCGCCGTCCCCGTCTTCCCGGCCAGAACTGTAGCCTTCCGTGAGCTCGAACTGGTTCTCATAGACCTCGTCGGCGAAGAGCTCCTTTGCCTCCGGTATCGTCGTTTCGGGGGTCACGGGCCTCTCCGTCACCGGCTTCGGCCGCTTCCTCCCCCGCCGCCCCCGCCCCTCCTCCCCCGCTCCCCCCCCCACCCCCACCGCCTCCACCGCCGCCACCCCCCCGTCGCCGCACCCGCCCTCCTCCCGCCTCCCCCTCCCCCTCTCCACCTCGCACTCCCCCTCCGCCCCACCCCATCTCACCTCCGCCCTGCACATCACCGCCTCCGCCGTGTCATCCTACTCCTCTCACGCCGC
>CAJXOU010000122.1 GCA_913057645.1 uncultured Rhodobiaceae bacterium | reverse complement strand
AAGCGTGGTGCGGGGGAGATCCCCGAGGTGGCGTTCGACTGCGCTTTCATCAGTAGAGATGACGAGACGGAGGTAGTGACCCTCCTCGTGATGCGCGATCGCGACTCGAAGGCCATCCGAGGATGGGTGCTCGAGCGCAAGGGCGCGGACATGGACGAGAACCTCGACCGCGCGGTCGCAGGCATCCGCGACTTGGGGTACCGCGGCCGAGTGCTCATCCGCACGGATGGCGAGCCGGCGCTGACGGCATTGCGCGACGCAATCATCCAGGCTCTTCCGGAAGGAGCTACTCCGGTGAAGACGCCCGTGGGTGAGAGCGCGTCGAACGGCGGCATTGAGGGTGCAGTGCGCATCTTCAAGGGCCTCCTGCGCGTGCACCTGGCCGCGCTGGAACGACGGATCGACGCCAAGTTCCCGTCCAACCACGCCGTGCTGACTTGGCTCGTCGAGCACGTGGCCGACGTCATTTCCAAGTACATGGTCGGCGCAGATGGCAAGACGGCCTACGAGCGCCTCTTCGGCCGACCTGTACGCGAGGAAGGGCTCGAGTTCGGCGAAACCCTCCACTGGCGACACCGCCCAGCCAAGGACATGAACGTGGTGTTGGATACACGTTGGTCCAGCGGCGTGTGGTTGGGCCGCAAGTGGGGGGGGATCGTGCACCAGATCTTCGCCAACGGATCCGTGCACGAGATTCGCGGCGTGCAGCGCCAGCCGCGCGCCCTTCGCTTGCGGACGGCGGCCCTCGAGCTGCTCGCATCGACACCTTGGTGCCTCGAGCCGCCGGCGCCGGGGGCCACGCGGGTCGAAGCCGCGGTGGTCTCCGCCAGCGCGACGGCCCTGCGCGTCGTCCTGCCGGGCGAAGTCGCCGGCTCACGCGATGCATTGCTCGCCGCGGCGCTCGGCGGGTTCGTTGAGGCGGTCTTGGTCGAAGAAGGCGAGGACGTCCGCGCGAACCAGGTGATCGCACGGGTCGACTCCGCCACTCAGGGCGCGCGGCTCGGGCATATGCGCGTGGAACTCGACGCCGCACAGCACGAACTCCAGCGCGCCGAGCGGCTCGTCGAGAAGCAGCACCCTCGGCCTTGCGGCGATCGCGACGGCGATCTCCCGGAGCCGCCGCTTGCCGTAGGGCATGTCCGACGTCTTCCAGCCCATCACGTCGGCAAGCCGGAAGCGTTGCAGGGTATCCGCCGCCTCGTCGATTTCCTGCCGGCGTCCAACGTCGCCGAGATCCCCGAGATCGAGACCTACGACGACCCGGAGCGGACCGACCTCTCCCTCGACCGGCTGATCCCGGACAACCCGAACAAGCCCTACGACATGCGGGAACTGATCCTGAAGGTCGTGGACGAGAGCGACTTCTTCGAAATTCAGGAGAGCTTCGCGAAGAACATCGTCACGGGCTTTGCCCGCGTCGAGGGCCGCACTGTCGGTATCGTCGCCAACCAGCCGATGGTGCTCGCCGGCGTGCTCGACTCGGACGCCAGCCGCAAGGCCGCGCGCTTCGTGCGCTTCTGCGACTGCTTCAACATTCCGATCGTCACCTTCGTCGACGTGCCGGGCTTCCTGCCGGGCACTTCCCAGGAATATGGCGGCCTCATCAAGCACGGTGCGAAGCTGCTCTTCGCCTACACCGAAGCCACCGTGCCGAAAGTCACCATCATCACGCGCAAGGCCTATGGCGGCGCCTATGACGTCATGGCCTCGAAGCACATCCGCGGCGACCTGAACTATGCCTGGCCGACCGCCGAGATCGCGGTGATGGGCGCCAAGGGCGCGGTCGAGATCATCCACCGGGCCGACATCAAGGACCCGGAAAAGATCGCGGCCCACACCAAGGCCTATGAAGACCGCTTCCTCAATCCCTTCGTCGCGGCCGAGCGCGGCTATATCGACGAAGTCATCATGCCGCATTCCACGCGGGTCCGCATCGCGCGGGCGCTCGCGCTCCTCCGCCACAAGGAGCTCGAGAACCCGTGGAAAAAGCACGACAACATTCCGTTGTGATGGCGGTGACGTTGATGGCACACGTCCTCTCTCCTCATGCCGTCATGGCCCGCGAAGGCGGGCCATCCACGTCTTCCTTTTGTGCCGCCAAGACGTGGACGGCCCGGATAAACCGGGCCGTGACGATTTTGGTTTGCATTGTGCTCCCAATTTCCGCCGCTCAAGGTTCCTGCTGATGTTCAAGAAAATCCTGATCGCCAACCGGGGCGAAATCGCCTGCCGCGTCATCAAGACCGCGAAGAAGATGGGCATCGCCACCGTCGCCGTCTATTCGGATGCCGATGCCGACGCGCTTCATGTCGAGATGGCGGACGAGGCGGTTCACATCGGCCCGCCCGCCGCTTCGCAGTCCTATCTGGTCATTGAAAAGATCATCGCCGCCTGCAAGCAGACCGGCGCCGAGGCCGTCCATCCCGGCTACGGCTTCCTGTCGGAGAACCCGAAATTCGCGCAGGCGCTGAAAGACAACGGCATCGCCTTCATCGGCCCGAACATCAAGGCCGTCGAGGTGATGGGCGACAAGATCGAGTCGAAGAAATTCGCCAACGAGGCCAAGGTCAACACGGTGCCGGGCTATCTCGGCGTCATCAAGGACGTGGCCGAAGCGACGAAGATCGCGAACGAGATCGGCTATCCCGTCATGATCAAGGCGTCCGCCGGCGGTGGCGGCAAGGGCATGCGCATCGCGTGGTCGGAAAAGGAAGTCGCCGACGGTTTCACCTCCTCCATGTCGGAAGCGAAGTCCTCCTTCGGCGACGACCGTGTCTTCATCGAGAAATTCGTGACGCAGCCGCGCCACATCGAAATCCAGGTACTCGGCGACAAGCATGGCAACGCGATCTATGTGATGGAGCGCGAATGCTCCATCCAGCGCCGCAACCAGAAGGTCATCGAAGAGGCGCCGTCGCCCTTCCTCGACGAGGCGACCCGCAAGGCGATGGGCGAGCAGTCCGTCGCGCTGGCGAAAGCCGTGAACTACGAAAGCGCGGGCACGGTCGAGTTCATCGTCGACAAGGACCGCAACTTCTATTTCCTCGAAATGAACACGCGCCTGCAGGTCGAGCATCCCGTCACCGAGCTCATCACCGGCATCGACCTTGTCGAGCAGATGATCCGCGTCGCCTATGGCGAGAAGCTCGCGATCAAGCAGTCGGACGTGAAGATCAACGGCTGGGCGATCGAGTCCCGCGTCTATGCGGAAGACCCGTACCGCAACTTCCTGCCGTCGACCGGCCGTCTCGTGCGCTACCAGCCGCCCGCCGAGGGCACGCATGACGGCCTCACCATCCGCAACGATACGGGTGTCTATGAGGGCGGCGAGATCTCGATGTTCTACGACCCGATGATCGCCAAGCTCTGCACGCACGGGCCGGATCGTCTCGCGGCCATCGACCACATGTCGATCGCGCTCGACCAGTTCCACATTTCGGGCATCCAGCACAACATTCCCTTCGTGAACGCGATCATGGAGCATCCGCGCTTCCGCGAGGGCCGTCTCACCACCGGTTTCATCGCCGAGGAATATCCGGACGGGTTCCACGGCGTGCCGCTCGCGGATGAGCGCGCGATGAAGCTCGCCGCCATCGCCGTCTTCATGAACAAGGTTCATGCCGCCCGCGCGGTGCAGATTTCCGGCCAGCTCTCCAACCGGCCGCGCAAGCTGCCGAAGGAATGGGTGGTTGCGGTCGACGACTGGTCGCGCCGTGTTACGGCGGAAGAAACCGGCGGCGCACTCCGCGTCGTCTTCCTCGACGATGACGGCAAGCGCACCGAGTCTCATCTCGTGCGTTCCGAATGGGTGCCGGGGCAGGCCGTCTTCACGGGCGAGGTCGACGGCACGCTGATGGTGGTCGAGATCGCGCGCGCGAAGCAGGGCTATATCCTGCGCTATCGCGGCGGCTCGGCCCATGCGGCGGTCCGCACCGTCGCCGGTCATGCGCTCAACCAGCTGATGCCGGAAAAGATCGCGCCCGACACATCGAAAATGCTCCTCTGCCCGATGCCCGGTCTCGTGAAAGCCATTCACGTGAAAGAGGGCCAGGAAGTGAAGGCGGGCGAGGCGCTCGCCGTGGTCGAAGCGATGAAGATGGAAAACATCCTCCGCGCCGAATTCGACTGCACGGTCGAAAAAGTCAACGCCGAACCCGGCGACAGCCTCGCCGTCGACGCCGTCATCATGGAATTCGCGTAAGCGGACAGCAGGCGAGGCGTTTCTTCCCACCCGCCCCTGGGGGCGGGTCGGGAAATTCGAGCTTGCGAAGAATTTCCCGGGGCGGGGGATGGCTTCACGGCACCCCCGCCCCGAAATTTGTTTCGCTACGCTCGCAAATTTCGACCCTCCTCAAGGGGAGGGTGGGCGGTAAGCTCGGCGTATGACGGATCTTCGTGCTCGCAGTCTACGGCGCAATATGACGGAAGCCGAGAAACGACTCTGGGGCCGGCTTCGCGGTAACAGGCTTGGCGTTCATTTCCGCCGGCAGCACCGCGTCGGTCCCTACATCGTCGACTTTGCTTGTCTCGAACGGAAGCTCATTGTTGAGGTTGATGGCGGTCAGCACAACGAGCCAAAAGGATTGGCGCGTGATGATCGCCGAACGGCCTTTCTGAATCGGGATGGCTATACCGTACTTCGCTTCTGGAACAACGATGTGCTCGCACGCACCGACGATGTGGTTGAGACGATCTGGAATCACCTCAACAAAGCAGAGCTCTAGCTTCCCACCCTCCCAACTTGTCCGCCTTGGCGGACAAGCCGCCAAGATGTGGGGAGGGTCAAACGGGCCTCTTTGCAGCTTGTCGGCAAAGACAAACAAGGATGGCCCGTTTGGGGCGGGGGCGCAGCCTCTCGGTTTCCTTCAGAACCCCCGCCCTGTCTCCGCCGCCTTTCCCGCGCTATAGTCCCCGCGGGGGACGGGAACGGAAGGAGACTTACATGCGCGGCGCATTCCGCTCGGCACTCGCCATTCTCACCCTCATCATGGCCACTCCCGCGCTTGCAGCGCCGGGGGAGGCGCCGGCCCCCAGGGCGCTCGAATGGGCGCCCGGCAAGGATGTCTTCTCCGTCGGGCGCGAGCTCACCATCGACCGCAAGGTCGAGGGAACGCTGTCCGCCGCCGGCGAGATCGTCATCCTCACGCGCGATGCCGAAGTCGAGGGCGATACCTGGATCGCCGGGCGCCGCGTCGCCATCGAGGGCGAACTCGACGGTGCTCTCTCGATCCGCGCGCAGGAAGCGCTCATCAATGGCGAGGTGAAGGGCGACGTCACCTTCTACGGCCTCGACCTCTCGCTCGGGCCCGACGCCGATATCGGCGGCAGCGTCACCTATTACTCGCCCTCCACCGCGCGCATCGACAAGGGCGCGACGGTCGCGGGCGACATCAACGGCCACGATTTCAAGCCGGGCGAGGGCGTTGAGCCTGCGCCCGGTCCGCGCGGCGAAACGCGCGAGCGCTGGCGGCAGGAACACATGAACGAGCGCGGCGATGGCCGCGGCCTGTCCGCGCCCGGCTATCACATGTCGGCGGGTGGCGCGGTCTTCTTCGGCCTGCTCGCCATTGCGATGGCCTTGCTCGCGCCCGCGACCACGCTGCGCATGCGCGACGGGCTTGCCGCCGAGCCGACGCTCGCGCTCGGCCTCGGCCTGCTCTGGCTGATCGGCATTCCGGTGCTGGTCGTCCTCGTCGCGATCACGATCGTCGGCCTGCCGCTCGCCTTCCTCATGCTGCTGCTCTGGCCGCTCGGCATGGTATTCGGGCTGGTCGCCTTCCTCGCCGCCTCCGGCGAGTTCCTCGCCAGCCGCATCGGCGAGACGGGCAGGGGCACCTTCGGCCGCGTCGTCGGCATCATCATCGCGACGGCCATCGTCTGGGTCGCGATTGCGATCCCGGTCCTCGGCGCGCTTGCCTGGCTCTTCGTCGTCGCGGGCGGCATCGGCCTTCTTTACATAGGCTTCCGCAACACGCCGGTGTGAGGCATCATTCCGCGGGGAACAGGTGGCGGTAGGGTGCGGCTTCCTCGAAGACGCGCGCGAAGGAAGGCCGCTTCATCAGCCGGTCGAAATAGGCCGCAAGGTTCTTGTGCTCGCCGAAGGGCACGATGCGGTTCGCATAATAGAGCGTCGGCGCGGCGGCGCAGTCCGCCATGCTGAAGTCGCCCGCCGCCCATTCGCGGTTTGCGAGTTCCTTGTCCGCAAGGGCGTAGGTCTCCGCGAGTTTCGCTTTCGCCTCTTCGACGCCGGCGGGGTCTTTCCGTTTATCGGGTTTCAGCCGGTCGCTCACCACGCCGAACATGTGCTGGTTCACATGGAGGTCGAAGAAGCGGTCCATCAGGCGCACACGCCGCGCCGCGTCCCTGTCCGCCGGGATCAGCGGCGTAGCCGCCGGATGGCGGTCGTTCAGATATTCGATGATGATCGTCGCTTCCGGCACGGTCTCGCCGCTCGCTTCGTCCTTGAGCACCGGAAACTTCACCATCGGCCAGACCGCGCCGAGCTTTGCCCGGTCGTCCTCATTGCCGAGGTCGATGAAGGCCGGCGTGAAGTCGACCTTGCTCTCGTAAAGCGCAATCAGCGCCTTCTGGCAGAAATTCGACAGCGGGTGATAGTAGAGCGTCAGCGTCATGGTGCGTTCCGTTTCGTTTCTGGGGCTGTCCTGTCTTCTTTTCCACCCTCCCCCTGTGGGAGGGTCAAACCGCTGCAAGCGGTTTGGGGAGGGGTTCTCCGCTCACGGCAATTGGCACATTGGCGATTATGCGCCGCCGTTCCACGCTTGCCCCTCCCCGAAATTCACTTCGCGAATTTCGACCCTCCCACAGGGGGAGGGTGGGGTCTCCAAACCGATCTTGTTTCGCAACTGGTTGTATCCTGCATATACCGGTGCGACAATGCAACCGGTTTTCGAAAGGGGCGTCATGGACAACACGAGATCGGGCTGCGCGATCAACCTCACGCTGGAGGCGATCGGCGACAGGTGGAGCCTTCTCGTCATCCGCGACATGATCTTCGGCGGCAAGCGCCATTTCCGGGAACTTTTGAACTCGGAGGAGGGCATCTCCTCCAACATCCTTGCCGACCGGCTGCGCGCCCTCACCGACGAGGGCATCCTCACCCGCGCGGACGATCCCGCCCACAAGCAGAAGGTGATCTACAGCCTCACCGAAAAGGGCATCGAGCTCCTCCCGGTCCTCGCCGCCATGTCCGCCTGGGGCGTGAAGCACCGGCCCGTCACCGAGGAACTCGGCATCCGCGCGAAACTGCTCACCGATGGCGGCCCCAAACTCGTCGCCCGCTTCATGGACGAACTGCGCGAGGAGCATCTCGGCCAGCCGGCAAAGCGCCGCCGCGGCCTCTCGGTGCGCGAGGAATTGCAGGCGGCCTATGAAGCAGTGGTGGCGAAGAAGGGGCGGCGCGCTTGAACCTCCGAAGAGAGTTCAGAGCAGGAGGATAAAATATAATTCAACCCTCCCCCTGTGGGAGGGTCAAACCGCTGCAAGCGGTTTGGGGAGGGGTTCTCCGCTCCCGGTATTTTGCGCGTTCGGGGGTTATGCGCTGGCGTCCCACGCTTACCCCTCCCCGAAATTCACTTCGCGAATTTCGACCCTCCCACAGGGGGAGGGTGGGTTCTTTCAGCGTCCCGTCAAAAACGGGCAATACTTTTTTGCTCTTTTGACGGGAATTTGTCCCCAGCGGTGCAACTGCCTGGTCGGACGGCAAAGAGTGGAGGCGGGGATAACTCGAATAAAATCTGTATACAGATAAGCTGAAAGCCGCCTTCGTGACGTTTTGATGACAGTCGTGTGACAGTCTTTCATCCGCCATGCGGGGATAGAGGCGCAAACCCGTGCTGCCACTCGCAGATCGGACTTGTCCCCGAAACTGTCTGTATACGGAAGAATTACCGTGCGGTTTCTGCGCCGAAAACGTCGGCGAACGTTCGCTTCAGCGCCACATCGACATCGCTCATCGTGGCCGTCAGTCCGAGATCGGCGAGGCTCGTCACGCCGTGCTGGCTTATCCCGCAGGGCACGATGCCGGTGAAGTGGTCGAGGTCCGGCTCGACATTCAGGCTAACCCCGTGAAACGTCACCCATTTCCGGATGCGCACGCCTATCGCCGCGATCTTGTCCTCGGCCGTCAGGCTCCTGTCCGGGCGCTTCACCCAGACGCCCACGCGGCCCTCGCGCAGCTCGCCCGTCACGTTGAACTCGGCCAGCGTCGCGATCAGCCATCGCTCCAGGTCTTCCACGAAGGCCCGCACATCGGGTTTCCTGCGCTTCAGGTCGAGCATCACATAGGCCACCCGCTGGCCTGGCCCATGATAGGTGTACTGCCCGCCGCGTCCCGTCCTGAAGACGGGAAAGCGTTTCGGATCAATGAGATCGCGCTCTTCCGCGCTCGTGCCGGCGGTGTAGAGCGGCGGGTGTTCGAGCAGCCAGACAAGCTCGCGCGCGCGCCCTTCGGCAATCGCCGCCACTCGTTCCTCCATCTCCCTCACGGCCTCGTCATAGGGCACGGGCGTGTCGGAAACCCGCCATTCCGGCGCGTTTTCAATCTCTTCCGCAAGGGGGAGGGGCTTAACCATGAGGTAACTCTAGCATGCGATTTTAGGCGCTGTATCAA
>CAJXOU010000121.1 GCA_913057645.1 uncultured Rhodobiaceae bacterium | reverse complement strand
GTCTTGCCGCGACCGATGCGGGCCTTGCGGCGGTGCTGCTTCCGAACCAGAAGGACGCCGCTTTCCCGAAGCGGGACGGCAGCGCCAAGGCGCGCGCGCATCTCGACAAGGCCGTGAAAGCGCTGACGCGTTATTTCGAGGGAAAACAGACGGACTTCTCGGGCCTGACGCTGGCGGCGCAGGGCACCGATTTCCAGAAGCGCGTGTGGCACGCGCTCGCGCGCATTCCCTTCGGCCAGACGCGAAGCTATGCCGAGATCGCGCGCGCCATCGGCAATCCGAAGGGCATGCGCGCGGTGGGACTGGCGAACGGGAAGAACCCGCTTCCGATCATCGTACCCTGCCACCGTGTCATCGGCGCGGACGGCTCGCTCACCGGTTTCGGCGGCGGGCTGCCGACGAAGAAGTGGCTGCTCGAATTCGAGGGGCTGGAGACACCGAGTTTCGTTTGATTACATTAATCCACCAAGAGACGCGAATTCCGCCGTATTCGGAACTTACCTCACACCGCAAATCGGGCTAGGCTTGCCGCCGGGGGAGCTTCTGGTCTGGAGGACATAAATGTTTGGCGACGGCTATACCGGCATTCTCGGCATCATCATCCTGATACTGGATATCTATGCGATCATCCGTATCGTGCAGAGCGGCGCAGAACCCCTCTGGAAGGCGATCTGGATCGTCGTCGTTCTTTTCCTGCCGGTCCTCGGTCTCATTCTCTGGTTTCTTCTCGGGCCGAAATAGCATCCTGTTTCGTCCGTACACGTCTTAACCCGCCCGCACAACATGCGGGCGGGCAACTCCCATTGCGAGAGGACCTCATGAGCTTCAAGGATTTTCTGGGTTTCGAGAAGATGATCTCGGCCAACCTCATCAAGCTGCTCTACTGGCTCGGGCTCGTCGTCATCGTTCTCTTCGTGCTGGCGTCGCTTGCGGGCTCGATCAGCACGATGAGCTGGAACGGCGCTCTCGGGCTGCTGCAATTCGTGGTGGCGCTGATCGGCGGCGTGCTCGGCGTGCTTTTCTGGCGGGTGATCTGCGAGATGTACCTGACCTTCCTGTCGATGAACGACAGGCTCGGCCAGATCCGCGACAAGCTGCCGGGCGCCTGAGTTTCAGAAGAGATCCGCGAGAGGAAGCGTCCCCCCGCGCGGAAGCGCGCGGACGGGAACGCTCCCCGCAAAGCGCGCGATCGTTTCCGCCGTTTCCTCGACGGGCACGGGGCCGGGCGCGGCCTCGCTCACCACGATGGCGCGCGGCGGGATGCCTTCGGCGCGCATGACGGCCAGCGTCGTCAGCGTGTGGCTGATGGTGCCAAGATAGGCGCCGACGACGAGGAGGGGCGCGAGGCCGGTCTTCGCGTCGAGCGCCTTCATCCAGTCGAGAACGGTGTGGCGGGTGTCGAGCGGCACCATGAGGCCGCCGACGCCTTCGATGACCAGCGGATCGTGTTTCTTCGCCGCGCTCACGCATTCCTCGACCAGTTCGCCGAAGTCGATGGCGCGGCCCTCGCGCTTCGCCGCCATGTCGGGCGAGAGCGCGGCGCGGAAACGCCAGCGCGAGACAAGGCCCGCATTCTCGAAGGTGACGGCTTCGCCCATCGCGGCGAGAAGCTCGGCGGGATCGCTTCCCGGAAAGGTCTGTTCGTCGATGCCGCTGACGAGCGGCTTGATGACACGCGCCTTCAGCTCGCGCGTCAGCATGGCGGAGACATAGGTCTTGCCGATCTCGGTGCCGGAGGAGGTGACGAAGATGGGGGGCATGGTTGCTCGTTCGTTGAAGCCCGTCCCGCGAGGGGAAGGTGTGAGGGCGCAACCTTATTCGGCGGCCTTGCGCGGGACAATCCGATCACGGACGAGGGATGCGAGGCGCGCAATATCGGCGGCGTCATGTTCCGCCGTGAAGGTGAAGCGGAGCCGCGCGGTGCCGGCGGGCCGCGGCGGCGGGCGGATGCCGGTGACGAGGTAGCCTTCCGTCTCAAGAAGCGCAGAGGCGGCGAGCGTCAGTTCCGCATCGCCGAGGATCAGCGGCACGATGGGGCTTTCGGGATCGGGGAGATTGAGCGCACGGGTGAAGCTCCTCGCCTTCTCGACCGGGCGGCGGCAGTAGTCCGGGTTCGCGCGCATGAAATCGAGCGCGGCGATGGCGGCGGCGGCGGTGCCGGGCGGCAGACCGGTCGAATAGATCAGCGTGCGGGCGCGGGTGCGGATCAGGTCGCAGACGGCGCGGCTGGCGCAGAGATAGCCGCCATAGGCGCCGACCGCCTTCGAGAGCGTGCCCATCTGGAGGGGAACGGCGGCCTTGGCGTTGCCCATGAAACTCGAACCGCGGCCTTCATGGCCGACGACGCCGATCCCGTGCGCATCATCCGTCATCAGCCAGGCCTCGTGACGCGCGGCGATCTCCGCCATGGCTTCGACGGGCGCGGCGTCGCCGTCCATGCTGAAGATGCCGTCGGTGACGATGAGGCAATGCTCAGCGGCGTCGCGGTGTTCGGCGAGCAGGCTTTCGAGATGGGCCATGTCGTTGTGGCGGAAGATCTCGACGCGGGCGCCAGAGAGTTTCGAGCCGGACAGCAGGCAGGCGTGGGAAAGCTCGTCGGCGAGGATGAGATCGCCCTCGCGGACGAGCGTCGGGATAATGCCCATGTTCGCCATGTAGCCGGAGCCGAAGACGACGCAGTCTTCCGCCTGCTTCCAGCCGGCAAGGCGGGTTTCGAGGGTGCGGAAGAGCGGGTGGTTGCCGGAGACGAGGCGCGAGGCGCCGGAGCCGGTGCCGTATCTTTCGGTCGCCTCGATGGCGGCGCGCTTCACCGTCTCGTTCTGCGAGAGGTTCAGATAGTCGTTGCAGCAGAAGGAGACGAGGCGGCGGCCGTCGCGGAAGGCAATCGCGCCCTCGCGCCTGTCGGTCTCGACAAGGCGGCGGCGCAGCGCCTGCGCTTCGAGCGCATCGAGCTTCGCCCGCGCGAAATCATCGAGGGTCTCTCTGGGGGCCTTCGCCATCGCTCTCTCCTCTCGGCGAGGAGGTATGGGCCGCGCAGGGTTCCCCGCGCAAGCCCTTTCGTCACACGGGTTTAAAAGCTGCCTGTTTTCAAGGAGATGCGCGAGCTCGCCGCCAGCAGCGTACCGGCTTCCACCGGCGCTTCCCCGGGCTTCTCGACGCTCGCATAGGCATTCGCGAAGAGCTCTTCCGCCGCGGCGATCTCTTCCGCGAGGCCGGCCTGTTCCTCGCCGAGCTCAAGCTTCAGATGCGCGGCGCGCTTTTCAGCGACCTTCCAGAAGCCGTAACCGTCGATCCAGGCCTCGTCGGTGCCGGCCGGACCCATGGCCGTGTCGTACTGCTTCGCCGCGCGGTCGAACATGTCGGCCATGAGCGCGGCCTCGATGGCGGCCTCGCTCCTGTCGCTCGCCGGCGCCGTTTCCTCGGCCGCGTCGATCGCGGCATAGACCTTCGCGGCGGCGGCCTTGACCTCATCGGCGGGCGCGTCGCCCAGCGCGAGATCGACGGCTTCCGTCATCTCGTCGAGAAAGAGAGGCGCGCCCCGCTCCTCGAAGACGGGTTCGAGGTCGATATAGACCTCGGAAATCGGGTGGGCGAACATCTCGCCGCCCGCCTGGCGGCCGCCTTCGACCTCGAGCATCGCCTCGCCGGCAAGGTAATGGGCGCGGATGACGTCGAGCGCGGAAAGATAGGCGACCGGGTCCTTCGCGGCCTCGGCCGGGTCCACGCCCCGCTCGCCGCCTTCGCCCTCGCCGCCTTCGCCTTCACCACCCTCGCCTTTTCCCTCACCCTCGCCCTCGCCGGCGGCCACGAGGAAGCTGCCGGAAGCGGGTTTGCCCTGCGGCGCATCGGCATGGGAGCCCGCGCCTTCGCCGGCGGAGGACGAGGCCATGCCCGCGACCGCGCCCGAAGCCGCGATGAGGGCGGCGGCGCTGATGCTGGTCCAGAGTTTGGTGCGGTATTTCATGGTGGCTCCCCTTTGAGATCTTCGGCGGGTTCCTGTGGCGGCGGCGCGTTCCGGCCGCGATACTGGCCTCGACCTTTACCGCGAGGCGGATTAGTTTGCAAACGCTTTGCATTATCACGGGTTTGTGACGTTGTTTATCCAGATCGCCGATGTTCTGACCGCTTCCGAGCTGCGCCTGGCCGACACCGTTTTCCGGCAGAACGACGCCTTCGAGGATGGCGCGCGGACGGCCGGGCGGATCGCGAAAGCGGTCAAGAAGAACGAGCAGGCGAAGCGGACGGGGCTCGCCGCCGATTTCACCGCGCTCATCGAAAAGCGGCTGACGAAGAACGAGGTCTTCCGCGCGGCGGCGCGGCCGCGCGACTTCATCCGGATTCTGCTCTCGCGCTACACGGAAGGCATGGAATACGGGCTCCATTCGGACGATGCCTTCATGGACGGCATGCGGGTGGACCTTTCCTTCACGCTGTTCCTCGCCGAACCGGACACCTATGAGGGCGGCGAGCTGATCGTCGAGGAACCGGCGGGCGAGCGCTTCGTGAAGCTCAACGCGGGCTCGCTGGTGCTCTACCCCTCGACGACGCTGCACCGGGTGGCGGCGGTGACGAAGGGCGAGCGGCGCGCCGCCGTCGGCTGGGTCCGCAGCCTTGTCCGGGGGGCGGAGGAGCGCGAGACGCTGTTCGACGTCGCGCTGGCGCTGCGTCAGGCGGAAGAGGCGGGAAACCGGGCGCTTGTGGACCGGCTTCTGAAGGTCCAGGGGTCACTGCTCAGGCGCTGGGGAAGTGATTGAGAGAAAACGCCCGGAATCTTGCATTGGGGCTCAGGCCGCCTATGCTGCCGGAATTGTAGCCTTTTCGTCGTTATCGCAAGAGAACCGCGGCCCATGACCATCCAGACCCGCATCGAAGAGCCCAAATCCGCGCAGCCGGGCATTACCCGGCGCACCAATCCGGACGAGACCCGGCACGACTGGACGCGCGCGGAACTGCAGGCGCTGTTCGACCTGCCCTTCAACGATCTCCTGTTCGAGGCGCAGCTCGTGCACCGGCGCTGGTTCAAGGCGAACGAAGTGCAGATGTCGACGCTGCTCTCGATCAAGACCGGCGGCTGCCCCGAGGATTGCGGCTACTGCGCGCAGAGCGCGAAGTTCGAGACCGGGCTCAAGGCCTCGAAGCTGATGGAAGTGGAGAAGGTGCTCGCCGAAGCCCGCAAGGCGAAGGAAGCGGGCGCGACGCGCTACTGCATGGGCGCGGCCTGGCGCGAGCCGAAGGACCGCGACATGGACATGGTCTGCGCCATGATCGAGGGCGTGAAGGAAATGGGCATGGAAACCTGCATGACGCTCGGCATGCTTTCCGGCCAGCAGGTGCACCGCCTCGCGCAGACGGGCCTCGACTACTACAACCACAATGTCGATACGTCGGAAGAATACTATCCGAACGTCATCAGTACACGGACCTATCAGGACCGGCTCGACACGCTGGAGCGTGTGCGCAATGCGGGCATCAATGTCTGCTCCGGCGGGATCGTCGGCATGGGCGAAAGCGCGGACGACCGCATCGGCATGCTGATGACGCTGGCGACCCTGCCGGAACATCCGCAAAGCGTGCCGATCAACATGCTGATGCCGATGGAAGGCACGCCGCTCGGCCGGAGCGAGAAGGTCGACCCTCTCGACTTCGTGCGCATGATCGCGGTGGCGCGCATCGCGATGCCGAAATCGGTGGTTCGCATCGCCGCGGGACGCGAGCTCATGTCGGAGGAGCAGCAGGCACTCTGTTTCATGGCGGGCGCGAACTCGGTCTTCGTCGGCGACAAGCTGCTGACCGCGAAGAACCCGGAAGAGGACAAGGACCGCAAGCTCTTCGAGAAGCTCGGCATCGAACCGATGCCGGCGCATAGCTGCCCGTCGGAGAAGTGACGCGGCGAAGGATGTCCGTTCCGCCGCCCAATCCGCTCATCAACGATCCGCCCGCATGGCTTGCGGAGGGCGCGCCGCATTTGTGGCTGCCCTATACGCAGATGCAGACGACGCCGATGGCGCTGCCGGTGGTGAAGAGCGACGGCGTGCGGCTGACGCTCGCGGACGGGCGCGAGCTTGTCGACGGGATCTCTTCGTGGTGGACGGCGGCGCATGGCTACAACCATCCGCATATTCGCGAAGCGGTGACGGCGCAGCTTGAAAAGATGCCGCATGTGATGCTGGGCGGGCTCGCGCATGAGCCGGCCTGCCGGCTTGCCACACGGCTGTCGGAAAAGCTGCCGGGCGACCTCGGCCACGTGTTCTTTTCGGAGTCGGGGTCGGTGTCGGTCGAGATCGCGATGAAGATCGCGGTGCAGTACTGGATCAACCAGGGGCACTCTAATCTTAAAGGGGGGGGCCGCACGCGCTTCGTCAGCTTCAAGGGCGGCTATCACGGCGACACGCTTGCCACCATGTCGGTCTGCGATCCGGACGAGGGCATGCATACGCTCTTCAAGGGCGCGATCGCCGAACAGTTCATCTGCGAATTGCCGAGCGACGCGGCGAAGACCGCGGCGCTGGACACATTCCTCGGCGAGCACGCGCATGAGGTGGCCGCCGTCGTCACCGAGCCGCTGGTGCAGGGCGCGGGCGGCATGCGCTTCCATTCGCCGGAAACGCTGAAAACGCTCCGCGCGCTTTGCGACAGGCACGGCGTGCTGCTGATCCTCGACGAAATCTTCACCGGTTTCGGGCGGACGGGCACGATGTTCGCCTGCGAGCAGGCCGGGATCGTGCCCGACATCGTGACGCTGTCGAAGGCGCTGACCGGCGGGACGATGGCGCTGGCGGCGACCGTCGCCACTGCGCGCGTCTACGAGGCGTTTCTCGGCGAGGAGGGGGCACGCGCGCTGATGCACGGGCCGACCTATACGGGAAACCCGCTTGCCTGCGCGGCGGCGAACGCCTCGCTCGACCTTTTCGAGACGGAGCCCCGGCTTGAGCAGGTGGCGGCGATCTCGCGCCAGCTTGCAGACGAGCTCGAACCGGCGCGCACGCTCCCCGGCGTGAAGGATGTGCGGGTGAAGGGGGCCATCGGCGTCATCGAGCTGGAGCGGATCGGCGACCTCAACGCCATGAAGCGCCGCTTCGTCGAGGAGGGGGTGTGGATCCGGCCCTTCGGCAATATCGTCTACACGACGCCGCCGCTCGTGATCGAGGCAGCAGACCTTGCCCGCCTGACGGGCGCGATGCTGAAAGTAACGGCAGAGAGCAGCCGCTGACCGGGCCATATGTGTCGCGGCCAACACATTTTATGGTGGCAGGCGCATTTTTCGCCGCCACATGTTGAGCCAGAATGGGTCACACATTACTCTCGGCCCGGGGGCTGATTCGGCCTTATCGGATATTCGATCACGCACATGCCGGCGGGTCGCGGGAGCGCGAAAGCTCATTCCCGGGTCGCGGCAAACGCGTCAATTTTTGGGGCCGCAGTCAAAGAAGTTGAACCGGCGGCCGGTCATCGGGAATAAGCCATGCATGTCATCGCGTTTGCGTCCCAGAAGGGTGGCTCCGGGAAAACCACGCTTGCCGGCCATATCGCCGTGGAAGCGGAGCGCCGCGGCGCAGGGCCCGTTGCCCTGATCGATACCGACCCGCAGGGGTCGCTCTCCCAGTGGTGGAATGCGCGCGAGGCCGAGCGGCCCTTCTTCGTGCGCGCTTCCGACAAGGGGCTCGAGGCCGATCTCGACAAGCTCAGGGACGGGGGCGTGCGCCTCGTCATCGTCGATACGCCGCCCGCCATCACCGCCACGATCGGCCATGTGATCGCGCAGGCGGACCTTGTGGTCATTCCGACCCGGCCGAGCCCGCACGACCTGCGCGCCGCGGGCGCCACCGTCCGGCTCTGCGAGGAAATCGGCAAGCCGCTGGTCTTCGCGGTCAACGGGGCCGCCCCCCGGGCCCGCATCACCACGGAGGCCGTTATCGCTCTCTCACACCACGGCCCGGTCGCCCCCTCGATCCTGCATCAGCGAATCGATTTCGCCTCCAGCATGATCGATGGCCGGACCGTCATGGAAATCGGCTCCTCGACCAAGTCGCCCGACGAAATCGCGGAACTCTGGCGTTTCCTCGACGACCGGCTGCAGGGCCGCGAAACCTCGCCGCTTGCCTCCGGTTCCTTCGCCTCCGGCCAGGCGTCCGACAGTATTCTTCGAGGCGCCGCCTGATGAACAAGAAGCCTGCCTCATTGACGAGCGACCTGCTTGCGCGCAAGGGTGAAGCCGGACCTTCCTCAGTGGATCCGGTTTCGCGCGTGACCCTCTCGCCCGGACGGCAGGAGACTCTGAGCGGAATCAGCGCAAATGAAGGTCCTTCCCGGGGGCTTTATGCCGCCCCTGCCACGGAGAGGCCCGAGATGTACGGAACGGACGAGGAAGAGCGGCCAAGCCCGCCCGAACCCGAAATCATCTACACACCGGAAGACGAGGATGGCGGCGGACGCACCCGGCTGATCGCCGGCGCCTTTGTCGGCATCGCCATTCTGGGCGGCGTCATCGTCGCCCTGTCGCTGAACGATGGCGGCTCGGGCGTCGCGCCCGTCGCGCCGGAGGTGACGTCCGTTCCCGACGCAACACCCGCGCCCGCCGAGACGGCGGAAGCGCCCACGACCGCTCCCGTGGCGGAAACGCCCGCCGAACCGGCCGCCCCGGAAGCGACCGTGCCGGGCGGCGAAGAGGCGGCGGAGACGCCCCCCGACATGCGCGCGAGCGCGGAGCCGGCCGCGCCCGAGAGCAAGGCGAGCGAGCCTGCCGCCGCGGAAGAGAGAGGCCCGACCTCGATCACGCCGCCCGCGGCCGCACCGGAGCCCGCGAAGCCCGCCGAAGCGGCGCCGCAGCAGACGGCCGCCGCCGAACCGGCAGCCCCTGCCCCGGCGGCCACGCCCGCGAGCGGCGGCGCTTACGTCGTGCAGATCATGGCGCTGCGCGCGGCAGGGGCGGCGACGACCGCTTGGGCCGCGCTGCCGCAGAAGCTTACCGCTGTCCTCGCCGGC
>CAJXOU010000120.1 GCA_913057645.1 uncultured Rhodobiaceae bacterium | reverse complement strand
AACTGTTCAGGTTTGGGTACTTGGAACGCGGGCGGGGATCCGTGCCGGGGAGCGGTCTTCACGACCAGGGACCCAACGATCTCCCGCCCGCACCCATCCTGACACATCCCCTACACACAGGGACCCACTCGCCTCCCTCTTTGCCGCAGCGTGGATTGGGTCCCGCCTGCGCGGCCGGAGCCGCTTCGGCGCGGCGAAGGCCCGGGAATAAATCCCGGGATGACACTTCTGGGAAGGAGGGGCAGTCCATACCGCGACCCCTCACCCTTCCCACCACTGCTTCGCAGTAGTGGGCCCCTCCCCTCTCCCCGCCGGGGAGAGGGTATGAAGGCGAAGCCCTGGCTGGTGAGGAGCGGGGTGGGAAGAGTCGCTTGCGGTGGTTAGGATCGGCCACCCTGACCAACATTGAAGAAACGCCATGCCCCTCTCCCCTGCCCGCCTGACCGAGATGCTCGATGTGCTGACGCGGCAATATGGGGTGCCGGGGGCGGCGCTGGCCGTGTGGGCGGAGGGCGGGCTCGTGGAGGCGGCGGCGGGGGTCTGCAATATCGAGACGCGGGTGCCCGTGACGGCGGAGACGCTGTTCCAGATCGGCTCGATCACCAAGCTCTACACGGCCGCGCTCTGCATGCAGCTTGTCGAAGAGGGCAAGCTCGATCTCGACGCGCCGGTGCGCAAGGTGCTGCCCGATTTCGCGGTGGCGGATGCGGAGGTCTCGGCGCGGGTGACGCTGCGCCACCTGCTCAACCATACGAGCGGGATCGATGGCGACTATTTCAGGGATGCGGGGCGCGGCGAGGACCGCGTGGAGAAATATGTCCGCCTGCTGAAGGATGTGCGCCAGCTTCATCCGATGGGGCACATGTTCTCCTACTGCAATGCAGGCTTCGTCGTCGCGGGGCGGATGATCGAGGCGGTGACGGGCACGACCTGGGACAAGGCGGTGCGCAACCGGCTCGCGAAGCCCATCGGCACGCCTTCCTTCTCGACGCTGCCGGAACAGGCGATGCGATACCAGATGGCGATCGGCCATGTCGGGCAGCCCGGCGCGCTTGCGGTGACGCCGATCGCCTATCTCGCGCAATCGAACGCGCCTGCCGGTTCCATGCCGATGGCGAAAGCCCGCGACACGATCGCTTTCGCGCGGATGATGATGAATGACGGCGTGGCGGCGAACGGTACACCGGTGCTGACGGCGGAAAGCGTGCAGGAGATGCATCTGCGCAGCGTCGCGCTGCCCTGGGGCATGACCATCGACGCGATCGGGCTTGCGACGTTCCTCTGGGACTGGAACGGCGATCAGCATTACGAGGTGTTCGGCCATGACGGCTCGACCATCGGGCAGGCGGCGTGGCTGCGCTATCACACGGAAAGCGAGACGGCGGTGGCGCTGCTGACGAATGGCGGCAACGGCAAGGGGCTCGCCGACGACCTCCTGCGCGAGATCTTTTCGCAAGCGGCGGGCATCGCGCCGCCCGAGCCGCCCGCGCCGTCGCGCGAGGGGCGGCCCGAGCCCGCGCGGCTTCTCGGGCGCTACGGCAAGGCGAGCGGCACCATCGACGTGATCGAAAAGGACGGCGCGCTCGTCGCGGTGCATACGCCGACGGCGGAATTCGCGGCGCTGCAGGGGACTTACGCGGTGGAACTGCAGCCGGTGACCGAGACGGTGTTCCTCGGCACGGTGCCCGGCTACACGCGGCCCGCGAGCTATCACTTCCTCGAGGAAGACGAACATGGCCGCGCGCGCTATCTGCACACGGGGGTGCGGGCGCATCCGAGGCTGGGGTGAGGGTGCGCAGGAGCACTAATCAAAGTCAGGTGTCACCCCGGCGGAAGCCGGGGTCCATGCCTATCGGTTGAGTTCTGCGTACAGGTCTTTCCAATCAGGATTGGCGCTTTCGATGAGTTCGATTTTCCACGCGCGCTTCCATTCCTTGATCGCCTTCTCGCGTCGGATTGCTTCATCCACGTCGTCATGCGTTTCCGCGTACACGAGGCGCTTCAGGCCGTACTTCGTTGTGAACTTCGACCCCGAATGCTCACGATGTTCCCAGGTTCTGCGCGCAATGTCGTTCGTGACGCCGACATAAAGCGTGCCGCGCTTCTGGTTGGTAAGGATGCAGACATAGTAGCTCATGCGCGTGATGCACCGCCCATGGACCCCGGCTTCCGCCGGGGTGACGCCAAGTTTTTATTGTGTTCGGACACCTCACCTTTCGCAATAAACCATGAAAATACAGTATGGTGTGCGCCGCACCGCCCATGGATCCCGGCTTCCGCCGGGATGACATTTGTTTTTTTGTCCAGATCATGAAACCCACTCCCGAAACTTTGCAGCGCCTTAAAGCGATCGTCGGCGACAAGGGGTTTGTCGTGGGCGAGGCGGACATGGCGCCGCATCTTGTGGAGCGGCGGGAGCTCTACAGGGGCAAGGCGGCGGCGGTGCTGAAGCCGGCGTCGGTGGAGGAAGTCTCGGCAGCGATGAAGGTGGCGCATGAGGCGGGGCTCGCCGTCGTGCCGCAGGGCGGGAATACGGGGCTGGTCGGGGGGCAGGTGCCGGACGGGAGCGGCGAGGAGATCGTGCTGTCGCTCGCGCGGATGAACCGCGTGCGCGCCATCGATACGGAGAACAACACGCTCACCGTCGATGCGGGCGTGACGCTCGCCGCCGCGCAGGAAGCCGCGCGCGAGGCGGACCGGCTGTTTCCCTTGAGCCTTGCGTCCGAAGGCTCGTGCCAGATCGGCGGCAATCTCGCGACCAATGCGGGCGGCACGCAGGTGCTGCGCTATGGCAATGCGCGCGACCTGGTGCTCGGGCTCGAAGTGGTGCTGGCAAATGGCGATGTGTGGAACGGGCTCACCGGGCTTCGCAAGGACAATACGGGCTACGACCTTCGCCATCTCTTCATGGGCTCGGAGGGGACGCTCGGGATCATTACAGGCGCGGTGCTGAAACTTTTCCCGAGGCCGCAATCGGTGGAGACGGCGTTCGCCGCCGTGCCGGATGTCGAGGCGGCGGTGAAGCTGCTGCGGATCGCGGACGGGCTTGCGGGCGGGCAGGTTTCGACCTTCGAGCTGGTGCCGCGGATCGGCGTCGAGTTCGTGGTGGCGCATGTCGAAGGGGCGAGCGACCCGCTGCCCGATCCGTCGCCCTGGTATGTGCTGATCGAGATGACGGCGGGGACGAAGGCGGCGGGGCTTCCCGAGACGATGGAGGCGGCGCTGGCGGAAGGTCTGGAACAGGGGCTGGTGAGCGACGCGGCGATTGCGCAATCGGAAGCGCAGCGGGCGGATTTCTGGCGGCTGCGGGAAAGC
The DNA here is from genome assembly GCA_913057645.1 of uncultured Rhodobiaceae bacterium. GTDB lineage: Bacteria > Pseudomonadota > Alphaproteobacteria > Parvibaculales > Parvibaculaceae > Parvibaculum. The sequence goes on along the minus strand of CAJXOU010000120.1, from coordinate 5,835 downwards.
CTTTCCGACGTGCAGCGCGAGGAAGGCGGGAGCATCAAGCATGATGTGTCGGTGCCGGTGTCGCGCATGGCGGATTTCATCGCGACGGCGACGAGCGCGGTGAGCGCACGGCTGCCGGGGGTCAGGCCGGTGCCGTTCGGGCATATCGGCGACGGGAATGTGCACTTCAATCTCAGCCAGCCGGTGGGCGCGGACAAGGCAGCGTTCCTCGCGCGGTGGGACGAGATGAACGCGATCGTGCACGGCATCGTGCGCGAAATGGGCGGCTCGATCAGCGCGGAGCACGGCGTCGGGCAATTGAAGCGCGACGAGATCGCGGCGACGAAATCACCCGTCGAGATGGCGATGATGCGGGCGCTGAAACAGGCGCTGGACCCGAAGGGGGTGCTCAATCCGGGGAAGGTGGTTTGAGGGGGTTTGTCTCTCCCGCCTTGCCATAAAGAATGATGTCACCCCGGCGAAAGCCGGGGTCCATCTGACTCTCGTATTTGCCGAGCGGCCCATGGATCCCGGCTTTCGCCGAGATGACAATCTTGTTTTGGTTGGGTTAGTGCCTCAATCCGCGCTCCGCGCGAGGGCGTTGCCTATCGGCAAGTTCTGGGCGGGGACGATGAGGATCTTGTCGATGCGGGGGCCGTCCATGTCGACGATCTCGAAGCGGTAGCCGTTCCAGGCGAAGTAGTCGCCTTCGCGCGGCAGGCGGCCGAACCAGTTGAACATGACGCCGGCGAGCGTGTTCACCTCGGGGCTTTCGTCGCCGGGGAGCTTCTGGAGCTTGAGCAGGCGGCGGACCTCGTCGACCGAGACGACGCCGTCGATGATCCAGGAGCCGTCCTCGCGGATCGCGACGGAGGGGTTCTGGTCGGCGGCGTGGTCCGAAATGTCGCCGATCATGGCGAAGAAGATTTCCGACATGGTGATGGTGCCGACGACATCGCCATATTCGTCGATGACGAAGCCCATGAACATGTTTTCGGACTGAAGGATGCCGAGCGACTTCAGCACGCTTGCCGTGCGCGGGATGTAGAGCGGCGGCGACATGCGCGCGAGGAGCTGGTCGTTCGACTTCGGATTGAGGAAGAGGTCCTCGAGGCGGATCATGCCGATGAAGGGACCGCTCGACCCGCGGCGCACGGGATAGCGCATCTTCTGGTGCTCGCGGATGACGGCGAGGTTTTCCTCGACCGGCTCCTCGACATCGAGCCAGACGAGCTGGACGCGCGGCGTCATGACCTCGGCGACGCGCGTGTCGCCGAGATGGAAGACGCGGTTCACGATGTCGCGCTCGACGCTTTCGATGGCGCCGGAAGCCGCACCTTCCTCTATCAGATGCCTGATCTCGTCTTCCGTGACCTTCGGCACGTCGCGGCCCGCTATGCCGTAGACGCGGACGACGGCTTCCGTCGACCAGGAAAGAAAGGTGACGGCGGGGCTGAGGAACTTCGAGAGGCGGCTCATGGGGCGCGCGATGGCGGACGCGATGCCTTCGGGGTTCGAGAGCGCGATGCGCTTCGGCGCGAGCTCGCCGAGGATCAGCGAGAGATAGGTCAGGACGATGACGACGAAGCCGAAGGCGAGTTCTTCCGCATAGGGGCCGATCCAGGGCCAGTCCACCATGAAGGAGGAAATGGGGCCGGCAAGCGTCGCGCCGCCGAAGGCGCCGGTGAAGACGCCGACCAGCGTGATGCCGATCTGGACCGAGGAGAGGAAGCGGCCGGGCTCGGCCTGAAGCTGGAGCGCGGTTTCGGGGCCCGTTGTCGGCGCGTCGCTGCGCTTGCGCTTCGTGAGGAGCGCCTGCAGGCGCTGACGCCGCGAGGAGACGACAGCCATTTCCGACATCGAAAAGAACCCGTTCAGCGCGATCAGAACGAGCAGGATGATGATGTTCGAAAGCATGAGGTCAGCGCATAGCGTCCCTTGGGGGCTGGAGGGAGATTATAGAGGGAACCGCGCCGATTGGCGACGGGGAAGCGGCGGCGGCGGTTTTGCACTAGGCTCACGGGCTTTTCGCGCTGCCGGAGAAAGCACATGGATCATGGGGATATCGAATCGGGCTCCGCGCGGGTGCGGCCCGCCCGGGACGGGGACGAGGCCGCGCTTGCCGCGCTGTGGGAGGCGTGCGGGCTGACGCGGCCATGGAACGACGCGGCGGAGGACATCGCGTTTGCGCGGGGCGGGCCGGCGTCCGACGTGCTGGTGGCGGAGAAGGACGGGCGGATCGTCGCCAGCGTCATGGTGGGCCATGACGGGCACCGGGGCGCGGTCTACTACGTCGCGGCGGACCCGGCGATGCGCGGGCAAGGGCTCGGGCGGCTCATCATGGAGGCGGCGGAGGCGTGGCTCCGGGCGCGCGGCGTGTGGAAGCTCAACCTGATGGTGCGGCGGGGGAACGAGGCGGCGACGGGGTTCTATGCCGCGCTCGGGTATGGGGAAGACGAGGTCACCGTGCTGTCGAAGCGGCTCAGGGAGACGCCGACGGCGGTGGGGTGAGCGTCTTTCTCGCTTGAACCGCATCTGTCACCCCGGCGAAAGCCGGGGTCCATCTGACTATCGGATTTGCCGGACCGCTCATGGATTCCGGCTTTCGCCGGAATGACATTTTGTTTTTTGATTTGCTTCAGTGGATGACCCGCAAAATTCAGAACAGCCCCATCTGCCTTTCATCCGCCACCGGCTGTTTCTTGCGGGCGGGTTTTTCGGGTTCGGGGCCGAGGAGGCTGCGTTCCTGCAGCGAGGCATCGTCGTTCGCGACACGGTTGATCCGTGTGCTGACGGGGATGACTTCCATGAGGTCTTCGGGGGCGGGGCGGAGCAGCGCGAGGAGTTCCTTCTCGGTCGCCGCCGGGTCGAGCCAGAGGTCCCAGTCCTTCTCGTCGAGGATCACGGGCATGCGGTGATGGACGGGCGTGAGGGTTTCGTTCGCTTCCGTCGTGACGATGGCGCAGCTGTCGAGCTCGCTGCCGCCAGACGGCATCCAGGTGTCCCAGACGGCGGCCATGGCGAAGGGCTTGCCGTCCTTGCGGCGGATATGGAAGGGCTGCTTCGGCCCCTTCCCCACAGCCTGCCATTCATAGAAGCCGTCGGCGGGCATCAGCGCGCGGTGGTGGCGGAAGGCGCCGCGGAAGGAGGGTTTCTCGGCGATCGTCTCGGCGCGCGCGTTGATGAGCAGCGATTGCGGCATTTCCTTCGCCCATGAAGGGACGAGGCCCCAGCGGACAAGGAGGAAGCGGCGGCGCGGCCTGCCCTCGCCGTCATTCTCGCGGATCACGAGGGGGACCGGCTGGGAGGGCGCGATGTTGTAGCGCGGCGGGAAATCCGGCTCGTCGAGAAAGCCGAAAAGGTCACGCATCGCCTCGGGGGGCATGGTTATCGCATAGCGTCCGCACATGGGCGCGAGGGTAAGGCGAGTCGGGATTTTTGTCCGGCGCGCGTGGAGGCGACAGGACGGATTGTTATAGTGTAGCATTGGCGCAACAAAGGAGACGGCATGGCGGCGCAAGGCGCAGCTCACGCGCACCAGACGCATAATCACCGGGCCTGCATCGAGGATGCGCTGGCGACGGCGCGCGAACTCTGCGCCGCGCGCGGGGTGCAGCTGACGCCGATCCGCGAGAAGGTGCTACAGATCGTGTGGCGGAGCCACAAGCCGGTCGGCGCCTATGACGTGCTGGACGAGCTGAGCCGCAGCCACAAATCGGCGCGGCCGCCCACGGTCTACCGGGCGCTCGACTTCCTGATGGGCGAAGGCCTCATCCACAAGATCGAATCGCTCAATGCCTATCTCGGCTGCGTCGAGGCGGGGGCGCCGCATTCCGGCCAGTTCCTGATCTGCCGCCATTGCGGGGCGACGGAGGAAATCGTCGACCGGAAGCTCGAAACCGCGCTGGAGGCGGCCGCGAAGCGGACGCAATTCGCGGCGGAACGCAAAGTGGTCGAGATTTCCGGGCTTTGCGCGCGTTGCGCCAGTTGAGCGGCGGGCCCCGGACCCTCGATTGAACCCGCCGCGCGATGCTTTAAGATCGCGCCGCCCTTATCCCTTTGGAGTCTGCGTCCCATGACCTCCCGAACCCTCCCGATGCTCGCGCTGATGCTGGCGTTTCTTCCGGGCGCCGCCGCGGCGCAGGCCGCCGCCCCGACCGTCACCCAGAGCGACCGCTACGAGACGGGCAAGCGGGCGGGCCCCTTCGTCGCCACCGACAAATCGCTGACGGAGCTTGCGGGCGACGGTTACGAGATCCGGGGCAATCTCGGCACGGCGCTGGTGCTGCAGAAAGGCGCCTCGATCTATTCCTGCCAGGTGCCGCCGGACCCCGAGACGCTCGACTTCAAACCCTATTTCGTCTGCTCCGAACTCCAGGAAGAGCCGCGCGACGCGACGGCAGCGGCGAAACCGGCGCGCACTCCCCAAACGAGGAATTGACCGGCGGCGGCGCGGCACGGAAGCTGCGCGCCGCAAACGGCACAGCCAGAAAATCGAACAATAAATCAGGGAGACGAGACATGAGCTACAAGCCTTTCGACCTTTCGGGAAAGGTGGCCCTCGTGACGGGCGGCAATGGCGGCATCGGCCTCGGCATGGCGGACGCGATCGCGCAATCGGGCGCCGACGTCGCGATCTGGGGCACGAACGAGGAGAAGAACAAGCGCGCCGGCGACCAGCTGCGCGCGCATGGCGTGAAGGTCTATACGCGGAAGGTGGACGTCTCCGACGAGCAACAGGTCGTGGACGGGATCGGCGCGACGGTGAAGGAGCTCGGCCGGATCGACGCGGTGTTCGCGAATGCGGGCGTCGGCTTCGGCGCGGCGTCCTTCGTCGAGATGTCGACGGAACTCTATCGCAAGACGCTGGCGGTCAATCTCGACGGCGTGTTCTGGACGCTGCGCGAGACGTCGCGGCACATGGTGGAGCGCGCAAAGGCGGGCGATGCGGGCGGCTCGCTTGTCGGCGTGGCGAGCCTTGCGGCCATCGAAGGCGCGGCGCGCAACGAAGCCTATGCGGCGACCAAGGGCGGCGTCATCTCGATGATGAAGGGGATCGCGGTCGAACATGCGAAATACGGCATGCGCGCGAATGCGATTCTGCCGGGCTGGATCGCGACCGACATGACGGCGCAGGCGCAGGCCGCGCCCGCCTTCGCCGAAAAGGTGATCCCGCGCGTGCCGGCCAGGCGCTGGGGCGAGCCCGGCGATTTCGGCGGCGTCGCGGTCTATCTCACATCGGACGCCTCGTCCTATCATTCGGGCGACACGTTCGTGATCGATGGCGGTTACGCAATCTTCTGAGGGCGCATGACGGATACGCGGGACGGCACGGAAGCGGGGGAGACCGCGGATATCGACAGACGCCTCATTCTCATGGCGCGGACCGTCGTGGTGCTGTTCCGCGAGTTCGAACGGCTGGCGCGCGAACTCGAGATCACGATTCCGCAATACCGCTTCCTGCTGTTCCTGAAGCGCGGGCCGAAAAGAGCGGGCGAACTGGCCGTGGAAGCGGCGATCCGCAAGCCGACGGCATCCGGCCTCATTGCCGACATGGAAAAGCGCGGGCTGATCGCGAAGAAGCCGGACAGGGAAGACGGGCGCAGCGTGAAACTGAGCCTGACGCCCAAGGGGCTGAAGAAGCACCGCGAATTCGAGGAGGCGCTGGCGCGCTACCTGCCCTCGCTGCTCGACCAGGGCAACCGCGACGCGATGCTGGATGCGTTGTCCGAACTTGCCTATCTCCTCCACCGCCGGCGCGCGACGTCGGCGCCTGTCGCGGTGGACGTACCGGTTGAGTGCGCCGGGCAGGGCTGTGGTCGTCTCTCGGTCTGCCTGCTGTACACACTCGCTGCT
>CAJXOU010000119.1 GCA_913057645.1 uncultured Rhodobiaceae bacterium | reverse complement strand
CCGGACATCATCCTTCTCGACGAGCCGACCAACCATCTCGATCTTCCCTCCATCGAATGGCTCGAAGAACGGCTCTCGCAGTTCAGGGGCGCTTTCGTTCTGATCAGCCATGACCGCGCCTTCCTGCGGCGGCTCGCGGCCGGCTGTCTCTGGCTCGACCGCGGCATCGTCCGCCGCCTCGACAAGGGTTTCGGCGCTTTCGAGGAGTGGTCCGAAAAGATTCTCGCGGAGGAGGAAGTCACCGCCCACAAACTCGACCGGCTGATCGCGCAGGAAACGCAATGGTCGCGCGAAGGCATTTCTGCGCGACGCACGCGCAACCAGGGACGTCTGCGGCGGCTCCACACGATGCGGAAGGAGCGCGCGAACCGCGTCCAGCAGACGGGGCGCATAGATCTCGCCGCCGAAACGGGGCAGGCATCCGGCTCGCTCGTCGCGGAAGTGAAGAACGTCACCAAGGTCTGGCCTCAGCCCGACGGTTCGGAACGCGTCGCGGTCCGTGATTTTTCGACCCGCATCATGCGCGGCGACAAGATCGGCTTCATCGGACCGAACGGCGCCGGCAAGACGACACTCCTGAAAATACTGATGGGCAATCTCGCGCCTGACAGCGGCAGCGTCCGCCTCGGCACGAACCTCACGCCCGTTTACATCGACCAGTCGCGCGCCTCGCTCGATCCGGAGGCGAGCCTGTGGGACACACTCTGCGAAGGCGGCGGCGACCAGGTGATGGTGCGCGGACATCCCCGGCATGTGGTTTCCTACCTGCGCGACTTTCTCTTTCGCGAGTCGCAGGCGCGCCAGCCGGTGAAGGCGCTGTCGGGCGGCGAACAATGCAGGCTCCTGCTTGCCCGCGCACTGGCGAAACCATCGAACCTTCTGGTTCTCGACGAACCCACCAACGATCTCGACATGGATACGCTCGACCTGTTGCAGGAAGTCCTGTCGGACTATGACGGCACGGTTCTGCTGGTGAGCCATGACCGCGACTTTCTCGATCGCGTCGTCACCTCCGTCGTCGCGCTCGACGGCGAGGGTCACGCGGAGGAATACCCGGGCGGCTATTCGGACTATCTGAGACAGCGCAAGGAAAGCAGTGCGGCGCCACGGAAGCAGACGTCATCCACCGCGCCCAAATCCGAGCGCACCAGGACGCAGAGCAAACTCAGCTACAAGGACGCCCGCGCGCTCGAGGAACTGCAGGCGCGCATGCCCGCGCTCGAAACAGAGATTTCAGAACTCGAAAAGATGCTGGCCGATCCCGATCTCTATGCCCGCGACGCCGATCTCTTCCACAAGACCACGGAGCGCCACGACACGCTGAAAGCGGAACTTGAAGCCGCTGAAGAGCGCTGGCTGGAACTCGAAATGAAGCGCGAAGAACTCGAAGGCAGCTAATTCTCCACCGGTTCCTGCCCGCCATTAACTACACACGCATTATCCCTTTGACTGTTCCGTTGCGGCACGGTTGGATGTTTACCGTACTGATTCGCTCGCGGGGGTGTGGCGAAGGGTATGCCGATGGAACCTAGGGTCCAGAAGGATCTTCAGGGGGGAAATTGAAGCTGGCCTTTAAGCTAGTGACCGTCCTTGTCGTTGCTCTCGTGCTTGGTGCGGGCTCGGCAATATTTGTCCTTCGCGCGGGCGGTCTCGGCGGCGAAGTCGCCGTCGGTCCATGGGAGACCAGCCTCGTCATCGGAAGCGCGCAAGCCGATCCCTACACGCGCGCGCGCGTGGCCATCGGAGGACTCCTCGCGCTCAATCGCAGTGAGACGATCTACTTCACGGCGCCGCGCGACGACGCCGGAGATCCTCTGCGCGTCTCCTGCTCCTACAAGATCGCCGGTTCCGATCTGCCTGCGCGCTGGTGGAGCATCACGCTCTACGGCGAAGACCACTATCTCGTTCCGAATCTTCAAGACCGCTATTCTTATGGCGGCGAAACGGTGGCACGCGAGGAGGACGGAAGCTTCGTCATCGCCGTGGGTCCCGACGAAATGGACGGGAACTGGATTCCGACCGGCGGCGGTCAAACCGGCGACACATTCACCCTTACGCTCCGGCTCTACAATCCGGACGAGAGCGCAGCGCAGAACCCGGGCGGGATCGCGTTGCCACAGATTGCCAAGGAGGCATGTTCGTCATGAAAACCTGGCCCATGTGGATCGCCGGCACCATCGCGCTGGCGGCCGTGTTTCACATCCTCGCCGTCTTCGGCCTGCCCTACGGCATCATGGACCGGGCGATGGCGGGGATCTCCGCCCAGGCGGGCGGAGTCAACAAGGCGGTCTATCCGGACCGTGCCAGTGCCTCGGTGCGGGGGATCGTCCGTCCCAGTCCCGACCTTCTCTATACGGCCTGCGTCTACGATGTGAGTAATCAGCCGGTAAAGCTCACCTCGCCCGTTCCCGACACCTACTGGTCGCTTTCGACCTTCGCATCCAACACGGACAACTTCTTTGTCGTCAACGACCGTCAGGTGAAGGGCGGAAACATCGAGATCATCCTTGCCGCGAGCGACAATGCGGCGACACCGAAAGGCATTCCGGTCGTGGTCGCACCGAGCGCGCGGGGCATCGTGCTCTTCCGCTCGCTCATCACTTCCGAGGACTCCGTGGTCGAGATCGACGCGCTTCGCCGCCAGGCCAATTGCGAGCCGCTCTGACACCAGTCGCGCTGTAGCTCTCGCCTGCGGGCGCTGATACGATCCCACCGCATCGCGCGGAGCATGCGCCGCGCCTATCGGGGGGAGACTTCGATGAACCGCAATCTCATTCTCGGCTGCATCGCCGCCGCCATAGCCGTTGCCGTCGCCATCGTGCTCGTCCTCGAGCCCGGGCGTGAGCAGTCCGGCAACCTCGCTCATGTCACCTTTGCGACGGACTGGAAGGCACAGGCCGAACATGGCGGCTTCTACCAGGCGCTCGCGCTCGGCTATTACGAGGAGGCCGGCCTCGATGTCGAAATCCTGCAGGGCGGACCGGGTGTGAACGTACCGCAGCTTCTCGGCGCCCATTCGGTCGAGTTCGGCCTCGGCTCGAACAGCTTCATCCCGCTCAACATCGCCGCTGCCGATGCGGGCGCAAAAGCGGTCATGGCTTCCTTCCAGAAGGATCCGCAGGTCTTCATCACGCATCCGCGCGACGACGTGAAATCGCTTGCCGACATGAAGGGCAAACCCATCATGGTGTCGGACGCAACGGTGAGCGCGTTCTGGCAATGGCTGAAATCGAAATATGGTTTCGAAGACACGCAGATCCGCAAATACACGTTCAACCTCGCGCCCTTCCTCACCGACGAGACCGCGATCCAGCAGGGCTATCTTTCCTCCGAGCCCCAGATGATCCGTCAGCAGGGCATCGAACCGCAGGTCTTCCTTCTTTCCGATTACGGCTATCCGGGTTACGCCGCTTTCATCCTCGCGAGCGACCGCATGATCGCGGAACAGCCGGAAGTGGTGCAGGCCTTTGTCGACGCGAGCATCCGGGGATGGGTCAGCTACATCTATGGCGATCCCACGCCCGCGAACGAACTCATCAAGCGCGACAATCCGGAAATGACCGACGAAGTGATCGCGAACGCGATCCGGCTGATGAAGGAAAACGGCATTGTCGATTCCGGCGAGGCGCTCGAGCTCGGCGTCGGCGCGATGACGAACGAACGCTGGCAGGCATTCTACGACGAGATGGTCGAAGCGGGCGTCTATGAGAGCGACATCAGCGTCCATTCCGCCTACACGCTCGAATTCGTCAACCAGGGCGTCGGGCTCGACCTCAAGAAGGAACTGACGGGGGAATGACGGCAGTCGCGCCCGAGGCGCTACCCCTCATCGAACTTGACGGCATCGGCAAGACCTATGCGAACGGCACGGTCGCGCTGGCGGGCGTGGATGCCGAAATTCGCGAGGGCGGTTTCGTTTCGCTGGTGGGCCCGTCCGGCTGCGGCAAGAGCACGCTGCTGCGCATTGTCGCCGGGCTGATCGCCCCGGACGCGGGGACGCTTTCGTGGCCCGCCACAGGCGAGCGGCCTTCCGATATCGGTTTCGTCTTTCAGGAGGCGACGCTGATGCCCTGGGCGCGCGTGGCGGACAATGTCCATCTGCCGTTGAAGCTCGCCGGGGTGCCAAAGGAGAAGGCCGGCCCCCGCATCATGGACGCGCTTGCACGTGTCGGCCTCGCGGACTTCGCTAATGCTTTTCCGCGCGAACTTTCCGGTGGCATGAAGATGCGTGTTTCGATCGCGCGGGCTCTCGTCACCGAGCCTCCTGTGCTGCTGATGGACGAGCCCTTCGCCGCACTGGACGAATTCACGCGCGAGAAGCTCGACGACGACCTGCTCGACCTATGGACGGCGCAACGCTTCACCACCGTCTTCGTCACGCACAGCATCTATGAATCCGTCTTCCTTTCCGAACGCGTCCTCGTCATGGGCGCACGTCCGGGCCGCATCCTCGCCGATATTGCGGTCGATGCGCCCTACCCGCGCGGCCGCGCCTTCCGCGAGTCACGGACCTACATGGACACCTGCGCCGCGGTCAGCGCCGCCCTGCGCGAAGGGGTTACGTCATGAGCCGTGACGAGACATTCTTCGCGCGTCTCTTGCGCATCCTTGTACCGATCGCAGTCGGCATCGCCTTTCTCGTTCTCTGGGAAGTGCTGGTGCGGGCGAGCGGGATCAGGCCTTTCGTGCTGCCCGCCCCATCCGTCATCGCGGAAAGCCTCGCCGCCAATTTCACCTCGCTGATGGGCTCGCTCTGGGTGACGCTGCGCGTTACCATTGCGGCCTTCCTGCTCGCCGTTGTCGGCGGCGTCGGTCTCGCGATCCTCTTTTCGCAGAGCCGCCATGTCGAAATGGCCTTCTTCCCTTATGCCGTCGTCCTCCAGGTCACGCCCATCGTCTCCATCGCGCCGCTCATTCTCATCTGGGTCGGCTACGACCGGGTCGAACTCGCGCTGCTGATCCTCGCCTGGGTCGCGGCTTTCTTTCCGATCCTCTCCAACACGACGCTGGGCCTGCGCTCCGCCGACCACAATCTGCGCGATCTCTTCCGGCTCTACGGCGCAAGCCGCTGGCAGGTGCTGACCGAGCTGCAACTGCCCTCGGCGCTCCCCTACATTCTGGCGGGCATGAAGATTTCCGGCGGCCTCGCGCTTATCGGTGCCGTGGTCGCGGAATTCGTGGCCGGATCGGGCGCCGCAACGGGTCTCGCCTGGCGGATCGTCGAGGCCGGCAACCGGCTCGACATCCCGCGCATGTTCGCCGCGCTGTTCCTGCTTTCCGCGCTCGGCATCGCCATCTTCTTTGCGCTGACGCTACTGGAGAGCCGCCTCCTGCGCCGCTGGCACGAAAGCGCCATCCGCCGGGAAGGCTGAAAAGCGAGCGAATCTGGCTGATTTCCGTGAGAAATGCCTTATTAAACATTTTAATATTGTGATATATCTATTTTCACACAACTATTGACGATCTTTCCGAAAGAACCCATCTTGTGTGGCAAATATCCCGGCCCTTCCCTGCTCCCGGGCAGTTGCTCGCTTTGCCCGAAAAAGGGCTGTATGACCGGGCGTAATACGCAAATCGAGGACAGTTCCGCATGGCCCAGCATACCCGCAAGGGTGCCCAGTTTCAGGCGCTGACCGCCAACCGGCTGAGCGACGGCATCGTTGTCTACCTGACCGCCGGCGACGGCTGGTCGGAGTCGCTTCAGGAGGCCGAGGTCGCCGAAGGCAAGGAAGCGGCAGACGCCCTTCTCGCCCGCGCCGAGCCATCCGTCGCCAACAACACGGTGGTCGAGCCCTATCTCTTCGAAGTCGCGAAAGAGGCTGACGGCATCCGCGCGGCGAGCGTGCGCGAAACCATCCGCCAGGCCGGCCCCACGGTCCGGCTCGATCTCGGCAAACAGGCGGAACTGCCCGGCGTCCATGGCTGACGCGCGGACGCAGGAAAGAGGCAAAGGCACGGCCCATGTATCGTTACGATGAATTCGACCATCAGCTTGTCAATGAGCGCGTGGCGCAGTTTAGCGGTCAGGTCGCTCGCCGGCTGTCCGGCGAACTGACCGAAGACGAGTTCAAGCCGCTGCGCCTGATGAATGGCGTCTATCTGCAGCTCCACGCCTATATGCTCCGTATCGCCGTGCCCTACGGCACGCTGTCGTCGAAGCAGATGCACATGCTCGCCCATATCGGGCGAAAGTACGACCGCGGCTATGGCCATTTCACGACGCGGCAGAACCTCCAGTTCAACTGGCCTGCGCTGAAGGACGTGCCCGACATCCTGAAGGATCTCGCCTCGGTCGAGATGCACTGCATCCAGACCTCCGGCAACTGCATCCGCAACGTGACGTCCGACCAGTATGCAGGCGCCGCGAAAAGCGAGATCGAGGACCCGCGCATCGTCTCGGAAATCATCCGGCAGTGGTCAACCTTCCATCCGGAATTCTCGTTCCTGCCCCGCAAGTTCAAGATCGCCGTCACCGGTACGCCTGACGACCGGGCCGCGATCCGCGTGCACGATATCGGTATCCAGATCGTGCAGGACGACAAACAGAACATCGGTTACGAGATCTATGTCGGCGGCGGGCTCGGCCGCACGCCGATGATCGGCAAGAAGATCGCGGATTTCGTGCCGAAGGAGGATCTGCTCGCCTATCTCGAGGCGATCATGCGCGTCTACAACATGTATGGACGCCGCGACAATATCTACAAGGCGCGCATCAAGATCCTCGTGCACGAGATCGGCGCGGAGGAAATGAAGCGCCAGGTGGAAGCGGAATTCGCGGAGGTTCGCAAGGCGGGAACGCTGCATCTGCCGGAAGAGGAAGTCGCCCGGATCGAGGCCTATTTTCAGGCGCCCGCCTATGAGAGCCTCCCGGACGAGAGCACCGAACTCAACAAGGCCGTGCTCGCCGATCGCAACTTCGCGAACTGGGTGAAGTCGAACGTCGCGCAGCACAGGGTGCCGGGCTATGCCATCGTCAACATTTCGCTGAAGCCCATCGGCGGGACGCCGGGCGACTGTTCGTCCGACCAGATGGATGCCATCGCCGATATCGCCGAGAAATATTCCTTCGACGAACTGCGTGTGACGCATGAGCAGAACCTCACGCTCGCGCATGTCCGCAAGAAGGACCTCCAGGCCGTCTACGAGGCCCTGAAGAAGCACGATCTCGCAACGGCCAACATCAATCTCATCACCGACCAGATCGCCTGCCCCGGACTCGACTATTGCGCGCTCGCCAATGCGCGCTCGATTCCTCTGGCACAGGAGATTTCCCGCCGTTTCGCGGACATCGAGCGTCAGCACGAAATCGGCGAATTGAAGATCAACACGTCGGGCTGCATCAGTGCCTGCGGCCATCATCATGTCGGCCATATCGGCATTCTCGGCGTCGACAAGAAGGGCGTCGAATATTACCAGGTGACGCTTGGCGGCGCGGCGGACGAGAAGACGGCGATCGGCGACATCGTGGGCCGCGCCTTCACCGAAGACGAGATCGTCGACGCGATCGAGACGATCGTCACGACCTATATCGGCAAGCGCAACGAAGGCGAGAGGTTCATCGACACCTATCGCCGCATCGGCGTCGAGCCGTTCAAGGAGAGCCTCTATGAAACTCATTAAGAACGGCGGGTTCGTCGAGGACAGGTTCGCGACGGTCGGCGACGAGGATCAGTTGCCGGACGGCCCGGTCATCGTCTCGCTCGAACGCTGGCAGGCCGAAGGCGAGGCGCTGCGCGCGCGCAACACGCCCGTCGGCGTGCGCCTTAAGAGCGGACAGGAGCCGTCGCCCATCGTCGAGGACCTCGACAAGCTCGACGTCGTCGCGCTCGAATTCCCGACCTACAGGAACGGGCGGGCCTATTCCTATGCGCGGCTGCTGCGCGAGCGCCACGGCTACAAGGGCGAATTGCGGGCGGTCGGCAATGTGCTGCGCGACCAGTTCCAGTTCATGATCCGCTGCGGCATCGACGCGCTCGAAGTCGCCGACAACATCACGCCGGAAATCTGGGCGGAAAATGTCGGCTCCTTCAGCCTCTATTATCAGCCCGCTGCCGACGGCCGCGAAACCGTGCTCTCGCTTCGCCACCGCCTCGCGCAGCGCGCACGGGAGCGCGCCGCCGTCTGACCGCCCCCCCATCAACATGAAAAAAGGCCCGGCACCTCGAACGAGGGCCGGGCCTTCTTTTACTCAACGCAACAGGTACGCCATTCAGGAAGCTGACACCTGGTGTCCGCGCTATTACGCAGCGCGCATCTTTTCGAAGGCTTCCGTGAACTTCGTGGTGTAGGGGCCGACGGCTTCGCGCACGGTCGACACGGTGAGCTCGTTGAGCTCGCGCGCGGCGTCGATGTTGCGCTTCAGGGTCGAGCGGACATATTCGTTCTGGAGTTCGACCGCCGACTTGAGGCTGCCGGACTTCATCACGGCACGGGCGGTTTCCACGCCTTCCTCGAAATTGGTGCGGGCGAGCGTCACCATGATGCCCGACGCCGTCTCGATCGCATTCTTCGGATCGGCCTTCGGCGCGGCCTTGGCGGTCGTGGTCTTCGCCGTCGCCTTCTTGGCGCGCGGCTTCGCTTTGGTCGTCTTGGCTTTGGGGGTCGCTTCGGTCATTTTGTTTCTCTCCTGTATCGCGTGGCCGCTCGCATCGATGCGAGCGTTTCCCCGCACATACCGGCGCGCCGGATTTGTGCGCTGCACAATGAGATAATTAACCCCTGCCCCAGCGTCAAGTATTTTTTGTGCATCGCACAATATTTTACATGATTATGGGATTTTATTATCAAAATCTCTTTATAGAAAAAGGACTTAGATCAAGTTGCGGCGCACTGCCGCAGACCAGATCCGCCATCACGGCCCCGCTGCCGGCCCCCAGCGTCCAGCCGAGCGTGCCGTGGCCGCTGTTCACGAAAAGATTCGATGCGCCCGGTATTTCGCCGATCACGGGGCTCCCGTCCGGCGTCATCGGGCGCAGCCCGCACCAGAATTCAGCCTCGTCCCGCACCGGCCCCATTTGCGGCAGCACGCCCTCGAGCGCATTCAGCACCGAGCGCGCCCGGCCCGGCTCCAGCGTCAGGTCGTAGCCGCCGACTTCCGCCTGCCCCGCCGCACGGATGCGGTTGCCCAGACGGCTCACCACGATCTTGCGGGCCTCGTCGGTGATGCTCACTTCCGGCGCGTTTCCTTCGGGCGCGGGCAGCGTCACCGAATAGCCCTTCAGCGGATAGATGTAGCTTCTGACGCGGAAGGGTTTGGGGAGCGCGCGCGTCTCCGTCCCCGCCGCGATCACCAC
>CAJXOU010000118.1 GCA_913057645.1 uncultured Rhodobiaceae bacterium | reverse complement strand
TGGGCGGTGGGAGGGCGGCCCGCGTGGAGCGGGGCGTGCGAGCCGGCGGGGGGGCCGCCGGGGGCGCATTCGAGAGCCCAAGGGGTGTTCGTCGTGCCGTAGATGGCGGTGTAGGATTGGAGGTCGCCCGGGAGGTAGGGGACGTTGGTCTTGCCCATGACGATGCCGCCCGCGCGCTGGAGACGCTCGACGGCGACGGCGCTGTGGGCGGGGACATGATCCTTCCAGGCGGGATTGCCGCCGGTCGAGACGATGCCCTCGACCTCGTAGGCATCCTTGATGGTGAAGGGGAGCCCGTGCAGCGGCCCGAGGATCTCGTCGCGGGCGAAGGCCTCGTCGGCCTGCTTCGCGAGGCTCATCGCGCGGTCGAAATCGCGGGCGACGACGGCGTTGGTCTTCCCGTCGAACTTCTCGATCCGCGAAATGTAGTGGCCGGTGAGCTCGACGCTGGAGAGTTCGCGGCGGCGCATGATCCGGCCAAGGTCGGAGGCGGACCGGAAGTGAAGCTCTGTCATGGGAAACTCCCCGATTTTGCGGATTCTGGTTCGACGTTATTTGCCGCCCATTAGAGGGGGGCGGGAGGCGGGAGGCAAGGATTCGGGCCGCAAAGTTATGGCGAGCGTTGTCCGCCCCGGCCTTGGCGGCTAGACTGCCCGCCAAAGGGAAAAGGCCGGGAAGCCCCGGCGTCAAACACGAGGGAACGAGACCCATGCAGGGATTGATGCAGGACTGGCCGCTGCGCGTGACGTCGATCATCGACCATGCCGCGCGCTTTCACGGCGACCGGGAAGTCGTGACGCGGACGGTGGAGGGACCGATCACGCGCACCACCTACAAGGACATCCATCTGAGGGCGCGCAAGGTCGCGCAGGCGCTGACGAAGCTCGGCATGAAGGAAGGCGACGTCGTCGCCACCATGGCCTGGAACACGGCGCGCCATCTCGAGGCCTGGTACGGCATCATGGGCATGGGCGCGGTCTGCCACACGCTGAACCCGCGTCTCTTCGCCGAGCAGCTCGTCTACATCATCAATCACGCCGAGGACAAACTCGTCTTCCTCGACCTGACCTTCGTGCCGATCCTCGAGGGGATCGCCGACAAGCTGCCGAACGTGAAGGCCTATGTCATCATGACGGACAAGGCCCACATGCCGGAAACGAAGCTTCCGAACGCGCTCTGCTTCGAGGAGATCGTGGAAGCCGAGGATGGCAACTTCAAATGGGCGGAAGTCGACGAGAATGCGGCCTGCGGCCTCTGCTACACGTCGGGCACGACGGGCAACCCGAAGGGCGTGCTCTATTCGCACCGCTCCAACGTGCTGCATTCGATGGCGGCGAACATGGGCGACGCGCTCGGCATGAAATCGGCGGATGCGATCCTGCCGGTGGTGCCGATGTTCCACGCCAACGCCTGGGGCATCGCCTTCGCGGCGCCCGCCGTCGGCGCGAAGATCGTGATGCCCGGCGCCAACATGGACGGCGAGAGCATCTACGAACTGCTCGACAAGGAGCAGGTGACGGTGACGGCGGCGGTGCCGACCGTCTGGCTGATGCTGCTGCAGTATCTCGAAAAGACCGGCGCCGAACTGCCGAAGCTCGACCGCGTGGTGATCGGCGGCTCGGCCGCGCCGCGCTCCATGATCGAGGTCTTCGAGAAAAAGTATGATGTGAAGGTGTTCCATGCCTGGGGCATGACGGAGATGTCGCCCATGGGCACGCTCGGTGCGCTGAAGGCCGGCATGGAAGACTGGCCGCTCGACAAGCAGATCGACGTCAAGGTGAAGCAGGGCCGCGCGATCTACACGGTCGAGATGAAGATCACCGACGACGACGGCAACGACCTGCCCGCCGACGGCAAGGCCTTCGGCCACCTGATGGTGCGCGGGCCTGCGATTGCCGGCGCCTACCTCAAGGGCGAGGGCGGCAACATCCTCGACAAGGATGGCTGGTTCGACACGGGCGACGTCGCGACCATCGACCCCCAGGGCTACATGCAGATCACCGACCGCGCGAAGGACGTCATCAAGTCCGGCGGCGAGTGGATCTCCTCGATCGAGATCGAGAACCTCGCGGTCGGCCACCCGAAGGTCACCGAAGCCGCCGTCATCGGCATCGTGCATCCCAAGTGGGACGAACGCCCGCTCCTGATCGTGGTGCCGAAGGAAGGCGAAAAGCCGACCAAGGAGGAAATCCTCAGCTACATGGAAGGCAAGATCGCCAAGTGGTGGATGCCGGACGATGTGGTCTTCGTGGAGGAAATCCCGCACACGGCAACCGGCAAGATCCAGAAGCTGGCGCTGCGCGACCAGTTCAAGGAATACAAGCTGCCGACCGCGAACGCCGCCGAGTAGGCACGCGCGCCGGGCAGGGCAACGGACGGCGCCGCCGGACAATCGGCGGCGGAAAAACAGGGAACGGATATGAGCGAGCGTAAGTCGCGGCTGGCCGCGGTTGGATTGTGGCTGGGCGTCGTGGGTCTTGCCGTGCTGGTGCTCGGCATCGTGGGCCAGCGCTTCGGCGTGGTGGACTTCCGCATCGCTTTGCTGGCGCTTGCCGCAGGCGCCGCGATCGGCGCGCTTGCCGCCGTGGTTTCGGCGGTGGGGCTGTTGCTGACGCTGTTCACGGCGCGGCGGGGCGCGCGGACCGCGATTGCGGGGCTTGTGCTCGGCGTCCTCGCCGCCGCGCCCATTGCCCAGGCGATGATCGCCGGATCGCAGGTGCCGCGCATCCACGACATATCGACCGATCTCGACAACCCGCCTTCCTTCGAGGCGGCGGTGACAGCGCGCGGCGAGAATGCGAATCCGCTCGACCGGGCGACGCCCGCCGATCTCGCCGAGCTGCAGCGGCAGGCCTATCCCGACATCGCGACGCTCGTGACCGGCAAGGACACCGACGCGGTGTTCGCGGCGGCGCTCGAGACCGCCCGCGAGATGGAGTGGGACATTCTCGCCAGCGATCCGGAGACGGGGCTGATCGAGGCGACGGCGACGACGGCGGTGATGAACTTCAAGGACGACGTCGCGATCCGCGTCACGGAAACGGACGCCGGCGCGGCCGTCGACGTCCGCTCCGTGTCGCGCGTCGGCGAAAGCGATCTCGGCGCGAACGCGAACCGCATCCGGACCTATCTGCATGCGCTGCGGGTGAAGCTCGGAGACGCGGGGTAGCAGCCAAAACAGATGTGTCATCCCGGCGAAAGCCGGGATCCATCTGAGCTGCGTCATTGCACTTTCTGGCGATGGATATCGGCGAGAGGCCCATGGACCCCGGCTTTCGCCGGGGTGACACCGTGTTTTTGGTCTAAGCCAGCCAGTAGTCGTTGCCGAGGGAGGGCTTGCCCTTGGTCGCGACGGCGCCGGTCGCGACGAGATGCTCCATATGGGCGAGGACGGAGCGGGCGGCGGCCGGGTAGAGCCGCTTGTCGACCGCGGCATACATCACCGGCACCATGTCCTGGATGCGGGTGTGGCCGGCGGCGAGCTGCTCCATGATCTGGCGTTCGCGGTCTTCGCGATGTTCGATGAAGGAGCGCACGAAGGGCTTCGGATCGGTGATCGCGGGGCCATGCGTCGGCCAGTAGATTTCGTCGTCGCGGTCGAGCAGCAGGCGGAGCGAGGCCATGTACTGCTCCATGTTGCCGTCGGGCGGGCTCACGATGCTTGTCGACCAGCCCATGACATGGTCGCCGGTGAAGAGCGCCTTCTCCTCCTCAAGCGCGAAGCACATGTGGTTCGAGGTGTGGCCGGGCGTGTAGACGCATTCGACGGTCCAGCCGTCGCCCTCGATGACATCGCCGTGGCGCAGTTCGACGTCCGGCACGAACTCCATGTCGCCGTCTTCCTCGACCTGCACCTCGTCGCCGCCCTGCTTCTGGCCCGAGCCATGCGGACCGTAGGCGTAGGTCTCCGCTCCCGTCAGCGCCTTCAGCGGCTTCGCGGCGGGCGAGTGGTCGCTATGCGTGTGGGTGATGAGGATGTGGCTGACGGTTTCGCCTTCGAGCGCGCGGAGCAGCGCATCGACATGATCGGGCAGCAGGGGGCCCGGATCGATCACCGCGACATCGCCATGGCCGATGATGTAGGTGCCGGTGCCCTTGTAGGTGAAGGCTGAAGGATTGTTCGCGACGACGCGGCGGATCAGCGGCGAAACCTCGTCGCAGTCTCCGTATTCGAACTCGATCTCGCGCACATATGGAATCTGAACCGGCATGGGCCCTCCCGTCTGGCGGCAGATTGGACCGTTCGGGCCGGGACCGCAACGGGTCCCTTGTCAGCCTGCCTTGCGCAGACCCGTGATGCGGCTGCGCGTGTCGCCCTGCGCGAGGCGCGCAAGGTTGCCGCGCATGCGGACCAGCATGTCGATGAAGGTGGTGCGCTCTTCCTCGCTGAAGCCGGCATAGGCCTCGTCGAGAATTTCGTCGCCCGCCTCCCACATCTGGTCGAGCAGGGGCTGCGCGTTGCCGGTGAGGAAGAGCTGCTGCGCGCGACGGTCGTTGGGATCGGGGCGGCGCTCCACCAGGCCGAGCGCCACGAGCTTGTCGATCAGACGCGCGACCGTGATGGGCTGCACTTCGAGGAGATCGGCAAGGCCGACCTGGTTGAGGCCCTGGTGCCGCGAGAGGTGGGCGAGCGCCCCCCACTGGGCCTGTGTGAGGCCGCTGACGCGCTCGTTGAAGGCGACCTTCATGAAGCGGGAATTGTCCCGCAGCAGAAAGCCGGTGCTGCGCTCCGGGTTCTGGTTTGTCGACATCTGACGCACGTCTTCGGGTTTAGAGTGGTACACACCTAATAAGGTAGGCTTATTATATGGGTAGGAGCTTACGCTGCGCAAGACGGGGCTTCAGCGGGGGCGGACAGGATTAATCGACATAGGAAAGGGCGCAGCGGCAAGAACCACTGCGCCCTTCGACGGTCTCTGGAGCGGCCTCCGGCGGGGTCTAGAACGCCGCCGCCACATAGGCGACGAAGCCGGCCGCATAAAGCGACATGACCGTGTAGCCGGCCGCGGCGACGGCGTCGCCGAGGCGGAATTCGTGGCGGGTCCTGGCGATCTGGGCCGTGCCCGCGGACCACAGGCGCCCGGCCTGGGCCGAAAGATCGGCGCCAAGAGACCTCGTATGCGCCGCGACGTGGGAGGCGATGTGTTGAGCGGAAGTCATGGGGCTACCTCTGATACTGCGAGTGTCACAAAGTCCGGCCCGGGTGTTTCCGCCCCTCATTGGGGGATGCCGCCTGAAGGCGATTCTCTGTGTCGTTGACCCAAAGATATGGTGCAGTGCACAAACTGACAAGATGTCAGCGGATAAAACTTTTGCAATGCAGCGTGGCGCGTTGACGCAGTGCACGCATTAAAAAGGGGCAGAAACCTGCCCCTTTCTACGGATCGGCGCGCAGGCGGGTCCGTCAGATCTGCCTGCCGGCCTGCTCCCAATAGGGCTCGCGGAGCTTCCGTTTGAATATTTTCCCGGAATCCTCGCGCGGCAGGTCGGTGCGGAATTCGACGATCCTGGGCACCTTGTAGCCGGCGACCCGCTCGCGCAGGAAGCTCTTCACGTCGGTTTCGCCGATATCGGCGCCGGGCTGGCGCTGGACGACGGCGCAGAGGGACTCGCCGAATTCCTCGTCCGGAATGCCGAAAACGGCGCAATCGCCCACACCCGGCATCTTGTGGAGCTCGGCCTCGATCTCGGCCGGGTAGATGTTGACGCCGCCGGAGATCACCATGTCCTTGGCGCGGTCGCAGAGATAGAGAAAGCCGTCATCGTCGAGATAGCCGATATCGCCGAGCGCGATGAGGCCCGCCTTTTCCGCGCGGCGGCGCTTCTCGTCGTCGCCGTGATAGGTGAAATCGGGAATGGTCGGGATGCGGCAGACGATTTCGCCGGTGGCGCCCCGCGCGAGTTCCTTGCCGTCATCGTCGAGCACCAGAACCTTCGCCCCCTCGATCGCCTTTCCGACGGTGCCGGGATGGGCGAGATATTCCTCCGAATTGCAGAAGACGACGGCGCCCGTTTCCGTGCCGCCGTAATATTCGAAGATGACGGGCCCCCACCATTCGATCATGGCCTGCTTGACGTGAACCGGGCAGGGCGCAGCCGCATGCACGACGAAACGGAGCGAGGAGAGATCGTATTTCTTCTTCACCTCGTCCGGCAGCTTCAGCAGGCGGACGAACATGGTCGGCACCATGTGGAGATGCGTGACCTTGTGGCGTTCGATCATCTGCAGCAGTTCTTCCGGATCGAAACGCGGCTCAAGAATGAC
Organism: uncultured Rhodobiaceae bacterium; assembly: GCA_913057645.1. GTDB lineage: Bacteria > Pseudomonadota > Alphaproteobacteria > Parvibaculales > Parvibaculaceae > Parvibaculum. The sequence continues at coordinate 3,395 of CAJXOU010000118.1, read as the reverse complement.
GTTCGCGCCAACGCGGAAAGCATAGAGCCCGTAGGCATTGGGCGCGGAGTGGTACATCGGGCCGGTGACGACGGTGACCATCTCCTGCGGTTCGCCGAAAGCCGGGTTGAAGCCCATGACCTTGCCGATGATCTGTGCCCAGACGACCGCCTGGTCGGGCGTCGGCGCGGCCCGGCGCACGCCCTTCGGATGACCGGTGGTGCCGGAGGTATAGATCATGGAGCCTGGCGGTTCGGCGGGGCCCGCCTCGATGGGCTGAAACTGCGAGAGCCACTTCGACCAGTCCGTCGCACCCGCCGGCAGCTTTGCATCCGCCGCCGCGAGGCCATAGGCCGAGACGATTTCGGGCGGCGTCTCGACGACGAAGACCGGCACGTCCTTCGGGATTGCCTTCTCGATGCCGCGCAGCAGGTCGGCATGGATGACGATCGCCTTCGCGCCGGAGTTCTCGAAGATGTAGCGCGCCTCGTCCGGCGAGTTGTGCCAGTTGACCGGGGTCGAATAGGCGCCGACGAGACCGGCGGCGGCGGACGCCTCGAAGAAGGCGAAATCGTTCCGGAGATAGACGGCGATCACGTCGCCCGCCCCTATGCCGAGCGAGGCAAACCCGCTCGCGGCCCGCGCGGCCCTGACGGCGAGCGCTGAAATGTTTTCCTCCCGCGCACCCGACCTGATCTTCGCTTCCGTCATCGTCTCCTCCCCAGGTGACTTCTATATTGCCGCGATAGTAACAGGTGGCGCGGCGGCGAAAACGGGTTTCGGGGAGGCGAACCACGCATTCCGGCGGTTTCCGTCGCGTCCGCGCGGAAAGGGAGGGAAAGGGCGGGAAAAATTCTCCGGACACTACCGAGGGAACCCGGAGGGAACCCGCGCGTTCTTTGTCCGACCCGGCACGGCGGCGCATGGCATCAGGCGATGCGCGGTCCACCGGCAAGGTTTTCGACCGGCATCGCCGATGCCGGCACCCCTGTCACCACAGACGGAGACACTCACATGTTGCGCAAGACACTCTACGGTATCCTCGTTGTTCTGCCGCTGGCCGGCGGCCTCGCCGCCTGCGACGACCAGGGCCCGATGGAAGAGGCCGGCGAGGAAATCGATGAGGCCGCGGATTCGACCTCGAACATGTTCGAGGACGGCCCCGCGGAAGAAATGGGCGAGGACATCGACGAGGCGACCGGTAACTAAGCCTCTTGTCTCGCCCTGCCCTCGACATCCCTCGATGGCATGTTGCGTAAGAGTATGAGTATGGAGCCCGCCTCTCATCCCCCCGAGGCGGGCTCTTTTTATTGCGGGCCGGTCAGACCGGCTGCAGCTCGGCGATGCGGGAGGGATCGTTGTCCAGAAGCCGCAGCAGCTTCAGCATGGCTTCGCTCGGCTCAACCTCGCCGGACTCGTATTTCTGAAATGCGCGCGGTCCGCCGCCGATCAGTTCGCCCGCCTGCCGCTGGGACAGGCCGAGCTTCTTTCTCACCGACGCTACATAAGCCGCATTCTCGCGGCGAACTTCTGTTTTGAGTTCGCTCAGTGCGGCGTCCGCAACGTCCGTATCCTTTCCGGTGTGAAGCGCATCTCCTTCGCCCGCCGGATACCAGCCGGGAAGGGAGACGACACGGCGACGACCGCGATACTCGACCGCGAAGGGACGAACATCGCGGCGAAGCGTTGCTCCCGTCTCGGGATGTATGCGCGTGTCAGCCATCGCCCTTCTCCTTGAAGGAAAGCAATGTGAACTCCGTGACCGCGTCGGCCGTGAACTTCACATAGAGCATCAAGCCGTCATAGGGCAGGTGATAAACATCCTGCCACTGACGATGATCCGCATGGGACGTCATCGACTTGTAGAAGTGATGACGCTCAAGGCTCCTGAGCGCCGCCGTCATTTCCCTTCTGTCGAACCCAAGAGCGATGGCGGCCCGAAGCGCCACGGTCGTTACCGTTAGCCGTTGCGGAGAAGCGACGGCCTCCTTGAAGGCATCAAGATCGTGATGCGGCTTGCGCTTCTCCATGCAGGCAGCTTTCTATATGGCACCATTATGGTGCCATGTCAAGATCAGCTATACCGCGCTTCCCGCTTCTTGCCGGCATTGCCCGCCTTCACTTCGCCGAGCGCCCATTCGAGATCGGTGAGGTAGGTGTCCGTCACGGAGGCGTGGAAGGGCGAGAGCATGAGGTGGAGACCTTTCGGCTCCGTGGTGAGGCTGGTGAACCAGCCGCGCTCGAAGAGCTTGCCCCAGACGGCGAAGGGATCGACCTCGTCATGGGTGAAGGAGACGATCCCGAGCTGCGGCCGGCCGAGAACGCGGAAGCCGAGCTTGACGACGCCCGCCTCTATGGCTTCGCGCGCGTCCGTCACCTGTTTGTGCTTCGCGCGGTAGCCTTCCTCGCCGAGAAAGTTCATGACGGCCCAGGCCGCCGCAATGGCGCCGCCCGGCCGCGTGCCCGCGAGCGTCGGCGTCACCATGCGTCCGCCCGGCCAGTCCGCGCAATCGAAGATCATGTGCGAGCGCAGATCGTCCGAGCGGAAGAGCACAGTGGACGCGCCCTTCGCGCAGTAGCCGTATTTGTGAAGGTCGGCCGACATGGACGAGACGCCGGGCACCTCGAAGTCGAAGGGGGGAATGTCGCCGCCATTCATGCGCACGAAAGGCGCGATGTATCCGCCGACACAGGCATCCACATGGAGCCAGAGCTTCTTCCTTTCCGCGAGCGCGCCAAGCTTCTCGATCGGGTCGATGAGCCCGTAGGGAAAGCAGGGCGCGGAGCCGACGATCATGATGGTGTTGCCGTCGACCGCGCTTTCCATCGCCGCTGCGTCCGCGACAAGATCGGCACAGGGGATGCGCCTGATCTCGAGTTCCATCATCTTCGCCGCCTTGTCGAAGGCGGGATGCGCCGACCACGGCGCGACGATGTTGCACTGACCCGTGACGCCGCGCTCCTTGCGCGCGCAATCCCGTGCGGTCTTCACCGCCATCGTGATCGAATCCGTTCCGCCCGACGTGATGTTGCCCGCCGAACCTTCGGGCCCGTGTAGGAGGCCGAGGCCCATGGCGACGACCTCGTCCTCCATCTGTTTCAGGCTCGGAAAGGCCATCGGCCCGAGGCCGTTTTCCGACATGAACATCGTGTAGGCCTCTTTCTGGACCTCCGCGACATCGGGGCCGGCATTGAAGACATAGACGGCCGTCTTGCCTTCGCGCCACTTCACGTCATGCGCGCCGCGCGCCTCCATCTCGCCCTTGAGCTTGCCCCATTCGGTGCCCTGTTTCGGCAGCGTCACGCCCATGATCGTCCTCCTGTCGTTTGTTGGGGACGAGACTAGCAGATCGGTGCGGCGAGGCATCAATGATGATGCGCGGGCTGTCCGTCATGGCTGAGGTGAAGCATGGGGG
>CAJXOU010000117.1 GCA_913057645.1 uncultured Rhodobiaceae bacterium | reverse complement strand
GGGATGGGACGCGGCTTCGTCGCCCACCGCCTCCGAATCCGCGTCCCATCCCGGCGCCGTCGCCTCGCCGATGGTCGGCACGGCCTTCCTCTCGCCCGAGCCCGGCGCCCCAACCTTCGTCCAGCCCGGCACCAATGTGAGCGAGGGGCAGACGATCCTCATCATCGAAGCGATGAAGACGATGAACCACATTCCGGCGCCGCGCTCCGGCAAGCTCACCGCGGTTCTCGTCGACGACGGCCAGCCGGTCGAGTTCGGCGAACCGCTCTTCGTCATCGAATAACGGGCCGCCTCATGTTCGAGAAGGTCCTCATTGCAAACCGTGGCGAAATCGCGCTGCGCATCCATCGCGCCTGCCGCGAGATGGGCATCAAGACGGTCGCGGTCCATTCGACGGCGGATGCGGACGCGATGCATGTCCGCCTCGCCAATGAAAGCGTCTGCATCGGCCCGCCGGCCGCAAGCGAAAGTTACCTGAACATCCCGGCGATCATTTCCGCCTGCGAAATCACCGGCGCGGACGCGGTCCATCCGGGCTACGGCTTCCTGTCCGAGAATGCGCGCTTCGCCGACATTCTGAAGGCGCATGACATCACCTTCATCGGCCCGAGCGGCGACCATATCCGCCTGATGGGCGACAAGATCCAGGCGAAGATCACCGCGAAGGAACTCGGCATTCCCGTGGTGCCGGGCTCCGACGGCGCGATCACGACCGACGACCAGGCCTACAAGGTCGCGGAAGAGACGGGCTATCCCGTGCTCGTCAAGGCGGCGGCAGGCGGCGGCGGACGCGGCATGAAGGTCGCGCGCTCGCGCGAGGAGCTTTCCTCGGCGCTCTCGACCGCGCGGTCGGAAGCGAAGGCCGCCTTCGGCGACGACGCGCTCTACATGGAAAAATATCTCGGCCAGCCGCGCCACATCGAGGTGCAGGTGATCGCCGACAGTCACGGCAATGTCGCCCATCTCGGCGAACGCGACTGCTCGCTGCAGCGCCGCCACCAGAAGGTGCTGGAGGAGTGCCCCTCGCCCGCGCTCAACGCGCAGCAGCGCGCGGAAATCGGCGGCATCGTCGCGCGCGCCATCAAGAAGCTGGGCTATCTCGGCGTCGGCACGGTCGAATTCCTCTACGAGAACGGCGAGTTCTTCTTCATCGAGATGAACACCCGCCTTCAGGTCGAACATCCGATCACCGAAGCGGTGACGGGGATCGACCTCGTACGCGAGCAGATCCGCATCGCCGCCGGCATGGAGATGAGTTTCCGGCAGGAGGATGTCGAATTTTCCGGCCATGCCGTCGAATGCCGCATCAATGCCGAAGACCCGCGCACCTTCGCGCCCTCGCCGGGTACGGTGAAGGATTTCCACACGCCGGGCGGGCTCGGCGTGCGAGTCGACAGCGCGGTCTATTCGGGCTACCGCATTCCACCCTATTACGACAGCCTGATCGGCAAGCTTGTGGTGAGCGGGCGCAACCGCAACGAATGCCTGATGCGGCTCCGCCGGACGCTGCACGAGTTCGTCATCGACGGGATCAAGACGACGATCCCGCTGTTCCAGGATCTTGTGAACGAACCGGATTTCATCAATGGCGAGTATCATATCCACTGGCTTGAGGACTTCCTGAAACAGAAGTCCTGACGGGGCCCGTGGACACGGCGAGTAGACGGGCATGAGCGATATCGATGCCGAGGTCCTGCTTCGCGCCTATGCCTATGGCGTGTTTCCGATGGCGGAATCGCGCGACGATCCGGAGCTCTACTGGATCGATCCGGAGGTGCGCGGCATCCTCCCGCTCGACGCCTTTCACGTGCCGAAGCGCCTGAAGCGTACCGTCCGGCAGCAGCCTTTCGAAATCAGGATCGACACGGCATTTCGCGAGGTCATGCTCGGCTGCGCCGAGGCGGCGCCCAACCGCGACGGCACCTGGATCAACGAGCGCATCGTCGGTCTCTATTGCGAACTGCACGCGCGGGGCCGCGCGCATTCCGTCGAATGCTGGCAGGGGGAAAAACTCGCCGGCGGCCTCTACGGCGTCTCGCTGGGGGCGGCGTTCTTCGGCGAGAGCATGTTCAGCCGCGTCACCGATGCGAGCAAGGTCGCCCTCGTCCATCTCGTCGCGCGGCTGATCCGGGGCGGCTACACGCTTCTCGACACGCAGTTCGTGACGTCGCATCTGAAGCAGTTCGGCGCGATCGAGATTTCACGCGACCTCTATCGCGTGAAGCTGATGAAGGCGACGGCGGCGCAGGGAGATTTCTATTCGCTGCCGGAGGATGCGCCGCCGGACGAGGTTTTGCAGTCCGTCACCCAGATGTCGTAGACGGGGTGCTCCAGCGCGTTGAGCCCCGGGCTCTCCGCATACATCCAGCCCTGGAAGACGAGCGGTTCGGCGCCGGAAGACGGCGAGGGCGGGTTCACCTCCCCTTCCGTTTTCTCGTCGCGTTCAAGCTGGCGGATTTCCACATAGGCGGCCGTCCGGGGCGGCTCTTCCGGGGGTTTCTTGTCGCATGCCCTGACGAGAACCTCGAGCGAGCCGAACTGCGCGGCCTCGCCCACTTTCGCATCGAAACTCGTGACGCGCGCCGTCGTCTTGTCGAGACCGCTGAAGACGGCGACCGGATATTTGTCGGCAAGCGCCGGCGTGGCGGCGACGGCGAGAAACGCGAAGCCCGCGCCTGTGGGAATGAGAAAACGCATCGGCACTCTCCGGGAGACTACTCGTCCGAGCCGCTGTCCGACGCCGAGAAGACGGCCTGGCCGATCAGGCTCATCAGGTCGACGGAGCCTTGCGTGAACATGATCTCGCCGCCATCGGCCAGCATCTCCTCGCTGCCGCCCGGCGTCACCGAGATGTAGCTGCCGCCGAGCAGCCCCTCGCTCGTGATCTTGGCGCTGCTGTCGTCCGGCAGCTTCACATCGCTCGCAATGTCGAGCTTGACCACCGCCTGGTAGGTCTCCGGATCGAGATCCTGGCCAACCACCGTGCCGATCTTGATGCCCGAGAGGCGGACATCCGAACCGTTCGCCAGCCCGTCGACGGAACTGAAGGCGGCATTGACGTGATAGCCCGACGAGCTGCGCATGCCGGAAGCGGAATAGCCGTAGAAAAGAAAGACTGCGGCCACCACGACAACCAGCGTGCCGATCAGCGTTTCAACGAGATTGCTCTGCATGGGGCTCCCCGGATGACGCTCTTTGTCGGAGCGGAAGACTGGTTATTCAGGCCGCCAGGCCTTGTAATCGCCGGTCGCCTGCGGGCGCTCGCCACCCTTGTGCAGACTGCCGGCCGGGCGATAGGCATGCCGGGTGCCGGTGAGATTGGGCATGTGAGGCTGCTGCCACTCGCGGGGCGCGTAGTCCTCTTCGGTGGGCGGCGTATCCACGGTGTGATGCAGCCAGCCATGCCAGTCCGGCGGCACGCGCGAGGCCTCGGCAAGGCCGTCATAGATCACCCAGCGGCGGACATAGCCGCCGATCTGTTCGCCGTTCTTCGCTTCGTAGTAGCGGTTGCCCTGCCCGTCCTCGCCGACGAGGCGGCCCTTGCGCCAGGTATGGAAGCGCGTGCCCATGGTCTGGCCGTGCCACCAGATGAAGATTTCAGAAAACAGACCCATGAACTTTCCCGCTGAAAACGACCGCGCCCACGCGTCTCTCATTGTAGACGCGATTCCGGCCTTATGGGGCCGGAAAACGGGCAGAATATGACATCGGGGGGAGGTCCGGTCCAGCCCGCGACCGAGGCTTATTCGAGGGCCCAGGTGGTCTGGCCGACCGTCTTGGTCCGTTTCAGCCCTTCGCGCTCCTGGATAATCATGGGCTGGCGGTAGATGCCCCCCGCGGCCTCGAATTGGCGGGCGTCATTCAGCACCCATTCGATACGGTGGAGAAGGCTCGCCGGCGTCACCGGCTTCACGAGGAGATGGGTCGCCCCGATCTCGAAGGCCTCGGTGATGAGCGAACGCGAGGCATGGCCCGTCAGCACGATGATCGGTGTGAAGCAGATGGGCTCGTTGCCGATGGCGCGCACACTGGTGATGAAATCGCGGCCGTTCATCGGCTGCATCTCCCAGTCGGAGATCACCAGGTCGATATCGTAGAGCTGCAATTCGGTGAGGCCGTCGGTGCCGTCGCGCGCCTGGCGTATCGTGGAGATGCCGAAGGTATTGAGCATGGTCCGGAGCAGCAGACGCATGCTGCCATTGTCCTCGACCGTAAGGATTTTCAGCGACTTCAGCTCCTTGCCGAAGGCTGTGCTCTGCTCGCCCACTGGGACTCTCCACCTATTCTGGGTTTCGTACCTGAATTGATAGCAGGCCAGAGGTTTCCGCTCTGTTAACTCACAATGGTCGTTAACGCCTCGATTCGGGCGGCCACCCCACCGCATCTCGTGTCTTGGATGCCTGTCATATCTACATCTTGCGTCTTTGGCTTGACGGGCCCCGGCCATCGTCCCTAGGATTTGTTCTCCCTCAGGGGACGAGGCAGGAGCAACAGGCGGGCACCCAAAAGAGCACAACGCTCGGCGGCGAAAGCCAAATGGAAACAGTCACTTAGGTGGCTCTCTCCAGAATGGCGCGGCGCAACGGGATCTTATGCCCTGAAGCCTTTCAAAGACCGTGTCGGCGGCCGCTCCTTCTCTTCCTCCGGGGAACAGAAATTCCATGCGGAAAATCCGGGGGCCAGATGCGTATCCAGCGTTGTTTCACTGTCGAAGGTCAGTCGCCTTACGAAGGCCTCGCCTTCCGCACGACCACGAGCGAAATTCGCAATCCGGACGGCTCCGTCGTCTTCAACCTGCAGGACATCCAGGTCCCGGCCGACTGGAGCCAGGTCGCCTGCGACGTGCTGGCGCAGAAATATTTCCGCAAGGCGGGCGTGGCGGCGGTGCTGAAGACGGTGCCGGAAGACGGCGTGCCGGAATTCCTCTGGCGGCGCGCGCCCGACACGGACGCGCTCGAAGCCCTGCGCGCGGAAGACCGCTTCGGTCCCGAGCGCGACGCGCGGCAGGTGTTCGACCGGATGGCGGGCACCTGGACCTATTGGGGCTGGAAGGGCGGCTATTTCGACACGGAAGAGGACGCGCGCGCCTTCTACGACGAGCAGCGCTTCATGCTGGCCGCGCAGATCGCGGCGCCCAACTCCCCGCAATGGTTCAACACCGGCCTTCACTGGGCCTATGGCATCGATGGCCCGGCGCAGGGCCACTGGCGGACCGACCCGGCGACCGGCGAGACCGCCCGCACCTCGACGGCCTATGAATATCCGCAGCCCCATGCCTGCTTCATCCAGAGCGTGAACGACGATCTCGTGAACGAGAACGGCATCATGGACCTCTGGGTACGCGAGGCCCGGCTCTTCAAGTACGGCTCGGGCACCGGCTCCAACTTCTCTGACCTGCGCGGCGAGAACGAGTCTCTTTCCGGCGGCGGCAAGTCCTCCGGCCTGATGAGCTTCCTCAAGATCGGCGACCGCGCGGCGGGCGCGATCAAGTCCGGCGGCACGACGCGGCGCGCGGCCAAGATGGTCATCGTCGACATCGACCATCCCGACATCGAGGACTTCATCGACTGGAAGGTGAAGGAAGAGCAGAAGGTCGCTGCCCTCGTCACCGGCTCCAAGGTCAACAAGAAGCATCTTGCCGCAATCATGCGCGCCTGCGTCAACTGCGAGGCGGATGGCGACGCCTGTTTCGACCCGAAGAAGAACCCGGCCCTGAAGCGCGAGATCGTGGCGGCGCGCAAGGCGCATGTACCCGAAAACTACGTGCAGCGCGTGATCCAGTTCGCGCGGCAGGGCTACACCGACATCGAATTCGACACCTACGACACGGACTGGGACTCCGAAGCCTATCTCACCGTCTCGGGCCAGAACTCGAACAACACGGTGCGCGTCACCGACGACTTCCTGCGCGCGGTCGAGCAGGACGAGGAGTGGACGCTCAAGAGCCGGCTCACCGGCGAGGCGACGAAGACGCTGCCCGCGCGCGAGCTCTGGGACCGCGTCGGCCATGCCGCCTGGGCGAGCGCCGACCCCGGCATCCAGTACCACACCACGATCAATGACTGGCACACCTGCCCCGCCTCCGGCCCGATCCGCGCCAGCAATCCGTGCTCGGAATACATGTTCCTCGACGATACGGCCTGCAACCTCGCCTCGATCAACCTGATCCAGTTCCGCGAGGCCGACGGACGCTTCGACGTCGAAGCCTTCGAACATGCGGTGAAGCTCTGGACCATCGTGCTCGAAATCTCCGTCCTCATGGCGCAGTTCCCGAGCCGCGAGATCGCCGAGCGTAGCTACCGTTTCCGCACGCTCGGCCTCGGCTTCGCGAATATCGGCGGGCTGCTCATGTCCTGCGGCCTCGGCTATGACAGCCGCGAAGCGCGCGCGCTCACCGGCGCGATCAGCGCCATCATGACGGGTGTGTCCTATGCCACCTCGGCGCAGATGGCGAAGGAGCTTGCGCCCTTCCCCGGCTTCGAGGAAAACCGCGACCACATGCTGCGTGTGATGCGCAACCACGCCCGCGCCGCGCACGGGCTGAACGGCGGCTACGAAGAGCTTTCCGTCTATCCGCAGATCCTCGACGCGGCGAACTGCCCGCAGGCCGACCTCGTCGACCATGCCCGCGCCTCCTGGGACCTCGCGGTCGCGATGGGCGAGCGCTACGGCTACCGCAACGCGCAGGCGACGGTGATCGCGCCGACCGGCACCATCGGCCTCGTCATGGATTGCGACACGACCGGCATCGAGCCCGATTTCGCCCTCGTCAAATTCAAGAAGCTCGCGGGCGGCGGCTATTTCAAGATCATCAACCGCGCTGTGCCGCAGGCGCTCCGTACGCTCGGCTATGCCGACACCCAGATCGAGGAGATCGTGAACTTCGCCGTCGGCCTCGGCACACTCGCAAATGCGCCGGGCGTCAATCACGAGCGGCTGATGGAGCGGGGCTTCACGCCGGAGAAGATCGCCACCGTCGAGGCCGCGCTCGCGACCGCCTTCGATATCCGCTTCGTCTTCAACAAGTGGCAGCTCGGCGAGGACTTCTGCACCGAGGTGCTCGGCCTCGATGCGGACGCGATGGACGATCTCGATTTCGACATGCTCGCGGCGCTGGGTTTCACGAAGCAGGAAATCGAGGCGGCGAACCTTCATGTCTGCGGCGCCATGACGCTTGAGGGCGCGCCGGGCCTGAAGGACGAGCATCTCTCCGTCTTCGATTGCGCGAACCCCTGCGGCCGCACCGGCAAGCGCTATCTCTCGGTCGAAAGCCATATCCGCATGATGGCGGCCTCGCAGCCCTTCATCTCCGGCGCGATCTCGAAGACGATCAACATGCCGAACTCGGCGAGCGTCGAGGACTGCACGGAAAGCTACATGCTCTCCTGGAAACTCGGCCTGAAGGCGAATGCACTTTACCGCGACGGCTCGAAACTCTCGCAGCCGCTCAATTCGCAGCTTCTCGACGACGACATCGAGGATGACGAGGAGGAAAGCGCGGTCGAGACGCTTATCGCGCAGCCTCAGGCCGAGCGCGCCCGCATCGTTGCCGAACGCTCGGCCATGCAGCTTGCCGAGCGCGTCGTCGCCTCCGAGCAGACGCGCGACCGCCTGCCCGACCGGCGCAAGGGGTACACCCAGAAGGCGCTTGTCGGCGGCCACAAGGTTTATCTCCGCACCGGCGAATATGACGACGGCAAGATCGGCGAAATCTTCATCGACATGCACAAGGAGGGCGCCGCTTTCCGGAGCCTCATGAACAATTTTGCCATCGCGATTTCGCTCGGCCTGCAATATGGCGTGCCGCTTGAGGAATATGTCGAGGCCTTCACCTTCACGCGCTTCGAGCCCGCGGGCCTCGTCCAGGGCAACGACCGGATCAAGAACGCGACCTCGATCCTCGACTATGTGTTCCGCGAACTGGCCGTCTCCTATCTCGGCCGCTCCGACCTCGGCCATGTCGATCCGAAGGAACTCGCCTTCGACGCGATGGGCGACGGTGCCGACGAAGGCAAGGCGCCGGCGCTCCCCGCCTCCGCCGTGGTCAGCCCCGGCTATACGCGCATGGCGCAGATGGGGAACCTCTATCTCGTGCGCGGCGGCGCGGCGGCGGAAGCCCGCGCCGACACGGCGGAAGCCGTCGCCGCCCCCGCGGTCCGCGAGCAGACGGTGAAGGCGGAAGTCATGGCGGCGGGCGCGCTGATGCGCTCCGGCTCCGCCGAGGCGGTGGGCGCCGTCGCGGTCGGCGCGGTGTCGTCAGGCGGCGGATCGTCCGGAGGCGCCGGCATGTCCCGCGTCGTCGAAGCCCGCATGAAGGGCTACGAAGGCGAAGCCTGCGGCGAATGCGGCAACTTCACGATGGTGCGGAACGGCACCTGCCTGAAGTGCGACACGTGCGGGGGCACGAGCGGGTGTAGTTGAAATATCAATGCCACTAGATACAAAAAATTTCTCGGACATTTCTCTTAGAGATATTCAGGAACTGATTGATAACGCTGTTCCAGAGGGAAAGTACCTCGAATACAAGGCTTCAGCTTATGGTGGTGCTGACAAAGATAAGAAGGAGTTTCTGAAAGACGTCTCTGCCTTTGCAAACGCAGATGGTGGCCACCTCATAATCGGCCTTTCAGAGAATGAGGGCGTAGCGGCATCAGTTCAGCCTATCCGGGAAGCGGTGGCCGACGACCACATTCTAAGGCTTGAAAACATTCTGAGAGATGGGATTGAGCCCAGAATTTCGACTTACGAGATCAAAACCCTCAGCACTTCAAACGATGGGCACGTTGTAATAATTCGGGTAGCGCCGAGCGCTACGCGCCCGCATCGGGTTTGCTATGGTAACAGCAACAAGTTTTACACGCGCAATGCAAACGCGGTTCACGAACTTGATGTCGGAGAACTAAGAACTTTGTTCCTGTTGTCGGAAAACCGCACACAGATGATCAAGTCTTTTGTTCGCGGCCGTGTGCAATCGCTCGCTCAAGGCGATGCTCCAGAACAAATTGATGCACAACAAATTCTATTGGCGCACATAGTTCCGATACGTCATTTCAGTAACCTTCACCCTCTGAACTATGAATGGCTCCATTCGAACATGGGAGCTCTTCATCCGATTGCGGCTAGCAGTATGACTCCGAGAGCAAATCTTGAAGGGTTCAGAGTTTCCTATCATGTCGGGGACAACGTCGGGAGCTACACCCAACTTTTTCGTGATGGCTGCGTGGAAGCGGCCGTAGCGGGGATTATAACCCTAGATAAAGGAAAGAAGTTCTTTTCTGGAAGCTACTTCATTCCGCGCGCCGTTAGCGCCCTTCAGCAGTATGAAAAGACACTTCTTCAACTCGGATTTGGCCCTCCATATGCAATTTTCATTTCGCTAATTGGTGCGGATGGATCCGTACCTTATTTTCATAATAACGACCCGTTTGGATTCATGCGAGATTCCGAACATGCTCTTGACCAAGCTATCTGTATTTTGCCTGAGATATTAGTTGAGAGTACCACACGCGCCGATGGTCAACCCACACCGCTTAAGCCGCTTCTCGACCTCCTGTGGAACTGTTTCGGTTACACTTATTGCTCTTATTTTAACTCCGACGGGAATTGGCTACCCCCAAGATAAATAAACTTATCCCCCTCCCTTCCTCCGTACCCATATTAGTTTCATCTCGCTCCACCGAAGGGCGCGTCCGGACTGGCCGAATGCGTGGAGAGGGTGGCGATGCCTGCGGCGCGGGAAGTCCAGACCCCGCGTCCCGGGGGATCCCGTCGGTTGGTGGATACTACGGTCC
>CAJXOU010000116.1 GCA_913057645.1 uncultured Rhodobiaceae bacterium | reverse complement strand
AAACACCGTAGATTGGTAGCGCATGGCTTGGGCTCTCCGAGCTTCATTCAACCGCGTTCGTCGCAAAACACAGTTGAATCCAAGCCATGCAACCCGTCCACCCATTCCTTAACCGGACAGCAGTGGGCTCGACCCGGGCATCCAATAGCCGCCGCAGGCGGCGTCTCGCTTCGCAAGAAATTCTATGAAGAAAGACGGCGCGAGACGCCGCGCCCGATTTCACTTCCCGTGCGACGAGATAGAAGAGTTGCCTGAAGGAGCCAACGGCGAGTGTCAGTACGACGAGAGTCCAGGAATTGACGCCCCTCATCTTCGCATCATGAAGCATACAGAACATCGCGAGCACGCAGACGATGACGAAGTCGGTCAGCACCCGCATAGCGGCGAAACTCTGCATGTGAAACGTGAAAATGCCGGGATAGCCCGTCTCCATTAACACTTCGGCGGTGAGCGCCCCGAAGGCGAGAACGACGGCGATGACAGAGATCCGACGTGGCGACATGATAAAGTCTCCCGATCGTGCTGTCGTTCATGGAGAGGATTTTTTGTCTTTCGCGGTCAGCGCGACAATTACCAGGGGGCAGGGGAAGAAGACACGGAACCGGGCGACCTGATAGAAAGTAATGCAAATGTCCCGGACACCGGAGACTAGAGGGCGAAGATCATGAACGAGAATTCAATCGAAGAAGACGAGCGATCCGTCTTGGTCAATCCAAACGTAATCGAGAACACCAGTTCCACCCGCGAGAGGCCGGTATACGACTATAAACGGTGGCGACGACTACATTTGACCCTTAAAGAGTACGAATTCATTCACTCATTCCAGAGCCAAGAGACTGACATCGGCAGCTCCTTCGGACTACTTGCTGCAACTTCAGAGCTAGAAAAACAGGCCGGAGAAAATTTCAATACTCTTTCCGAAGAAGAGCAAAGAGAAATTCGATGGGCACACTTGGCATCGATACGCACCGAAGCTCACCCTCATACCGTCCGGCTAGTTGGATGGGCAACGATCAAAGGACGACGTGACATCGAGGTTAGGTCGGTGAGTACCACAGAGGGAATTGACGAGGAGAAATATCGAGAACGTTTGAACAGAATTTATATTGAGGTTCACGAAAGTTCCGAATTACCGCCAGGCGCTCTTATTCACTGGACCGAAGATTTACGTCGAGGGGATGCTGATGACCCCGGTGAAGACTACTTGGTAGCGGACCTATACGTCGCAGATGGAACGCTTGCGGAGCTGGAAAGGCTATTGGAGAGAAAAGGCAGGAAGTTGCCCCTGGAAATTTTTATCCAATCCCACCTTTTTCAGAATGAAATTGATGAATCTTTAGCTGAACCCTACCACTGGCAACAATTTACAATGCTATCCGGCTCTTCCAACTCCACGATACTCAACTCAATTGTCGTGAATGAGCGCGCTCTTAGCCACGCAGACAACCACTCTGAGTCCAATGGAGAGTCGGCGCCGTTGGAGAAAACGCCCCTACACGGCGAAGGCAGCCAAGCTGCGCAATTTTCGGTTGCGATTAAAGAAATAGCGATTTCGTTGCGTGGCATTTCCTTAGCGCTCTGGTCAATTGCTGTGGTCGTTCTGGTTTCTGTGTTCGTCGGATAGCAGTGATCAAAACGCAGCTAGAGCCGCCTACGACTACCAAGAGATACCTTGACCTCGTATATGCACGCTACGAGGAAATCATCGAATTCCGAAGGCAACGACAGAGAGTCAATATCGGCAGCCCTTCCCCGCGTATACACGTCAACAAGCCTGTCGCCAAAGACTACAAAGACATGAGCATCGGAGTGATCCGCGCGCTTACAAAAGACGAGACGCGCAGTACTCGGCATCTCACTGCGCAGAAAGTCTTCTATCGTCTCAGCGTTGCGTAGATCGGACGCCGCACAGTCCCCGACGATCAGATACTCAAAGCCCAATCGCCCAAGAGCCTCTTCCCAATGCTTTCTGTTGAAGGCGGAGGTCACCAAGGGCTCTACATATCCTCCATTGTCCGCGACGACATCAGATAATAATGAAGCAATTGTCTGGGGTGTCTCATCACTTAAAGCTGCAAGTGCGGTGACGACGCACGACGTACCTTCTATCCATCCATTCACGTCGTTCAACTTAATCTTCATACTCGCCCCCTGGAACGTTGATGCACGAAACAAAAAAGCCGGCCCCTCTCGGGACCGGCTTCTCCGTATCCGGACTAACCCGGAAACTGCTTACGCCGCGTTCGCCCCGAGCACGGCCTTCGTCTCGAGGAATTCCTCGAAGCCGAGCGGGTCCCATTCGCGGCCGTTGCCGGACTGCTTGTAGCCGCCGAAGGGCGCGTTGAGGTCGGGACCGGCGCCGTTCACATGGATCTGGCCGGCGCGGATCTGCGCGGCCACCTTGTTGGCCAAGCTCCCCTCGCCCAGCACATTGCCAGACAGGCCATAGATCTATGCGTCATCACCTGCAACACATCATCCAACAGTTTTCCGAAGAAGTATTTCCTCTGGACGATAGAATGACATGCGAATGATTGTTCTATCGCCTGAGCTGAGCGGAAGCGTTCCCTGTTTGAACATACCCGCCGGCGAGCTGTCAGACCACTGGGTTGCAACACGGCGGTTATTGACAAGAAGCACATCGCCTCGAGCCAGATCAAGGCAGCTCCGACTCTTAGCCATTTTCCGCAAGGTATTCTGCAACGCCGCTATTGCATCCCTGCCATGCGCTCGCTCATCAAATGTTTTGTGCTGTCTGAATCTAAAATACGCTCGCCCGTCTGGTTCTTCGTCTGACCCTCGTTCACCTATGACGTTAATGTGAGCCACACCGCCGAACCCCATGAGATTGTTTCCGGTTACGGCCACTTCGGGATCGATCCGAAAATGTTTGTGCTTTAGGAGGTCAACTATCTCGCTGTCTAGATTGGAAAGAATGTCCTCAAGAACATAAATTATCGGACCAATTCTCGTCCGTGAATCAACCTTATCGGCGACGATGTAAGCTATGATGTCGGGTGAAATCGCATCAAGCTTTTGAGCGCGATCATTACCGAAGAGGGCAGGACCAAACGGCTTGTGTGGATGCAAAGTGGAGACTTCCGCCGAAAGTCTGTGCTGAGTGCTCGAATATGACTGTCTATCGTCTTCCTGGCCTACGACATGGGCCCAATATGCGGGGGTGCCATCGAAGTACTCCGGCAGCGCATGAAACCCCGCTGAACCGAGATAAGCCATCGTAGTCAATGCGGCATCTCTCACATACGGATCGCTGTCGGGAGCACTTCTTAGTTTTTCCCGCCGTGCAGTTCTGAGTCGTAGAGGGACGGACACAGCATTTTTTAGTGTAACTGTAGCCCCCTCGTGAGACCCAACCTTCTGAATCGCGCGGAGCACACTGCGACTTATAGGACCACGACCCCTTTCTTGCATTTGACGGAAGCGCTCGGAGAGCGATTTCTCTGCCTCCGAAAGATTCGAAACCAGCCTCAGACGCTTGCGGCGCAATTCCCTGAGAACCGCCTCATATCCTTGTTGACCCACGCGCACATAAGCATTTTCCATCTGCGGCATATGCATCCCCCAAAAAAATATCCAAATGCATCGCTAGAACATACAGAAATCAAAACGCCACTTACCCATAGCTTCCAACATCGTCGAGATAGGTATCATTAATCCGTAGAAGGATCACATTTGTCCGTTATTGAGGCGCAGCCGTGACGCAATTATGGCGAGACTGTGCCGCACGACGGCTGCGCACTGCAAAAAAATGGGGAAACCCCTCTCTACCGTTGATTCTACGAAAAATCATTCGCACTCGAATCGCTCTCAAAAATATTTCGTTTCGGAAAGCCTGGGCGAAGGAAAATGAAATCAGTCCAATGCCCTTGCATGCTCGAGCGCTCCTCCCCACTGACTCCACACAAAAGCAGGCGAGAGTTTTTAGCATCACCTTTCCGCATTCGAACGAACCGGAAGCCACGCAAGCGGTGTTAGCACCAGAACGATCAAGCTACGTGGGATGCGTGGCGGAAATGGCCCTCTATGCCATCGTCGGGTTGTTCGCCTACAGCAACCCTCAACACAAAGGTAAGCAGCGATACAGACGACTCAATTCAAAGAATGTGACTCAAGGTTACGATCGCCCACCTTGTCCTAGCCTCTTACCTCAATTATTCCCGTGATACCCCCAAATACTGGGCGGATCTGCGTACATCCACTGACAGCAAAACACATCTCAGAACGCACAAAAAAGCCGGCCCCTCTCGGGACCGGCTTCTCCGTATCCGGACTAATCCGGAAGTTCGTTACGCCGCATTCGCGCCGAGCACGGCCTTCGTCTCGAGGAATTCCTCGAAGCCGAGCGGGCCCCATTCGCGGCCGTTGCCGGACTGCTTGTAGCCGCCGAAGGGCGCGTTGAGGTCGGGGCCGGCGCCGTTCACATGGATCTGGCCGGCGCGGATCTGCGCGGCCACCTTGTTGGCGTGGGCGGGCTCGCCCTGCACATAGCCCGACAGGCCGTAGACGGTGTCGTTCGCGATGCCGATCGCTTCCTCTTCCGTCTTGTATGGCATGATGGCGACGACGGGGCCGAAGATTTCTTCCCGCGCGATCGTCATGTCGTTGGTGACGCCGGCGAACACCGTCGGGCGCACATAGAAGCCCTTGTTGAGGCCGTCGGGGCGGCCCGTGCCGCCGGTGACGAGCGTCGCGCCCTCGTCGATGCCCTTCTGGATCAGCGCCTGGATCTTGTTGAACTGAACCTCGTTCACCACCGGGCCCATCACCGTGCCTTCGGCGTTCGGGTCGCCGACCTTCACGCTTTCGGCGGTCGCCTTGGCGATCTTCACCGCTTCGTCATGCTTGCCGGCGGGGACCAGCATGCGCGTCGGCGCGTTGCAGGACTGGCCGGAGTTCTGCATCACGCCCATGATGCCGCCCGAAACCGCCTTCTGCAGGTCGGCATCGTCGAGGATGATGTTGGGCGACTTGCCGCCGAGTTCCTGCGCCACGCGCTTGACCGTATCGGCCGCCGCCTTCGCGACCAGGATGCCCGCGCGGGTCGAGCCCGTGAAGGAAACCATGTCGACATCGGGGTGGCTCGAGATCGCCGCGCCCACGCCCGGGCCGTCGCCGTTCACCAGGTTGAACACGCCCTTCGGCACGCCCGCCGCGTCGAAGATCTCGGCGATGAGATAGGCGTTGATCGGCGCTTCTTCCGAAGGCTTCAGCACCATGGTGCAGCCCGCCGCAATCGCCGGGGCGACCTTGCACATGATCTGGTTCACCGGCCAGTTCCACGGCGTGATGAAGCCGCAGACGCCGATCGGTTCCTTGCGCAGCGTCGTCGTGCCGCGCTGTTCCTCGAACTTGTAGTTCTTCAGGATTTCGATGGTGGTGCCGAGATGGGCAAGCCCCATCGCCGCCTGCGCGACCTGCGAGAGCTTCGCGGGTGCGCCCATTTCCATGCTGATCGCCTCGGCGATCTCGCCATAGCGGCTCTGATAGACTTCCATGATCTTGGAAAGCAGCGCGATCCGCTCGTCGACGCTCGTCTTGGAGAAGGTCTCGAAGGCCTTCTTCGCGGCGGCCACCGCCTTGTCGACGTCCTTCTTGGAGCCGATGCTGATCTTCGCGCAGGGCTCTTCGGTCGCCGGGTTGATGACGTCGAGCGTCTTCTTCTCGGCCGGGTCCACCCATTCGCCGTTGATGTAGAACTTGAGGCATTCTTTCATTGGTCGTCCTCCGTTTGATGCTGTCCCTTGCCCGGGCGCGCTGTCTTTCGGGGGCCCTGGGGGGACCTCGCAGCCTTGGCCGGAAGGGGGATTCCTGTTGGGATGAAACCTCGCATGGAGCGCGCCACCCGGTCCAGCCGAAAACGCCCCCTTTTCCCGCCATCCGCCTGCGTAAATTCCACACGGATTCCCGTGGATAGTCCTGTAAAAGCCGGGGGCCTGCCGCAATTCGGGCACGAAATCGGGTAACAAAAGCGTCACGAAGGCGCAGGCCCGCGAGGAGAGACGGAAATCCCATGTTTGTAGACGGACGCCAGCTACCCGACGGAACGGTCATCGAAACCGACCTCGCCATCATCGGCGCGGGCGCGGCGGGCATCTCCATCGCCCGCGAGCTTGCCGGCAGCGGCATTTCCGTCGCCCTCATCGAGAGCGGCGGCTTCGAGTTCGACGCCGAAACGCAGGCCCTCTACGAAGGCGAGATCGCCGGCGTCGACTACCCGCTCACCAGTTCGCGCCTGCGCTATTTCGGCGGCACCACCAACCACTGGGGCGGCTGGTGCCGTCCCTTCGAGCCCATAGATTTCGAGGAGCGCGACTGGGTGCCTTATTCCGGCTGGCCGGTCACGCGCGCCGAGCTCGACCCCTTCTACGAGCGCGCCCGCGAGGTGCTGCAGATCCGCTCCCCCGCCTTCGACGACGCCTCCGCCTGGGAGAAGGGCGGCAGGCCGCTGCCGCTCGCGGGCGACGAGGTCGAAACCCGCTTCTTCCTCTACAGCCCGCCCACCCGCATGGGAAAGAAGTACCGCCCGGACATCGAGCGCGCGAAGAACGTCACCTGCTATCTCCATTCCAACGTGACGGAGATCGTCGCCAGCCCGAACGGCGCCGAGGTCGAGCGCCTCGACGTCGCGACGCTCACCGGCGTCCGCTTCACGGTGAAGCCCAGGGCCTGCGTCCTCGCGACCGGCGGCATCGAGAATGCGCGGCTGCTCCTTCTCTCCAACAGCGTCGAGCAAGCGGGTCTCGGCAACCGCAACGGCATTGTCGGCCGCTTCTTCATGGAGCATCCGCATGTCCCCTCGCCCGCGACCTTCCTCGTCACCGGCCTCGACCTCGTCGCCGACTGGTACCGCACCTACACCAAGGTCGAAACACCCGCCGGCAATGTCGTCATGCGCGGCTGCCTCATGTTCACGGAAGACTATCTCCGCCGCACGAAGCGCCTCGGCACGGTCATGACCTTCGCGCCCTCGCACCCGATCCTCGCGGAGGACGAGCCGCCGGCCGCCGGTGCGAGCGATGAGGAAAGGGCGAGGGCCGAGGAAGCCGCGAAGCGCAACGCGGTCTTCCGCAGCGTGCTGCAGCTCGCGCGCAGCACCACCGCCTCGCCCGCCTCGTCGAACGAAGTCGGCTGGCGTCTCGGCGTCGGCTGCGCCAGCGAGCAGGAGCCGAACCCCGCGAGCCGCGTCACGCTCTCCGACGAGAAGGACGCGCTCGGCCTCAACCGCACGAAGCTCGCCTGGCGGCTGAAGAAGTCCGACGCGGACAGCCTGCGCGGCAATCTCGAAGCCGTCGCCCGCGCCTTTGGCGGCTGGGGCGAGGGCCGCGTGCAGATCCTCTTCCCCGAGCGCGACGAATGGACGGAGGCCGAAGGCTGGGGCAACCACCATCTCGGCACGACGCGCATGGCGGTCGATCCGCGCCGCGGCGTCGTCGATGCGGAATGCCGCGTCCACGGCATCTCCAATCTCTTCATCGCGGGCTCGTCGCTCTTTCCGACCGGCTCCACCGTCAACCCGACGCTCACCCTCGTCGCGCTGGCGCTGCGGCTCTCCGATCACCTGAAGCGCCGCTTCGCCAGCAACGCATCGGCTCTTTGAGGGCTGGAGTAGAAACATGAACACCGGACATCCTCACGACGGTCATGGCCACCACGACGCGCACGGACCTTCCGTCTCGCGCCGCACACTCATCGTCCTCGGCGGCACCGCGCTTCTCGCCGCCGCCGTTCCGGGCGCGCTCTTCCTCGCCGAGCCCGACGGCTCCGGCATCGCCGCGCAGGATTTCGTGGCCCTCCTCGCCGATCCCGAAGGCGCCGCCGCCCTCGGCGAGATCTGGATCGGCGAAGGCGGCGCCGACAGCGCCTCCATCGTCCATGAGAAGAAACTCGCCGAAGCCCTGACCGCCGAAGGCTGGACGCCCGGCATGGGCGCGGAGGAAACCCACACCGCCCTCGCCGCCGCCGTCCGCGCCGACTACGCCGCCGCGCGCACCGTCGCGATCGACAACTGGATACTCTCCGATACCGAAGCCCGCCTCTGCGCCCTCGCCGCCCTCGTCACACGCGACAGCGGCAACCACGCGCCCGCGCAAGACGAGCATGGCGAAGCGGAAGAGTCTCACGGCTGAGCACTACCTCTCTTCCCACCCTCCCCTTGCGGGGTGAGAGGCGGTTCACGCGAGTGAATGAAAAGGTCCGGTGGACCTTTTCGAGCCTCGAACGCCCTGAGCCATGCGAAGGGCTGAGAAAAATTCTCCGAATTTTTCGGGGCGGGGGCGACGCACACTCTGCCTCTTATCCCCATCCACCACCCGATCTACCGCCCACCGGGGATAACTCCCCTGCACACTTGTCCCCGCCTGACCGAACGGTCTGCACGCGCGCGCCACACGCGAACGCCACCGCGCCCGCGATTCCATTTGTAACGTTTTGATGACAGTTCAGTGACAGTCAGCTCTCACAGGGCCCGTTTATCCCCAGTTGCACGGAATTCATCCGTGCAGAGATCGTTCCCGCGCGCCCCGTCGCACCCGGCCGCCACTCCAGCGGGTTCGGCAGAACGGATGCGAGCTGCGCCGCCTGCGCATGCGAGACTTGTCCCGCACTCACCCCGTAATAGTGTCGCGCCGCGGCTTCGACGCCATATATGCCGGGTCCGAACTCGATCACGTTCAGATAGAGCTCCATGATCCGCCGCTTGCTGAGCAGCGTTTCGAGCCACACCGTGATGTAGGCCTCGCCGCCCTTGCGGATGAACGTCCGCCCCGGCCACAGAAACAGGTTCTTCGACGTCTGCATGCTGATGGTGCTCGCCCCTCGGAGACGTCCACCGCCACGGTACCGCTCGAGCGCGGTGTCGACCGCTTCCCAGTCGAAACCCCCGTGTTTACAGAACTTTCCGTCTTCGGCCGCGATCACCGCGCGCTGCAGATGCGGCGAAATCTCGCTGAGCGGCACCCAGTCCTTCGCGAGCCCGTAGCCTTCCACGAGCCGTATCAGCATCAGCGGCGTCGCGGGCGGCGGCACCACCGCATAGACGAGGATCAGCACCGCCGGCCCGAAGAAAAGCAGCAGCAGCGCGCGCCCCGCATAGACCGCGATTTTCTGCGCAAGGCTCCGCTCACCGGAAGGCGCGCCGCCTTCCGTTTCCTCGAGGCGGTCGCCGCCCGGTCCTTCCGGTTTGAAATCCATGCTCACACGCGGATCATCCGCAACGCCCCACATCGGCACAAGAGGCATTTGCCCCGAAATCGCCCAAAGACAGCCATTTTCCGGCAGGAACGCCTCCCCCGTGCGGACGTTTTTGAAGCAGCAACCACGGAGGCGAACGTGATGACCAGAACAGCGATCGTAACGGTGATGGCCGCCTTTCTGATGACGGCAGGCTGCACCAATATGGGCAAGACCGAACAGGGCGCGCTTTCCGGCGGCGCCATCGGCGCTGGCGTCGGCGCCGCAGCCGGTGCCGTGACGGGTGGTGACCCGGGGACCGGCGCCGCCATTGGCGGCGCGGTCGGCGCTGCGGCCGGCGGCTACAAGGGCTGCCGCGAGGAAGGCAAGTGCGACTGATCTGACTTCCAGTACAGAAGCAGGAATGGCCCGTCGCTTCGGCTCCGGGCCATTTTTCTGGCCGGATTCCTGGCTTTCGGGCCCATAAATGCGGCACAATATCACACTTCTTTTCTGGGCTTTTAAGGGTCATATTAGACCCAACAGAACGCAACTTCCGGCAATTCCAGGCTCCGTTTCATGAACCCCGAAGTCACAGCCTGCTTCGACGAGGCGACGGCACCCGTCACCTATGTCGTCGCCGACCCGTACACCCTCCATGCCGCGATCACCGACTCCGTCATC
>CAJXOU010000115.1 GCA_913057645.1 uncultured Rhodobiaceae bacterium | reverse complement strand
CCGTTTGGGGCGGGGGGGCGAGGATACGCAGCGACCCCGCCCCGAAATTTGTTTCGCTGACGCTCACAAATTGTCGACCCTCCCTCAAGGGGAGGGTGGGAAAGAAGTCAGCTTTGCGCAGCGCTCTTCAAAATCTTCAACGCCGCTTCATGCAGTTCCGGTGTCGCCGCCGCGACCACCTGCCCGCCATTCTGCGGATCGCCGCCCGACCAGTTCGTCACGACACCGCCCGCATTCTCGATCAGCGGGATCAGCGCCTGGATGTCGTAGGGCTCGAGCGCGCTTTCGACCACGAGGTCGAGCGTGCCCGCCGCCAGCAGGCAGTAGAAATAGCAGTCGCCGCCGAAGCGGCGCAGTCTCACCTTCGATGAAATCTCGCGGAAGGCGGCTTTCTCGCCCTCGGCCGTGAACATGCCGGGATCGGTGTTGCCGAGCAGCGCGGCTTCGAGCGTCGTGCAGCCGCTCGTCTTCAGCGGCACGGTTCCCATCGGCCCGATCAGCTCGCTGCCGCCGGGGCGTCCGACGAAGCGTTCGCCGATGTAAGGCTGGTCCATCAGGCCGATCACGGGTCGCGCGCCGTCGTTCAGCGCGATCAGCGTTCCCCAGAGCGGCACGCCGGAAATGAAGCTCCGCGTTCCGTCGATCGGATCGAGTATCCAGGTGAGCGCGCTCGTGCCTTTTTCACGCCCATGCTCCTCGCCGAGAATGCCGTGGGTGGGATAGCGTTCGCCGATCAGCTTGCGGATCGCGGCCTCGCCGTCGCGGTCCGCCGCCGTCACCGGGTCGAAGGCGTGGCGGCCCTCCTTGTGGCCGACCGCAAGGCCGGAGCGGAAATGCGGCAGCGTCACCGCCGCCGCCGCGTCGGCCAGTTCGAGCGCGAAGCTCGCCAGTTCGTCGATCTCCTGGGGGTCCAGCATGAAGGCCTCTTCTTGAGTGGCCCGCATATTGGAGCCCGTGGCCCCACTAGTCCAGCCGGTAGACCCTTGCCGCCGTGTCGTGGAAGAGCGCGGCCTTTTCCTCCGCGCTGAAACCCTTCGCGATCTTCTTGAAGGCGTTCCACACGACGCCATAGGAGCAGGAGAGCTTGTCGACCGGGAAGTTGCTTTCGAACATGCAGCGCTCCGGCCCGAAAACATCGATCGAATGGAGATACCAGTCGCGCGTCGCCGCCACGAGTTCGTCGGAGGTCGGCGGCAGGTCGCGCTTGTGCCAGCCGAAGCCGTTCACCGCCATGTTGATGCCGCCGAGCTTCGCCACGACGTTCGGGCATTGGGCGAGTTCCGCCACGTCCTTCTTCCACTGCGCGAAAATCTCGTCGCGCTTGCCTTCATAGGGGCCGATGCCGAGCGGGCCGCCGAAATGGTCGAAGATGATGGCCGTTTCCGCATTGTCGCGGGCGAGCGCCGTCAGCTCCGGAATCTGGTGGTGGTAGAGCCAGGCGTCGAAGGAAAGCCCGTGCGGGGCGAGCCGCGCGAACCCCTCGCGGAAGGCGTCGAGCCCCAGCAGCCCCTTCGGCGGCAGCGTGTGCGAGGCGCGGATATCGGGACTGTCGTCGAAGGCGGAGGCGTGGCGGATGCCGCGGAAGCGGTCCGGCGCCCGCGAGATATGCGCGTTCAGCACCTCGTCCACGGCCTTGCCGAGGCGCAGGTCCGCAAAGCCGACAATGCCCGCCGCGACGCGCGTGGCGCCGAAGCCGCCGCTCGCCGCTTTCGCCGCGATGCCGTTCACATACTCCGTCTCGCCGAGCGGTTTCAGGGCGTCGGGGCCGGTGTCGCGGTACATCGCCTTGCACTCGACGAAGACGGTCGCGCGGATGTTGTGGCCTTCAGCGACATCCGCCATCAGCTCGTCGAGCTCGTAGCGCGAACCCGGATGGTCCCAGAGATGATGATGCGGGTCGATGATCGGAAGTTCGGGCTCAAGCGCCTCTTCGCGCACCTGTGCCAGCCATTCGAGATTCCCCGCCATTGCTCACTCCTCCCCCTGTTCTTTTGCGGGCAAGAGTGGCACCGGGAGGGAAGCGACGCAAATGTCTCCGTCCTCTTCCACCTTCCCCTCGAGGGAGGGTCAAACGGCTGCAAGCCGTTTGGGGCGGGGGCGCTGAAGAAAAGGCAATTATCGTAGTTCGCGAATTTGGGGCGAGAGGCAATGACCCCGCCCCGAAATTTGCTTCGCTGACGCTCACAAATTTCGACCCTCCCTCAAGGGGAGGGTGGAAGAAAAGAATTCCTCACCCCGCCTTGGCGAACTTCTTGCGTTCGTTCGGATCGAGGTAGCGTTTGCGCAGCCGGATCGATTTCGGCGTCACTTCCACCAGTTCGTCCTGTTCGATATAGGCGATCGCCTGTTCGAGCGTCAGCGGACGGGGCGGCGTCAGGCGCACCGCTTCGTCCTTCGAGGTGGTGCGGATGTTGGTGAGCTGCTTCGCCTTCAGCGGGTTCACGATCAGGTCGTCGGGCCGGGCGTTCTCGCCGATGATCATGCCCTCATAGACCTTCACGCCCGGCTGGATGAAGAGCGTGCCGCGCTCCTCGAGATACCAGAGCGCGTAGGGCACCGCGTCGCCCGCGCCGTTCGCGACGAGAACGCCGTTGCGGCGGCCTTCGATTTCGCCGCGATAGGGCTCGTAGGCATGGAAGATGCGGTTCATCACGCCGGTGCCGCGCGTGTCGGTCAGGAACTCGCCGTGATAGCCGATCAGGCCGCGCGAGGGGCAGTGGAAGATGATGCGCGTCTTGCCCGCACCCGTCGGGCGCATGTCGATCATCTCGCCCTTGCGGTTCGAGACCTTCTCGATGACGACGCCGGTATATTCGTCGTCGACGTCCACCGTCGCTTCCTCGATGGGTTCGAGGCGATTGCCGTTCTCGTCCTCGCGGTAGAGCACGCGCGGCCGCGAGATCGACAGTTCGAAGCCTTCGCGGCGCATGTTCTCGATCAGCACGCCGAGCTGCAATTCGCCGCGTCCCGCCACTTCGAAGGCGTCGCGGCTCTCGCTGTCGGACACCTTGATCGCGACATTCGATTCCGCTTCCTTCATCAGCCGCTCGCGGATCACGCGCGACTGCACCTTGTTGCCTTCGCGGCCGGCAAGCGGGCTGTCATTGATCGACACCGTGATCGACAGCGTCGGCGGGTCGATCGGCAGCGCGGCAATCGCGTCCGTCACGGCGGCGTCGCAGATCGTGTCGGCGACGGTGCCTTCCTGAAGCCCGGCGATGGCGACGATGTCGCCCGCCTTCGCTTCTTCCACGGGAATGCGCTGGATGCCGCGGAAGGCGAGCACCTTGCTGATGCGGCCCTTCTCGATGGTGGCGACGTCGCCGTCCTTGGGCTGGCGCAGCACCTGCACGTTCATGTTCGGCTTCACCGTGCCCTTTTCGATGCGGCCGGTGAGGATGCGCCCGAGATAGGGGTCGGCCTCGATGGTCGTCACCAGCATGGCGAAGGGTTCTTCCTGCGAGCCGTCGGTCAGGGCCTCGGGCGCATGGAAATGGGTGAGGATCTTCGCGAAGAGCGGCTTCATGCCGTGGTCCTTCGCGTCCGGCGCGTTCAGGTCCTCCGTCGCCCAGCCCTGCTTCGCGGAGGCGAAGATGGTCGGGAAGTCGAGCTGCTCGTCGGTGGCGCCGAGCGCCGCGAAGAGGTCGAAGGCCTCGATATGCACTTCGTCGGCGCGGGCGTCCGGCCGGTCGACCTTGTTGATGAGCACGATGGGCTTCAGCCCCAGCGCCAGCGCCTTGGAGGTCACGAATTTCGTCTGCGGCAGCGGGCCCTCGGCCGCGTCCACCAGCAGCACCACGCCGTCCACCATCGAGAGGATGCGTTCCACCTCGCCGCCGAAATCGGCATGGCCGGGCGTGTCGATGATGTTGATGCGGGTATGCGTCCCGTCCTGCTCCCAGTCCACGCTGGTGCATTTCGCGAGAATGGTGATGCCGCGCTCGCGCTCCAGGTCGTTGGAGTCCATCACGCGCTCGGCCACCTGCTGGTTCTCGCGGAAGGTGCCGGACTGGCGCAGGAGCTGGTCGACCAGCGTCGTCTTCCCATGGTCGACATGGGCGATGATCGCGATATTCCGAATAGACATATGTTCCGCCGGGGCATGTGCGGTTTCAGGAAAAGGGGCCACCCGGTCAGTGAAGGAGGCTTTCCGTCCGAAAACGCGAAAAATCGGGAATCCGGCGGCCCAGCCGTGCAAATCATCAGAGGCGCGGGGGCGGCAGGAAATTGGGCGCCTTATAGCCGTTCGAGGCCCTTCCCACAAGGTTTCCTTCGCGGGTGCGGCAAAGGGGGCGAGGCAGCGTTAATCGCGGCCTTGCCCCCGTGCCTCATCCCCGCCCGAGCGTCCGCTTCATGACGGCGGCGCCCGTCTCCATCATGCCCCGCACGGGTGCTTCCGCCTCGCCGGGCAGGAAGTCGGCCAGCCAGACGAGGCGGCAGGTATCCGCCCCCTCCGGAACCACCTCGAACGAGGCATGGTGATGGCTCATCAGCTCGCTCTTCTGGACCGAATAGGCAAGCCGCATGGCCTCTCCGTCGAGGTCGACGATGAGTTCCTGCGCGACGAAGCCGGTCTCGAAGGTCACCGTCCGCAGGTTCCCGTCGAGTTTCGTATCGGTCACGAAGCCGGGGACGAAGCGGGTATGGATCGCGCCGACGTCGCGCACCGCGTCCCAGACATCGGCGGCGGATGCGGCAATCGGAATCTCGAGTTTCACGGATGCCATGTCATTCCTCACTTCAGACAGACGGCTTCGACATTGTTGCCGTCGGGGTCGATCAGGAACGCCGCGTAGTAGGTCGGTGCATAATCGGCGCGGATGCCGGGCGCGCCATTGTCCTTGCCGCCGGCCTTCAGGCCCGCCTCGTGGAACCGGTCCACCACCGCCCGGCTCGATGCCGCGAGGGCGAAATGGATGCCCTTGCCTGCGCCTTGCGCAAGATACAGGGCCGGCACCCGGGTCGTGCCGTACGCCTTCATGGTCTCGTCCTCGTAGCGGAGCTTGGCGCCCAGCGGCAGCAATACCGCTTCATAGAACGCCACGGCCTTGCCGAGGTCCTTCACCTTCAATTCGATGTGGTCGAGCATGTCTCACCTCCGTTGCGGCGCGCCACTTGCGCCGTTCGAAGGTCAGCGTGGCAGGGGCGGGGCGAGACGTTCTTGGAGGAAGTTGCGCTCGCCCTTCGCGGCCTTGCGGAAGTCGCGCGGCGACATGCCCGCCGCGCGGCGGAAGGTGCGCACGAAGTTCGACAGGTCGCCGAAGCCGACATCATAGGCAATGTCGGTCACGCTCCGCTCCCTGTCGGCGAGAAGCCGCGCCGCATGGCGGAGCCGCGAGCGCAGCAGATACTGATGCGGCGTCACGCCGAGCACCTTCGTGAAGCTGCGCAGAAAATGGTAGAGGCTGAGCCCTGCCTCGCGCGCCGTCTCCTCGAGGCCGATCTCGCGATGGGAATATTCGTCCATGAAGAGCGCGGCATGGACGGCCCGCCTGCGCTCCATCGCGCTCGCGGTCACGTTTCTTTCCGTCGTGCCCGTCGCGACCTCCACGAAGCGTGCCGCGAACAGAAGTCCCGCCTCGTCGAGGCCGACATCGCTCAGTCCTTCGGCGGCCGCCTGGCCGAGTTCGCCCAGCACCATCATTTCCGGCAGCGGCGGCAAGGCCGTCAGGCGCCGGAGTTCCGGCCTGCCGCTGATCGCGTCCGCAAGCTCGGGCACCAGCTGGAAGGCCAGGCATTCGTCGCCGCAGACGTGATGGTCATGGCTGCAGAGATATTCGTCGCCTGCATGGCCGACGAGCACCGAGCCCGCCACCATCTCCGTGGCGCGCCCTCGCGCGTGATAGCCGAAGGTTCCCTTGCGGACATAGGAGATCGAAAACACCTCATGCCATTCGGCATAAGGCGCTTCCATCTCTCCGGCGGTGCAGCGGTAGTCCACCGCCGCGACCGCGCCGTCGCTCAATCGGGTCGCTGTCACCATGGGGCCAGTCTATATCCGTTCGCGGCAAGCCCGCCACGATGCCGTGAACCGGCCACCGGAACTTGGCGAAAATTGCGGTGGGGGGTTAAACGACCCTTTTTGTCGTCATTGCGAGCGAAGCGAAGCAATCCAGGGGCGGCACGCACGGAGCAAGCGGCCCCTGGATTGCCGCGTCGCGGCTTTGCCGCTCCTCGCAATGACGGGTTTTGTTGTTTGACGCAGAGCACCCCAGCGGGCTGCTCCCTACTGCTTGTGCGCCTCGAAGGAAATCGTGATCGGTAGCTCGTCGCCGATCATTTCGAGCCACTGATCCATACCGAAACCCGATCGCTTGATCGTTGTCGTGGCATTGAAGCCGATTGCGACGATCTCCTCTTCCGTCATCGGATAGGTGCCCTTGCGGGTGAAGGTGGTGTCGAGCGTCACCGGCTTCGTCACGCCGTGCAGCGTCAGGTCGCCGGTGATCTTTCCCGTTTCCTCGCCGGTCCGTTCGATCGACGTCGACGTGAAGCTCATCTCCGGATATTCGGCGGTGTTCAGCAGGTCCTTGCCCCGCACATGCTCGTCGCGTTCGGCATGGCCGGTGTCGACGCTTGCCGGGTCGATTTTCACCTCGACGGAGCTCGCCTCCGGGTTCTCCTCGTCGAACACGATGGTGCCGCTCACATCGTTGAAGCGGCCATAGGTGGTCGAGAAGCCGAGATGGTCGACCTCGAAGCCGACATGAACATGCGACGTGTCGATCTTGTAGGTATCGGCGGCGAGCGCGGGCGTCGCGAGAAAGGCGAGGGCGGCGGCAGCGGCCGCAAGGCGGGTCATGATACGCATGGGGGTCCTCCGGGTTCTGGCCGCACGAGGATAGAGGCTCGTGTCGGTGGGGCAAGTCGCGATGCCGTGAAGAGCCCGTAGCAATCCTTTTCTTCCACCCTCCCCTTGAGGGAGGGTCGACAATTTGTGAGCGTCAGCGAAACAAATTTCGGGGCGGGGTCACTGCGTATCCTCGCCCCCCACCCCAAACGGTCTTCGCCCGTTTGACCCTCCCCGAGGGGAGGGTGAAAAGGTGGAGGGACTTATTGCCCATTTGCGAAATTGGCACTGGCATCGCGCCGCCGTTTCTGCCCATATCCCGGCCAACCGGAACCGCTGGCCGCCGGAGGAGGGCGCCATGCCGCCTCGTGAATCCGCCGCCGCTTCCCGCCTCTACGTCGTCGCCCTCGTCGGCATTCTCTGCCTCGTCTACACGGTGAGCCAGTTCCTGCGCTCGTCGACCGGCGTCATCGCGCCGAACCTCGCCGCCGATCTCGGCCTCGCGCCCGAAGACCTCGGCATTCTGTCGGGCGCCTTCTTCCTTTCCTTCGCGGTCGCGCAGATCCCCGTCGGCATCCTGCTCGACCGGCACGGCGCGCGCGTCACCATGATCGCCGCCATCGGCGTCGCCATTCTGGGCTGCTTCGTCTTTGCCGCGGCGGAGAGCGAAGCGGGGCTCACGCTGGCCCGCGTGCTGATGGGCGTCGGCTGTTCGGCCATGTTGATGGGTCCGCTGATGATCTATCGCCGCTGGTTCCCGGCGGACCGGTTCGCCGCGCTGTCGGGCCTGCAGATTTCCATCGGCACCGTCGGCGCGCTGATGGCCACTGCGCCGCTCGCCTTCACGACGGAATGGGTCGGCTGGCGCGCGAGCTTCGTCGGGGCGGGCATCGTCACGCTGGTCCTTGCGGTCGCGATGGGCTTCATCGCGCGCGACACCCCGCCCGGCCGTCCCGCGCCGCCACGCTCGCGCGAGACGCTCGGGCAGAGCGTCGGCGGCATTTTCGAGGTTGCGCGCAACCGCACCGTCTGGCCGCTCTTCGTCATGATCTCCTGCGGCTATGCGAGCTTTGCCGCCGTGCAGACGCTCTGGGCCTCGCCCTATCTCGCCGACGTGCACGGGCTCGGCCTCACGGCGCGCGGCAATGTCCTTCTCGGCATCACCGGCGGGCAGGTCGTCGGCCTCCTCACCTGGGGCTATGCCGAGCGCGTCTTCGGCAGCATCAAGAAGCCGATCATGGCGGGCGCGGTTCTCTCCGCGGCGATCCTCGCGCTGCTCGGTATTCTGGACGCGCCGCCGCTCTGGCTCGTCACCGTCCTCTTCGTCGTCTTCGGCCTCAATGCGGGTTACACGCCGCTTCTCCTCGCGCATGGCCGTCTCGTCTTTCCGGACAGGCTCGCGGGGCGCGGCATCACGCTGCTCAATTTCGGCAACATGGCGGGCGTCTTCGTGCTGCAGGCCCTCACCGGTGCGCTGATCGGCCAGATGCAGCGGGCGGGCATCGCGATGGAGCTCGGCTACCGCGCCACCTTCGGCGCGCTTGCGTTCGTGCTTCTCGCCGCGCTCGCCTATTATGCCACCATCCCGGACACGAATTCCCGCGCCGTCATCGACGGCGATTGACGCCACAACGGTTCAAGACAGGAGAAGAAAATGGCGAAACAGTTCCCGAGTCTTACCCCGGAGCTCAAGGATTTCATCGGGCGCCAGCACATCTTCTTCACGGCGTCTGCGACGGCGGACAGCCGCATCAACCTGTCGCCCAAGGGGCTCGGCGGCTTTCGCATCACCGGCGACAATGAAGTCGTCTTTCTCAACCTCACCGGCAGCGGCAACGAAACGGCGGCGCACATGCTCGCCGACGGCCGCCTCACCATCATGTTCTGCGCCTTCGAGGGTCCGGCCATGATCCTCCGCCTCTACGGGCGCGGCCGCGTGGCCCGAAAGGGGACGGAAGAGTATGCGCGCTACCTCGCCTCCGCCTTCGATGGAGAGGAGCCTGCGGGGGCGCGCCAGATCGTCATCCAGGATATCGACCTCGTGCAGACCTCCTGTGGCTACGGCGTGCCTCTCCACGACTACAGGCAAGAGCGCCCCACGCTTGTCCGCTGGGCGGAACAGAAAGGCGAGGACGGCATCGCGGATTACTGGCGCGAGAAGAACATGGTGAGCATGGACGGCCTCTCCACAGGGATGGATTGAGAGAAAACACCAAACCTTTCCGCCTACCCTCCCCTTGTGGGGTGAGGCGCGGTTTGCGCGAGCAAACGAAAAGGTCCGGTGGACCTTTTCGAGCACCGAACGCCCGGAGCCCCGCGAAGGGCAGTCAAACGGGCGCAGCCCGTTTGGGGCGGGGGACTCCGCTCCCGGTGATTGAACGCGCACGCTTCAGATTGCCCCTCACCCCTCCCCGAAAAATTCTTCGCAGGCTCGAATTTTTCGACCCTCCCACAGGGGGAGGGTGGGAAAAATGTTACGCTGACCCAATTCTTCCGGTTTCAGCTTGAGGGGCAATGCTCACATCATTCGCCGAAGACATCTGGATCGCGGACGGCCCCGTCGTTACAGCCGCGCTCGGCTTTCATTTTCCGACGCGCATGGCGGTGATCCGTCTTCGCGATGGCGGGCTCTTCGTCTGGTCGCCCGTGGCGCTGACGGCAGAACTTCGCGCCGGAGTGGAGGCGCTTGGCGCGGTCCGCCACATCGTTGCGCCGAACGCGCTTCACGATCTCTTCCTTGCGGAATGGGCCCGCGCCTTTCCCGGTGCGAAGCTTCATGCGCCGCCCGGCCTTCGCGAGACGCGCAAGGACATCGCCTTCGACGCCGATCTCGGCGACGAGGCGCCCGCGGACTGGGCGGGCGAGATCGATCAGGCGGTGATGCGCGGCAACGCGATCACGACGGAAGTGGTGTTCTTCCACGCGAAGAGCGGCACCGTTCTCTTCACCGACCTGCTGCAGCAGTTTCCGGCCGGCTGGTTCTCCGGCTGGCGCGCCCTCATTGCGAAGATGGATCTCATGGTCGCGGCAGAACCTTCCGTGCCGCGCAAGTTCCGCCTGGCCTTCCGGGACCGCGCCGCCGCGCGGGTCCCGCTCGCGCGCATCCTCGCCTGGCCCGCCGAAAAGGTGCTGATGGCGCATGGCGCGCCCGTCATGTCCGACGGCAAGGCATTCCTCGCGCGGGCCTTCGGCTGGCTTGACCGGTAGGTTCCCGATCTCTCCCCGTCATTGCGAGGAGCGAAGCGACGAAGCAATCCAGGGGCGGCACGTTCGGTGCCAGCCGCCCACCCTCCCCTCGGGGA
>CAJXOU010000114.1 GCA_913057645.1 uncultured Rhodobiaceae bacterium | reverse complement strand
GCCTCGCATCTGAGCTATCTCGATGACGCGCCCGCGCGCATATCCGCGGCGGAAGCGGCGGGCGGCGCGCTTCTCGAAAGGCTCGAAGCGGAATACATGGCGCCCGACGCGCTCGCGAAGACGCTTGCCCTTCTCGACGGACCGGAAGCGCAGCCCGTTCCCTCGCCCGCGGCGCCGAAGTCGCGCGCCGGGACGAAGGGCGACCCGCTCCCCGCCCCGCTGCACGCGTGGCTCGGCCGCGGCGTCGACGAGCTTCGCTGGAGCTTTCTCGGCCCGAAAATGAAGAAGGTCGACCTCTGGCGCGGCGGTCCCAACGATCAGCGTCTCTGGATGCTGCGCGCAGGCCCCGGCATCGACATCCCGATGCACGGCCACAGCGGAACGGAGCTCGTCCTCGTTCTCAAGGGCAGCCTCACGGACCCGCACGGCACCTTCCGCGCCGGCGACATCGAGGAATGCGACGGCGATATATTCCACTCGCTCAGGACCGGTGAGGACGAGGAATGCATCTGCCTCGCCCTCACCGAGGGCCCGACCCGCTTCAGGGGCTGGATCGCAAAACTCCTCCAGCCCTTCATCGGTCTCTGAGCGTCAGAACCGCGCCGTCACCACGAAGCGCACATTGCGTCCCGGCTGAAGCACGTTCGCCTTCTTGAACGACACGTGATGGCGGATGTCATGGTCGAGCAGGTTCTCGCCCACCAGCGCCAGTTCCAGCGCATGGCCTCCCGACAAGCGCATGGGCACGCGGTATCGCACTTCGCCCCTGAGGTCGGTATAGCTGCCCGTCTCCGTCTCGCCGGGCGCAAGATCGTCCTGCGCGAAGGCGTGCAGGAAGCCGAGCCTCGCCGACACCTGCTCGTCCCCGTAGAAGACGCCCGCGCCCGCGCGCATCGGCGGAATGCGCGGCACGTTGCCGCCCGCATCCAGTTCCGCCCGCACCATGTCGAACTGCCCGGTGATGCCCGCCCGTGCCTCGCCCCAGCGGGCCAGCGTCACGCTCCCCTTCGTCTCGAAGCCCCTGAAGGTTGCGTCCGCCTGCGTGAACAGCACCTGGTCGAGTTCCGTGCCCGCGCCATGCGGCGTACAGGTGTCGTAGCTGTCGTCGCACATCTCCCCCGTCAGCCGCTTGTAGATGAAGTCGTCGAACGAGGTGTGGAACACCGCCGCTTCGAACGAATAGTCCTCGCCCTCGCGCCGCGCATTGACTTCGAAGCTGAGCGCGCTTTCCTTGCCGAGCGTCGGATCGCCGATCTCGAAGGTTTCGGTCGCCTCATGGGGTCCCTTGGAGAAGAGTTCGAGCGCATCCGGTGCGCGCTCCACATGCTGCGCCGTGAAGCCGAACACCCATTTCTCGACCGGTGCGAAGACGAGCCCCGCCGAGACGCTTGCCGGCGTGAAGCTCCGGTCCACCGCATAGTCGGTCGGCGCGAGCGGTATGCTGGCATCGAGCGCGCGGCCGGAAACCTCGACCTGCTCGATCCGGCCGCCCAGCTGCAGCTTGAGCCGTTCGCCGGCAAGCGGCATCTCCTCGAACAGGAATGCGGCGATGGCTTCCGTCGTCGTTGGCGCCAGCAGTTCTCCGCCCTCGCCCGCCGCCTCCATATCGCGTTTGCGCGCCTGTATGCCGAAGGCGCCGGTGAACGGCCCCACCGCGCGGTGCAGCAGCTCCGCCCGGCCTTCCCATTCCTCATTGTCGAAACGCGAACCCGTCGCGCCCGTCGCGTCCACTTCGCCGTGGCTGTAGTCGCTGTAGCCGCCGGTCAGCCCGAGCGCGGAGAACGGACCGTCATTGAATTCAAGCTCGCTCGCGAGCTGCACCTTCGTCTGGTGCATGTCGATGTGAACCGGGTTCGCCGGATTTCCGGGTGCGGGAATGCCGTATTTGCTGTCGTAATAGGTGATGGCGCCGCCCGCATAGCCATCGACATCGCCATTGCCGAGCATCACCGAGGCGCCGCCCGCAATGCCGGATGTTTCCGCCCATGTCTCGCTCTGCCGGTCGACCGGCCCCGGGATGGCGTAGTTCTCCGACTTCCGCGCAAAGGCATCGCCATGCCAGACGACATCGCCCGTCGCCGCCTGCATCTTGCCGAAGGCCTGCCGCCCATGGCTCACGCTGTCATAGGCCGCGCCTGCTTCCGCCTCGAAGCCACCTTTCGGGATCGCCTTCGGAATGCGGTTGTTGATGACGTTGACGACGCCGCCGATCGCCTCGCTGCCGTATCGCAGCGTCGCCGGTCCGCGCACCACTTCCACGCGCTCGGCCGCGAACGGATCGATCGGCACGCCATGATCCTCGCTCACCGCCGACACGTCGCCCGCGCCGATCCCGTTTTCCTGCACACGCACCCGCGTATTGTCGAGCCCGCGAATGATCGGCCGGCTTGCGCCCGCCGCGAAGGAACTCTGGCTCACGCCCGGCAGGTCGCCGAGCAGCGCGCCGAGCGTCGCCGCCGATGAGGTGAGAATGTCGTCGCGCGTCACGATATCGACCGGCGCCGCCAGTTCGTCGAGCGGCGAGGCGAGCGGCGAGGCGGTAACGACAAGCGGCTTGAGCGGCAGCTCTTCCGCCACCGGAACCTGCGTCCCCACGCCTGCCTCTTCCTGCGCCAGGGCGGGCGAAGCCGCCAACGCGATCAGCGCTGCCGTGGAGAACGTGAGCGCCCGGCCGGGCAGCCCCCGCCTCCTCGCTTCCTCGCACGCCCGGCGAAATCCGTTCCCGTTCCCCATGATTGCCCCCTGCCTGGAATGTTATAATATAACATCACACTCATAGACACATCCGCCCCGGCGATCAAGCCCGTCCCCGCCGCCCGCGACAGCACGGCCCCTTCCGGCCCGCCGCGCGCGGGTCTAGGCTCGGGACCGGTGGCCCTGGAGCCCGGCGGGAAGCGAAGAAAGAATGACGAAGAAAAAAGAGCAAAGCGGCCCCGGCGCCCTGCCGGAGATCTCGCACAGGAAATACAAGGACGAGCTCTACCGCCTGCAGGTCGAACTCGTGAAGCTCCAGCGCGACATCATTGCTGAGGACCGCAAGCTCCTCGTCATCCTCGAAGGCCGCGACGCCGCGGGCAAGGACGGCGTCACCAAACGCATCGTCGAACATCTCTCGCCGCGCGAGACGCGCGTCGTCGCGCTTGGCAAGCCGTCCGACCGGCAACAGAGCGAATGGTATTTCCAGCGCTACGCGCCGCATCTCCCGGCCGCGCAGGAGCTCGTGATCTTCAATCGCTCCTGGTACAACCGCGCCGGCGTCGAGCGCGTCATGGGCTTCTGCACCGACGAACAGTATGAGCGCTTCATGGTCTCCGTTCCGCAATTCGAGGACATGCTCTCAGGCTCCGGCATCGTGCTGATGAAGTACTATCTCGACATCTCGAAACCCGAGCAGAAGAAGCGCCTCGACGAGCGCCGCAAGGATCCCCTGAAGCAGTGGAAGATTTCGCCCATCGACAGCGTCGCCATCAGGCACTGGAAGGATTACAGCCTCGCCCGCGATGCCATGCTGCTGCGCACGCATACGTCCGTCGCGCCCTGGGCTGTTGTCCGCGCCGACAACAAGCGTCTCGCCCGGCTCAACCTCATTCGCGATCTTCTCTCCCGCATCGACTATCGCGGCAAGCCGAAGGACGGCATCTGCCCGGATGGCCGCGTCCTCATTCCCTTCGAGCCCGCCCTCGTCCAGACAGACATTCTCGCGAAGTGAAATAGATGCCAGAAACGATGACGAGCGAAAGCACCACGCCCTTTCTCGATGCCCTGCCGGACATGCTGCTGGCGCCGGAGCGTCTCGCCGTGCTGCTCGGCCTCGCCTTCTTTCTCGGTCTCGCCTTCGAGGAATATTTCGGGCAGCGCCGCCTCAAGGCGCCGGGCGGCGTGCGCACCTTTCCGCTCCTCGCCCTTGCCGGCGCGCTGCTCTATGCGCTGATGCCGGAAATGCCGCTCCTCTTTCTCGGCGGTCTCCTTGTTCTCGGCCTCTGGCTCGCCGTCTGGTACCGCTACCGCCTCGAAATCCAGTTCGCCGAGCCGCGCATCGAGTACGAGCCGGGCGTGCGCCTCGACGGCGGCATCATGGCGCTGGTCGGCTGCCTCATCGCCTATCTGCTCGGCCCCGTCACGCTGACGCAGCCGCTCTGGGTGCCCGTCGCGGTCGCCGTCGCCGCCGTGCTCTTCACCGGCGCGCGCGAACGCCTCCACGCCTTCGCCGAAACCCTCGGCGGCACCGAGCTGGCGACGCTCGCGAAATTCCTCATCATCATCGGCATCGTCCTGCCCCTCGTGCCGGACGAGCCCGTCACCACGCTCACCTCGATCACGCCCTACCAGGTCTGGCTCGCCGTCGTCGTCGTCAGCACGCTCTCCTATGCGAGCTATCTCGTGCAGCGCTACATCGCGCCGCGCCACGGCCTGCTCTATTCGGCGGCGCTGGGCGGGCTCTATTCCTCGACGGCCACCACCGTCGTCCTCTCGCGCCGCGCGCGCACGGCCGGCGCCCGCTCCGGCACGCTCCATGCCG
Organism: uncultured Rhodobiaceae bacterium; assembly: GCA_913057645.1. Lineage (GTDB taxonomy): Bacteria > Pseudomonadota > Alphaproteobacteria > Parvibaculales > Parvibaculaceae > Parvibaculum. The sequence continues at coordinate 5,715 of CAJXOU010000114.1, read as the reverse complement.
CGCTCGTGCTGTCGACAGGCGTCATGTTCCTGCGCATCCTCATCGTCGTGGCGATCTTCAACATGGGCCTCGCCGTCGCGCTCGCCCCCTCGCTCGCCCTTCTCTTCGTCTTCGGCCTGGCGCTTGCGGGCCTGCTCTACTGGCGCGAGAACGGCGCGGGCGCGGAGCGCGACGGAGACATCCTGCCGCCCTCGAACCCGCTCGAGATCCAGACGGCGCTCGTCTTCGCGCTGCTCTTCATCGCGCTCTCCGTCGCCGTCGGCTGGGCGCGCACGGAATTCGGCGAGGAAAGCCTCTTCGCGCTCGCCGCTCTTGCCGGCGTCACCGATGTCGACCCGCTCGTCCTCTCGCTCGCGCAAGGCGCGCAGGGCGAGGCGGCGCTTGCCGTCAACGCCGCCGCCATCCTCATCGCCGCCACCTCGAACAATCTGCTGAAGGGCGCCTACACGCTCTCCTTCGCCGGGCGCCAGGCCGGGCTTGTCCCCGCCGCCGCGCTTTTCGCGCTCGCCGCCGCCGGCCTCGCCGCCGCTCTCGTCACGCTCGGCCTCGCATGACCGCCCGCGCATGAATTACCGGCACGCCTATCACGCCGGCAATTTCGCCGACGTCATGAAGCATGGCCTTCTGACGCTCGTGATCGAACACCTGAAGAAAAAGGACAAGCCCTTCTTCCTGCTCGACACCCATGCCGGCACCGGCATGACGGATCTCTCCGGCGAGGAAGCGCAGAAGACCGGCGAATACGCGCAAGGCATCGCCCGGCTTCTGGCGGCGGAAAATCCGCACCCCGCCCTCGCGCCCTGTCTCGCCGCGATCCGCACGCTCGGCGGTGACCCGCTCACCCACTATCCCGGCTCGCCCGCGCTGATGGCGCATCTGGCGCGGCCGGACGACCGCCTCGCTTTCTGCGAACTGCACCCCGAAGACGCCGCCGCGCTCCGCGCCAACTTCCGCCGCGACGCGCGCGTGAAATGCCATGAGATGGACGGCTACACCGCCTTGAAGGCGATGCTGCCGCCGAAGGAGCGGCGCGGCGCGGTGCTGATCGATCCGCCCTTCGAGGACCGCGCCGAGTTCGCCGCCCTCGCCCGCGCCCTTGGCGAGGCCCATCGCCGCTTCGCCACCGGCACCTTCCTTCTCTGGTATCCGGTGAAGGACCCCTCCGTCTCCGGCGCCTTCCTCGAAAGCCTCGCCGCCGACGGCCCGCCGAAAACCCTCGCCCTCGAACTCCACGTCATGGCCGCCGACCCCGCCCGCATGACCGGCTGCGGCCTCGTCGTCGTGAACCCGTCCTTCGCCCTCACCGAAAAAGGCGCGGACGGAAAGAGCACCGCCCTCTCCCTCCTCGACTGGCTCGCCACAACGCTGTCACAAGGCCCCGGCGCCCGCGCCCGCGAGGAATGGCTGCGGAACTAGGGCCGGACAGGAAAAAGGGAATGGCACGCAGAGGCGCAGAGCCGCAGAGAAGGTTTGGCACACGGAGGCACGGAGACACGGAGAAGAGACGAATGGATTGCGCCTGCGGCGCGAAGGTTCTTCGGCGCGAAGCGCCATTCCCTTTCTTCTCTTCCCTTCTCCGTGTCTCCGTGCCTCCGTGTGAAAACATCTTCCCTTCTCTGCGGCTCTGCGCCTCTGCGTGCCGAAATTCTTCCCTTCCTCCCCCGGTTCACCAGCGAACAGCCTTCCCTGACATTTTCACGACAAGGGAACTGACCGGAACCTGGTTTTGAGTCTATAAAGGCCCGCGCGCCGCTGACAAAAAGTCGGAAACGAGGCGGCGCCGGGAAACGCTTGATGGACCAGTCGCTCACCGAGGAGGAACGGCAGACCCGCCTCGCCGAGGCCGAAGCCGCCTACGAGGCCGAAGTCGAAGGCAATCTCCGCCGCAACTACACCGCGAACCTCGCCCATGGCCTGCTCGGCCAGACCGGCTTCCGCCTCGTCAACGCGCCGACCTTCGTCCCGGCTTACATCTATCTGCTCTCCGGCTCGGAATTCGCCGTCGGCCTCGCGCTTGCCGCGCAATGGTTCGGCGCGTCGGCCTCCTCGATCTTCGGCGCGACGCTGATTGAACACAGGAAGCGCGTCCTCCCGATGGGCCTTCTCATCGGCTGGGGCATGCGCGCCGGCGTCCTCGGCCTCGCGCTTGGCGGCTTCTTCCTGCCGCCCCATCTCGCGCTCGTCACGGCCATCGGCTTCCTCTGCCTCTTCGGCCTCTTCAACGGCATGCAGGCGGTGATCTTCAACACGCTGATGGCAAAGGTGATCCCGCTGCGCCTGCGCGGCCGCCTCACCGGCTTCCGCAACTTCTCGGCCGGCCTGACGGCGGCGGGCGTCTCCTATCTCGGCGGCAAATATCTCGTCGAGGGCCACGCCTTCGGCAACGGCTATGCCTCGACCTTCCTCGTCGCCTTCATCCTCACCTCGATCGGTCTGTCGCTGCTGATGCTGGTGCGCGAGCCCGAGCCGCCGACGATCCGCGCCCGCGCGAAACTCGCGGGCCGCCTGCGCGAAATCCCGCCCATGCTGCGCGCCGATCCCGCGCTTGCGCGCTTCTACATGGCGGCCGCCCTCGCCGCCCTCGGCACCATGGCGGTCCCCTTCTACGTTCTCTATTCGGGCGAGCGCATCGGCCTGTCGGGCACCAATCTCGGCATCCTCTCGACCGCCTTCCTCCTCGCGCAGACCGGCGCGAACCTCGGCTGGGGCACGCTCGCCGACCGCATCGGCAACCGCGTCGTCTTCATGTCGGCGGTGGGTCTCTGGGCGGTCTCGACCTTCGCGCTGCTTTTCACCAACGACATCCTCGGCCTCGCGCTCGTCTTCGCAGGGCTGGGCGCCGGCCAGGGCGGCTTCCAGAATTCCAACCAGAACATCATCGTGGAGTTCGGCGCCCGCGACGATCTCCCCATGCGCATCGCGGTCTTGAACACCGCGACCTCGCTGATGATGGCAATGGGCCCGCTGCTCGGCGGCTTCATCGCGCGCGGCATCTCCTTCACCGCCCTCTTCTCGCTCTCGATCGCCGTCCTCGCCGCCGCCGTCATCATGATGGTCTTCGTCGACGAACCGCGAAAACGGCGCCAGAAAAACTAGAGCGCGGAACTAGCCGCCGCCGGCCACTTGCTCATGATCGTCGGCAGGTCGAAATAGTCGCGCCACAGCGCGATCTTTCCCTCGCGCACCTCGAAGATGCCGGTCACGGGCAGTTCCACCCAACCGCTTTCGAGGAGATGCCGGTCGAGCCGTTCGAGAATGACCGTCGCCCCGTCCGAGACCTCGCGCAGCACCTTGTACTCGTTGGTGATGGTCGGCCCGAAAAAGGGCTCGAGCACCGCGCGGATGCCCTCCGGTCCCTCCACCTTGCCCATCGGCACATTGTCGTATTCGACATCGGCGGCAACGAGCGCAAGCCCCCGCTCGTAATCCTTCGCCATCATGATGTCGAGAAACCGCTTCACGGTTTCGGCGGGCGTCATGGCCTTGCTCATCGCCCCCTCCCTCACGCGGCCGCGCGGGATTTGATCTCCCGCGCCACGAGATAGAACAGCGGCCCGAAGGCCCCGGCGGCAAGCGTCAGCACCACGAAGGGCCAGGGCGTGACGCCGCTCGTCTTCGCGTCGTTCACCATCCAGACGATGGCGAGAACGCAGACGATGACGAGATCGGTCAGCACCTGCATGCCGGCATAGGTCTCGAAATGCTGCGCGAAGATGCCGAGATAACCGGCCTCCATCAGCGCCATGGCGCTGAGCGCCCCGAAGGCGAGAATGACGGCAAGAAGAACGAGAAGGCGCGCGGACATGAAAGGCTCCCGAAGTTTGTCGATCCATGGGAACCATCTTCCGCGCCCGGCGTCAGCGCGGCAATTACGTCGGAGGTAAGCGGACGCGCCTTACCGGCCCTGGGGCGCGGGCTTGAGCCCGGGACCGGGCGCGCCGCAGCTGATGCTGCCGATGGAGTTCGCGCCGTAGTCGAAGAAGCCGCCGGGCTTGTCGAGTGGTGCATGCTTCACATTGGCGGGCAGGTAGATGTAGCAGACGCGCCCGTCGATCGGATCGCGCCAGCGCTGGATCAGCGTATCGGCGAAGGGCCCGGCATATTGCGCCTGCAGCTCCATATGCGGGAAGACCGGCTTTTTCGGCGCCGGCTGCGGCGCGGCGGCGCGCTCGATGACGGCAGGCCCCGAGGCAGGCCCCGATGCGGACACAGGCGCCGAAGCGCCTTGCCCGAAGGTGAGCGACGGGAATTTCGGCCCGCCCAGCGAGCCGCCGAGCAGGTACGCGCCGAGAAAGAACGCGCAGATCAGCGCGATCAGTAGTCCCACCGAGATTGCAAACAGTCGCATGGCCGAAGTCTCCCGAACGCCCGCCATCAGCGCATATTTCCCTCAACAAAATGCTAAATCGGCGCTATGTCGCGCTTTTCCGCGGGCTTACCAGGCGTAGCGGAAGCCGACGCGCCCGCCGACCGTGCCTTCCTGCATGCCGGCGGCCACCCCCGCATTGAGCGACCAGTTCTCGTCGAGCCGCATCGCCGCGCCCAGCGCCGCGCCCTGATGCCCCTCGAACGTGCCGACGCCGCCCGACAGCGCGAACGTCTCGTGCTTCGCGAGCCCCGACGTGCCCGACATCGCGAACGCCATCGCAACGCCTTCCTGCGTCGTGTCGATGTCGTTGCTGAGGCTCGTATAGACGCCGCGCAACTGGCTGACATTGACGCCGTCGGTCGGCGCCACGCCCGCCGTCACATGGGTGATCCGCCGCGTATTGCCGGCGGACCCGAGCGACACCGTGTCTTCCTCGTCGGCGACCGATCCCGCGCCGAGCGCGACGCTGTTCGCCGCGCTTGCCGTGCCGCCATCGCCCAGCACCGTGCTGTTCGCCGCGCTCGCCGTGGAGTTCGCGCCGAGCGACACGCTGTTCGCGCCGTCCGCGCTGGAGAGTTCGCCGATCGCAACCGCCTGCAGCCCGTCCGACCCGGCCCCGCCGCCGAGCGCGACGCCGCCGTCGAGGCTCGCATGGGATTCCGCGCCGATGGAAACGGAGCTCGAGCCGCTCGCGCTCGCGGCATAGCCGCCCGCATAGGAGGCAAAGCCCGTCGCGTCCGCGTTCGGTCCCACGGCAGCCGACAGCGAGGCCGTCGCCGTCGCATTCTCGCCGAAGGCGGCGCTGCCGCCGCCGGTCGCGGTGGTGTTGTCGCCGAAGGCCGCGCCGCCGCCCGACGCCGTGCTGCCCGCGCCCATCGCGATCGATCCCGTCGCGACGGCGCCGGTGCCGATGGCGATGGCGTCGGTCCCCGTGGAGGACGCGCCCTCGCCGATCGCGACGCTGCCGTCCTCCGTCGCCTCGGAATTCCAGCCGAGCGCGATCGAGCCCTCGCCGCCCGACACGCTGTCGCTGCCGAGCGCGATGGCGTTGAGGCCCGATGCATGGGCGCCCGTATCGTCATCGTCGTAATCGCTGCCGATGGCGATGGAATTTTCGCCTTCGGCATAGGCGTTCTCGCCGACGGCGCTCGACACGCCGCCTTCCGCCGTACTGTCCTTCCCGCTGGCGCCCGCGCCTTCCGCCCTCGCGCACGCGCGCTCGCCGATCTCGGTTGAACTCGCCTGCCCTGCCCTCCCTGTGCCGCGCCACTCCCTCCACCCGCCGCCGTCCGCTTCCTGACCCGTCCCTCCCGCCTCATCGCCCACCCGTCGTTGCGTTGACTCCT
>CAJXOU010000113.1 GCA_913057645.1 uncultured Rhodobiaceae bacterium | reverse complement strand
GGCCGTACACGGCGCCGATCCCACACGGCAGCTGCTCGACATCAAGCGGCCGCTCGCGCTGCCCAGCATCATGCGGGGCATCAACCAGACGACGATGAGGGCGCTGTCGATGGTCGTGATCGCCGCGATGATCGGCGCGCGCGGGCTCGGCGAGGAAGTGCTGCTCGGCATCCAGCGGCTCGATGTCGGACGTGGGCTCGTGGCGGGCATCGCCATCGTCGCGCTCGCGATCGTGTTCGACCGGATCACGCAGGCCTATGGCCGTCCGAGGCGGCCCAGACTTCCGGCGGACTAACCGGCAAGCCGCTTTTCCATCTGCCAGACCATGATCGGCTCGCGGCCCGAGACGGTGCCGATATCGGCCTGCACCTCGCGGGCGACATACCAGCCGTGCTTTTCGTAGAACGCCCGCGCCCGGTCGTTGCCGATGCGGCATTGCAGCCAGATGAGCGCATGGCCCTGCTCTTTCAAGGTATCTTCGGCGGCCTGAAGGAGCGGCGCGGCGACGCCACGCCCGTGCCATGCCGGCAGGACGAAGACCTGCCCGATGCCGTCGCCTTCCCAGCCGGAGAAACCGACAACGTTTCCCTCGGCACGAGCGACCGCCATGCGGTCGATGGCCGAGCCCATGCGCGCCTCGAAAAAGGCGAACGGACGGCCCATGACGATTTCAGGATCGAGATGCGCGTGACCGGCATGCCAGGCGTCATGCCAAACGCGAGCGAGCGCCGGAATGTCTCCGGCGCTCGCCCGTTCGATCAGGATTTTCACGGCGGCGCTCAAAGGCCGAGCACGGCCTTTGCCATGATGTTGCGCTGGATCTCGTTCGATCCGGCAAAGATCGACGTCTTGCGCGCCGAGAAGTAGTAAGGCGCAGCGGTGAAGGCACCTTCGGGGCCGACTTCCGGCTCGTTGGTGTCCGCAAGACCGTTCTCGATGGTGGGGGCCGCGTAGTCGCCAAGAACCTCGACCATCAACTGCGAGACTTCCTGCTGCAGCTCCGTGCCGCGGCATTTCAGCATCGAGCTTTCAGGACCGACATTGCCGCCGATGGAGAGTGCGGAGAAGATGCGCAGCTCCGTGAACTCCATCGCCGTGATCTGGCTTTCGATATCGGCGCACCGCGCCTTGAAGCCGGGATCGTCGGCAAGCGGCCTGCCTTCGACCTCGATTTCCTTCGCCATCTCGCGCACTTCGTGCAGCGAGCTGTAAAGGCCCGGCGAATAGGGATTGCCGCGCTCGAATTCGAGCAGGTACTTGGCGTAGGTCCAGCCCTTGTTCACTTCGCCGATAAGGTTTTCCTTCGGGACCTTCACATCTTCGAAGAAGACCTGATTGACCTCCTGGTTCGGCGCAGGCGTGCTGTCGAGGCAGATGATCGGATCCACCGTGATGCCCGGCGTCTTCATGTCGATCAGAAGGAAGGAGATGCCCTCCTGCGGCTTGCCTTCGTTCGAGGTGCGCACGAGACAGAAAATCCAGTCCGCCCACTGCGCGACGGATGTCCAGATCTTCGAGCCGTTGACGAGAAAATGGTCGCCCTTGTCTTCGGCCTTCGTCTTCAGCGAGGCAAGGTCCGATCCCGAACCCGGCTCTGAATAGCCCTGACACCAGAGAACGTTGGTTTCGAGAATATCCGGCAGGAAACGCTTCTTCTGTTCCGCGGTGCCGAACTTCATGATGACGGGCGCCACCATCGTCGGGCCGAAGGGAATGGTGTGCGGGACGCCGGCGCGGCTCATCTCGACGTTGAAGATGTACTTCTGGGACTGCGTGAAACCCGGTCCGCCGTATTCTTCCGGCCAGTTGGGTGCGAGCCAGCCCTTTTTCGCGAGCGACTTCTGCCACTGCACATGGGCTTCCTTCGTGATGTAGCCATGCTTCGAGCGCGCATGGAGGCGGCGCATCTCGGGCGTGTAACACTCGTCGATGAACTGACGGACTTCCTTGCGGAAAGCTTCGTCTTCCTTGCTGAATGCGAGATCCATTTTCGTCTTTCCGTTCTGGATTACTCGACCTTGTCGAGGAACTGGAGCGAGGGCGCACCGCCGAGCACGGCGCCCAGCGCAGGGCCCGCTGCACGGAAATACTCCGTCTTGCCATGTGCATCGAGGTCGGCCTGCGAGGCATACTGCTCCATCACGACATAGGTGGAGGGCTCGGACTTCGACTTGAAGAAGTCGTACTGGAGGCAACCCTTCTCGTTCGCCTTCACCTTCGAGCGCAGATCGCCGAAGACCTTCTCGAATTCCGCTTCCTTGCCCGGCTGGACCGGAAGGGTCGCCACAACGCCGATGACACTCATGTTTCGCTCCCATCTTGTCTGGGCCCACGGCCCGTTCTTCATTTGCGGGGGACTTTAGGGGCAAAGCCCCCCTGCTTCAATGCGCGGAGCGCCGCAGGCTGTTCGCGGCCAGCGAGCCCGCCGTTCATTTTCGAACGGTGCTCAGGCTCCCTTGTAGTTCGGCGCCCGCTTTTCGAAGAAGGCGTCGAGAGCTTCCTTGTGGTCGCTCGTATGGTGGGCGAGCGCCTGCATGGAAGCCGACAATTCCATGATGTTGTCGAAATCCGTGAGCATGCCCCGGCGGAGAAGCTGCTTCGTCATGCGCAGCACGTCCGGCGCCTGATTGCAGATCTTCGCAGCGATTGCCCTGGCCCTGTCCATCAGTTCGCCCGCCGGAACCACTTCCGAGACGAGGCCCCAGTCCCTTGCCGTGGCGGCGTCGATCGTGTCGCCGGTGTAGAGAAGCTCGGAGGCGCGCGCCATGCCGATGATGCGGGGCAGAAGCCAGGCCCCGCCATCGCCGGGCACGAGGCCGATCTTCAGGAAGGTCGCGCCGAATATGGCGCTGTCCGCCGCGATCCGCGTGTCGGCGAGGCAGGCGACATCATTGCCGAGGCCGATGGCAGGGCCGTTCACGGCGGCCACCACAGGCACTTCGATCCCCCAGACCGATTTCACGATGCGGTGAATGCCGTTGCGGTAGCGCTCGCGGATATGGACGCCGGGACCGCCGAAGCCGTCGCCACCCTCACGCATCGCCTTCACATTGCCACCTGCCGAGAAAGCCTTGCCGGCGCCCGTGAGGATGACGCAGCGGACCTCGCGGTCGGCATTGATGCGGGCGGCAGCGGCGGAGAAGTTTTCCGCGTCCTCCGGCGCGCCAAGCGGATTGCGGCTCTCCGGCCGGTTGATCGTGAGGGTCACGACCGGACCGTCTTTCTCGAAAATCAGCGGATCACTCATGCCTCAGGTGCCTCTCTGTTGTGCATTTTTTCTTGTGCCCCAAAACGGGCCGTTTCATTGGCCGGAAACCGGCAGGTGCCGGACGGATTATGAGGCCTTAACCATGTCTCGGAAAACCTTATTAAGACTTTTCGCCGACTCTGGTCCCCGTCGAAACCCGCCATGGCGCAAGGGCCGCCCGGGCGGCGTTCGGCGGCGGAAGGGCGATCCATGACAGTGGGTGACATGCGGCAGGGAAACAACGCGCCGCGCCAGCCAGCTTCGCACGCCAGAAACGGCGAACCCGCCGAGGCGGATGGCGCACGCCCGAGCTGGATATCGACCTTCATCCCCAGGGCGGCGAACGGCGAACCGCTGCCGGCGGATACACGCCTCGAACAGATGCGGATGCTGGTGGAAAGTCAGAAGCTGCCGATCCCCTACGCGTTTCCGCTGCTGATGGTGCCTTACGTCGCCTGCTTCGCTCAATATATTGCCTGGTACTGGCTCGTTGTTCCCGTCGTATTGGTCGTGCTTGCGAACTGGGTCAATCGCAAAACGATGCTCGAGTTCGTCGCGACGCGTCCGACTGCCGACAATATTCGCGAATGGGAGCGCCGCTTCGCCGCAACAGCCTTTCTCTTTGCCTTCAGCATCTCCTCGACGGCCATCTTTCTCTGGGTGCCGGGAGACGCGTTGCTGCAATCCTTCGTGCTGACGGCGTTGGCGCTGGTGCTTGCGCCGCTTGCGCTGATCACCGCCTGTTATATGCCCTCCTTCTACGCCTCGACGGTCCCTATTGTCGGGGTGATCGTGGTTCGACTCGTGAACCATGGCGACCTGCTTCATGTTTCGCTTGCCGCCGTGCTCGTCATGTTCACGGTGCTGCTCGCGCAGCTCACCGCGCGGCTCAATGGCATCATGCTGCATTCGATCACGCTCAGGGAGGACAAGTCGGGCCTCATCGAGCAGCTTTTCAAGGCGAAGCGCGAATCGGATGCCGCCCGTGCGCGCGCCGAGGAAGCGAACCGCGCCAAGTCGCACTTTCTCGCAAACATGAGCCACGAACTCCGCACGCCTTTGAATGCCATCATCGGCTTCTCGGAAGTGATGGCGTCGGAAATCTTCGGCAAGCACTCGGTGCCGACCTACAAGGAATATGCGCACGACATCAACCGTTCGGGACAGCATCTTCTTGGCCTGATCAACGACGTGCTGGACCTGTCGCGGATCGAAGCGGGCCGCTTCCAGATCACCGAAGAGGAAGTGGACCTCGTGCAGCTCGCCGAGGATTGCCGCCGTATCGTCGAAATCCGGGCACAGGCGCAGCGCGTCACCATCGTGGCCAATTTCGGGGACGACCTTCCGATCGTCTTCGGCGATGCGCGGGCGCTGCGGCAGACCTGGATCAACCTGCTTACCAATGCGGTGAAATTCTCGCCGCCCGGCTCCGAAGTGCTGATGTTCGCCCGCATGGAAGCGGACGGAGGACTTCGCTTCGGTATTCACGACAACGGACCCGGCATTGCGGAATCGGAGATCGAGAAAGTGCTGCACGCCTTCACGCAAGGCGCATCCGGCCTCGCACAGCCCGGCAAGGGCTCGGGGCTCGGCCTTTCGATCGTGAAGGGCCTGCTCGCCGTTCATGGCGGCCGCTTCGAACTCAAGAGCACGGTCGGCCAGGGCACCCAGGCCGAATGCGTGCTGCCGCCGCAGCGGCTGCGCGCGCGGCCCGCAATGGCGAAACGCGCCTGATCGTTCGTCAGACCGGCGGCAACAGTCTCTTTTCCTGAAAGAGCCGGAACCATTTCCTGAACATTTCTTCCGTGTCGATCACCTCGCAGAACCCCGCTTGTCTCAATGCAATCGTCGAGACGATGGCGGCGGGCGTCTCGCGTTCCGCACCATAGGCCATGGTGAAGTCCGCATAGTGAAAGGACTCGCCGACGAAGGAGGCGATGTCCGGCGCGGCGAGATCGTATTTCTTCCGGATCGCATCCCATGCCGCAGCGTGTTTCGGCATTTCGGCACCGAGGGAGAGCGGCGTATCCGGACCTGCCTCCATGCCGAGCGCATCGGCAATGGCGGGCCAGACGTTCCGCCAGACGAAGACATCGCCATTCGTCACGTTGAAGATTTCGTTCCCGGCGTCCCGCCGTGCGCCTGCCCAGGCGATGGCACCGGCGAGCAGGTCCACATCGACGGCTTCCAGAACGGAAGCGCGGCCGCCCGGATAAGCGAGCGGCTTGCCCTCTTCCTTCAACAGCGCGCCATAGACGCCGATGGCCGGGATCAGATTCATCGCCGCGCCGAGCGAAAAGCCGAAGATGATCTGCGGCCGGAAGATGGTCCAGCGCCAGTCCCTGCCCTGCTGCTTCGCGCGGATATAGTCCTCCTGCTCCCAGTAGAAGTTCGGCTGTTCCTTCATTTCGTCGCGGTTCTCGCGCACGGGCACGGCGAGCGGGCGGACATGGGCGCCATAGGCCTTGGTGCCCTGAAGGAGGGAGACGTGCCGCAGACCCTTCGCCGCCTTCTCCAGCGGATCGAACAGATTCTCGAGCATGCGCCGGTTGGTGTCGATCTGGTCGGCCTCGAGCCAGCCCGCGACGAGGCCCGGCTTCTCGTAGAGCGCGGCAAAGACGAGACGCGTGACGTCGCCCATGCCGCTCACGACTTCGGCACAGGCATCGCGGTCCGTCAGGTCGAGCGGGATATGCGTTGCACCGAAAGTTTCAAAGGGCTTGCGGCGGGAAAGCGCCGTGACCTTGTATCCCTTTCCGGCGAAATGCTTCATCGCGGCGAAGCCGACGAGACCCGTCGCGCCCGCTATCAGGATGTGTTCGCTCATCCGTTCCTCCCGCTTCCATTGTTGGCTCAAAGCGTAGAAGCGGGGACAAGAGAGGTCAAAACGCGAAAAGAAAAAGGCCGCTCCGGGGAGCGGCCTTTCCGTGTTCGTTGCCGGGAGCCGGTTACGCGGCTTCGGAGTAACGCTTGAGTTGGTAGTCGATGTTGCCGAACTGGGTGTCGATCATCGTCAGGCGCTTGAAGTAATGGCCGACATTGAGTTCGTCGGTCATGCCCATGCCGCCGTGAAGCTGCACGGCCTGCTGGCCGACATAACGGCCGGCCTTGCCGATCTGCACCTTGGCGCCGGCGGCGGCCCGGGTGCGCTCCGCATCGCTCTCTTCGAGCTTGAGGTTCACCATGTAGGTCATGGAGACGGACTGCTCATAGGCCATGAACATGTCGACCATGCGGTGCTGCAGCACCTGGAACTTGCCGATCGGCACGCCGAACTGCTTGCGCGTCTTGCAGTATTCGACGGTCGCGGTGTTGAGTTCCTTCATGCAGCCCGTGGCTTCCGCCGAGAGAGCGGCGATCGCCTGATCGGTGATCTTCTCGACGAGGGGCAGGCCCTTGCCTTCCGCGCCGATGAGCGCGTCGCCATCGACCTTCACGTTCTCGAAGGTGATTTCCGAGGCGCGGCGGCCATCGACCGTCGGGTAGTCGCGGGTCGAGACGCCCGCCGCCGACTTGTCGACGATGAAGACGGAGACGCCGTCACGGTCGCGCTGACCGCCGGAGGTGCGCGCCGTCACGATGAGCTTCTGCGCCCAGGGCGCGCCCAGCACCACGGCCTTGTAGCCGTTGATCGTGTAGCCCGAGCCATCCTTCTTCGCCGTCGTCGTGAGATCGGCGAGGTTGTAGCGGCCCTGCGGTTCGGCATAGGCGAAGGCCCAGACCGTTTCACCGCCGATGATGCCGGGGATGTGCGCTTCCTGCTGCGCGGCCGAGCCGCCATCGCGGAGGAAACCGCCCGCGATCACGACGGTCTCGACGTAAGGCTCCACCACGAGATGGCGGCCGAACTCTTCCATGATGATCATGTTCTCGATGGCACCGCCACCGAGTCCGCCCATCTCTTCGGAGAAGGGGGCGGCGAGCAGGCCGAGTTCGGCGAACTGCGCCCAGATTTCCGGACGCCAGCCCTCGGCGGTCTTCGAGACCTTGCGGCGCGTCTCGAAGTCATACTTGTCCTGGAGCAGGCTCTGCACGGTGTTGCGGAGCAACGTCTGCTCTTCGGTGAACGAAAAATCCATCTCTGACCTTCCCCTTGGTGTTTCCTGGGCGTGGGTTTAAAGCCCCAGCACCATTTTTGCGATGATGTTGTGCTGAATCTCGTTCGAGCCGCCATAGATCGAGGTCTTGCGCATGTTGAAGTAGTCCTGCGCGGTTCCCTGCGACCCTTCGGGGCCGGGCACGAATTCGTTGCCGGTCGTTTCGAGGCGCGGCGCCTCGACCAGCGCATAGTTGCCGACGGCCTCGACGGCGAGTTCGGTGATGCGCTGCTGGATCTCGGTGCCCTTGATCTTGAGGATCGAGGCTTCGGGGCCCGGACCCCTGCCCTTGCTCTCGGCGGCAAGCGTGCGCAGCTCCGTCACTTCGAGGGCGGAGAGATCGATCTCGACTTCCGCGACCTTGCGCGAGAACTCGCCCGTCTTCATGAGCGGCGTGCCGTCAACAAGTTCGGCGCCCGCGATCTTCTTCAAGCGTTCGATCGCCTTCTTTGAACGGGCGACGCCGGCGATGCCGGAGCGTTCGTTGCCGAGCAGGAACTTGGCGTAGGTCCAGCCCTTGTTCTCTTCGCCGATGAGGTTTTCGGCGGGCACCTTCACGTCTTCGAGGAAGACCTCGTTGACCTCATGCGAGCCGTCCATCGTGATGATCGGGCGGACCGTGATGCCCGGCGTCTTCATGTCGATGAGGAGGAAGGAAATGCCTTCCTGCTGCTTCGCGTCCGGATCGGTGCGGACGAGGCAGAACATCCAGTCGGCGTGCTGGGCGAGTGTCGTCCAGGTCTTGGAGCCGTTGACGATGTAGTGATCGCCCTCACGGACGGCCTTCGTGCGGAGGCTCGCAAGATCCGACCCGGAGCCCGGCTCGGAGTAGCCCTGACACCACCAGTCGTCACCGGACAGGATGCCCGGCAGGAAGCGCTTCTTCTGCTCTTCATTGCCGAAGGTGTAGATCACGGGGCCGACCATCGAGAGGCCGAAGGGAAGCAGCGGCGTCGTCTCGGCGCGCGCGTTCTCCTCGTTCCAGATGTAGCGCTGCGTGATGGTCCAGCCCGTGCCGCCATACTCGACCGGCCAGTGCGGGACGACCCAGCCCTTCTTGTAGAGGACGCGGTGCCACTTGAGGATGTCTTCCTTCGACATCTCGCCGCGGCGCGCGCCCTTGAGCTCGTGCGGATAATTGTTGGCAATGAACTCGCGAACCTCGTCGCGGAAGGCGAGCTCTTCGGGGGAAAAGCGCATATCCATGGGTCAACCTCCATAACGGCAGCCGCGCGGGCGGGCTTCCGCCTCCGCGCCGACATGCCGGATTATCGTTTGCACTGGCCCGGTACCGCCCCGAACGGGCAACCCCGCCGATCCCGCGTCCATAGCCTTGTTTTGGCGGTGATAATAGTCGCAACGCCCCCTGTTGCAAGCGCGCCGACTCGTAAGGGGCGAACGGGGCGCTGTGCATCCATGAACGGAGAAGACCCCGTCTACAGCTGATCCCGCGTCACCGTACCGCTGTGGACGGCAAGTGCGGATTTCACCGTGCCGAGGGCAAGAGCGGCGCCGGTTCCGTCTTCAAGCGAAAGCGCGGTTTCGAGGAGCGGCTGCTTGCCGAGGGTGCTCAGCAGGCGGGCATGGGCGGCGTCCGAGGCATGGGCGGCAAGGCAGTGGTCGAGCGTTGAGGGTTCGAGCTTCCAGAGGACGGCTGCGGCGGCGCAGGTGACGAAACCATCGAGCAGGACCGGGATGCGCTGGTAGCGGGCGGCGAGGATCGCGCCCGCGATGGCGGCGAGTTCGCGGGGGCCGACTCGGCGGGGTGCTTCCAGGCGATCGGCGGGTCGGCCTGCCCGCGCAGCATGATCGAACAATTCGAGGTCAACTACGGCGTCCAGGTCATGCACGCCTGGGGCATGACCGAGATGAGCCCGATCGGGTCAACCTGCGCGATGAAGCCGGAAAACAGGGATCTCGACCTGCAGGCTAGGCTCGACCTCCAGGCCACGCAGGGCTATGCGCCCTTCACGGTCGAGATGAAGATAACCGACGATGACGACAACGATCTGCCCTGGGACGGCAAGACCTTCGGCCGGCTTAAGGTCCGCGGTCCGGGCGTTTCGCGGTCCTATTTCAAGGGCGAGGGTGGAGAAATACTCGACAAGGACGGCTACTTCGATACCGGCGACGTGGCCACCATCGATCAGCACGGCTACATGAACATCACCGATCGGGCCAAGGACGTCATCAAGTCGGGCGGCGAGTGGATATCCTCGATCGAACTGGAAAACCTGGCGGTCGGACACCCCGATGTGGCCGAAGCCGCGGTGATCGGCATCCATCATCCCAAGTGGGACGAGCGGCCGCTCCTGGTCATTATCCGCAAGCCCGATACCAGCCCGACCAAGGAAGACATTCTGGCCTACATGGACGGAAAGATCGCCAAGTGGTGGATGCCTGACGACGTGGCCTTCGTCGACGAGATACCGCACACGGCAACCGGCAAGATCCAGAAGATAACGCTTCGCGATCAGTTCAAGGACTATCGCCTGCCGACCTCAGACGCTGCTGAATAGGCGGAAGGTTTGACGGCGAGATACACCGAACGCTGGTCGCGACAGGCACGCTGGAGCCGCCGGCTCGGTATATTCGCCGTCCCGGTTGCTGTCCTGACGACGCTTCTGCACCGGTTCGTCGGCCTCGAGACGATCGCCGGACTGGTTTTGTTCGGCGTCGCTCTCGCGCTGGCGCTGATTGCGCTGGTGCTGGGGTTCGGCGCCTTCGCGGTAATCTGGACGCGCGGATTTCGCGGTACTGCCCAGGCCTTGGTCGGCGTCGTCCTTGCCTTGCTGGTGCTTGCCTGGCCGGCCTGGCGCGTGTCCCATCTCGCCTATCTGCCGGCCATCAACGACGTGACGACCGACTGGTTCGATCCGCCGGCTTTCACGCAGGCGGAT
>CAJXOU010000112.1 GCA_913057645.1 uncultured Rhodobiaceae bacterium | reverse complement strand
TCGTAGCGTGTGTGTAGTCGGGCGGCAGGCTGCTGCCGTGGAGCGCGCGGGCTGCGACGGCGCAGCGCGCGGGAGCGTCCGATGTCGCGCGGGCGTGCCGCCCCGCCACGAGGTGGGGGGGGGGTCACGCGGGGCCGGGGGTGCGGGCGGACGAGCGGGCGTCGTTTGGGGTGGCGGAGGGACAGCCAGCCGAGACCGCGCGCGCCGTCGCCGCGCGCTGCACCACGCTTGCCGAGCTCAAGGACGCGCTCGCCGGTTTCGAGGGCTGCCCGCTTCGCTACACCGCGAAGAATCTCGTCTTCGCCGATGGCAATCCGGAAGCGCGCCTGATGCTGATCGGGGAAGCGCCGGGCCGCGACGAGGACCTTCAGGGGCTTCCCTTCGTCGGCCGCGCGGGCCAGCTTCTCGACCGCATGCTCGCCGCGATCGGGCTCGACCGCACCTCCGTCTACATCATCAACACGCTGCCCTGGCGCCCGCCCGGCAACCGCACGCCGACGCCCGCCGAACATGCCGTCTGCATGCCCTTCCTCAAGCGGCATGACGAACTCGTGCACCCGGAGATGCTGGTGCTTCTCGGCGGCGTCTCCGCGAAGCAGATGCTGCGCACCGACACCGGCATCATGCGGCTTCGCGGCAAATGGGCGAGCGTCCGCGCGGGCGACAAGGAATTTCCGGCGCTGCCGACGCTGCACCCGGCCTATCTGCTGCGCCAGCCCGCCCAGAAGCGCCTCGCCTGGCGCGACCTCCTCTCGCTCAAGGCGAAGCTCGAAGGTTAACCATTCCTTTCGTTTCTGCCCCATTCCGGCACAATTCAGCCTGTGCGGGCTTGTGAGCCCGGTTCCGCCCGCTAAGATGGGGGCATGATCCGGGGGGCTTCATATCTCCCCGTCGCACGCGCGGCGGGACGATTTTTCTGTGCGGCAGCGCTCGGCGCTGCGCTCTTCCTCACCGCATCTCCAGCCGCAAGAGCCGAAATGCTCGTCGCCGAGGCGAGCGGCCAGTTGCCGACGCGCATCTGGAGCCCGGAAATCCTGAACGGCGCCGACCGCGAGACCTATCGCCAGCTCTTCGTTGCGATGGAGCGCGGGCGTTTCGCGGAAGCGGACAGGCTTGCCGCCGGGCTGCGCGACAAGCGGCTGATGGGCTACGCGCTCCACATCAAATATATGGGGCCGCACTACACCACCCGTTATGCGGAACTGAAGGACTGGCTCGCCAAATATAATGACCAGCCGGGCGCCGCCGATATCTACAAGCTCGCGCTGCGCAAGCGCGGCAGCGCCGCCTACCCGGCAAGGCCCGAGCCGCGCCGCTGGCGCCAGCCCGTCCATGCGGCCTATGCGGTCGATGACGGCGAGATCGAGACGCCGTCGTCGCGCTTCCGCGAGATCGACGGCGATATCCGGCGCATGCTCCGCAGCGACAGCGCCAGCAATACCGAGGGCTATCTGCGCCGCAAGAACATCCGCAATGCGCTGACGAGCCTCGAATTCGACAAGGTGCGCGAGCGCGTCGTCGCCTCCTATTTCCTCGAAGGCGAGGACGAGAAGGCCTACCGGCTCGCCGCCGAAATCCTGTCTTCCCATGCGCGCGACGTGCCGCTGGCGGACTGGTATGCGGGCCTCGCCTCATGGCGCATGGAAAACTACGCGACCGCCGCGCGGCATTTCGAACGGCTGGCGACGGCGCCGCGCGTCACGCTCTGGTCGAAATCGGCGGGCGGCTTCTGGGCCGCGCGCGCCTATCTCGCCGACGGCAAGCCCGAAAAAGTCGCGCCGCTTCTGGAGCTTGCCGCCGATACCGGCGCGACCTTCTACGGCATTCTCGCGACCCGCCAGCTCGGCCGCGAACTGAAGATCGACTGGATCGAGCCCCGTCTCGACGAGGCCTCCTTCCGCGCGCTCACCGAAACGGAAGCGGTCGCGCGCGCCGTCGCGCTGATGCAGGTCGGCAAGCGCAACATGGCGCGAGAGGAACTCCTGCGCGCCCACGCCCTCGTCGATCCCTCGCTCGACCAGGCGCTGATCGCGCTCGCCACCGCCTACGATCTTCCCGCCGTCGAACTGCAGGTCGCGAATGCCGCGCATCTCCCGGCCATGGGAACACGGGGCGGACGCATCGCGCTCAATGCCGGCCTCTTTCCCGTTCCCGCCTACAAGCCGAGCACGGGCTACAAGGTCGACCGGGCGCTCCTCCTCGCCTTCATGCGCCAGGAGAGCAAGTTCCAGCCCGACGCGACCTCATGGGCGGGCGCGCGCGGCCTCATGCAGATCATGCCGGCGACCGCGAGCCACATCACGCAGGACCGCTCGCTGGCGCGCGGCAACCGCGACAAGCTGCTCGATCCGACCTTCAACCTCACGCTCGGCCAGGACTATCTCACCGAGCTGATGGGCTCGGGCGAGCCCTATGGCAATCTCTTCATGCTGACGACGGCCTATAATGGCGGCCCCGGCAATCTCTCGCGCTGGCTCGCCAGCATGGACTTCAAGGGCGATCCCTTCCTCTTCATCGAGAGCATTCCCGCCGCCGAAACGCGCGGCTATATCGAGCGCGTCGTCACGAATTACTGGATCTACAGCGAACGCCTCGGCCAGCCCGTCGGCTCGCTCGACGCGTCCGCGGCCGGCACCTGGCCCGTCTACGAGAACCCGGCGCGCTGATCCGTCCGCACTTCCTTCGCCAAGACCGGATACCCATATGGACGCGACAGGCCTTCCGTCGCGACACCCTCCGCTTTTTCCGCTATATGATCCTTCCTTCCCCGAGCGAAAGGCAGCCCCCATGCCCGGCATCGACGAAACGCGCGACTTCGTGTCCCTCAACATCGCCGTCCTCACCGTTTCCGACACGCGCACCTTCGAGGACGACACGTCCGGCGATGTGCTCGTCGAGCGAATCGAAAAGGCGGGCCACAAGGTCGCCGCGCGGCGCATCGTTTCCGACGACCGCGTCCATATCCGCGGCGCGCTGCAGGCATGGATCAGCGACAAGGAGGTCGACGCCGTGATCTCGACCGGCGGCACCGGCCTCACCGGCCGCGACGTCACGCCGGAAGCCTTCCAGTCCGTCTACGACAAGGAGATCGAGGGCTTCGCCGCGCTCTTCCACCGCATCAGCTACGACAAGATCGGCACCTCCACCATCCAGTCGCGCGCGACAGCGGGCGTCGCCGGCGGCACCTTCCTCTTCGCGCTGCCGGGCTCGCCCGGCGCCTGCAAGGACGGCTGGGACGAGATCCTCGTCCATCAGCTCGACTACCGCTACCGGCCCTGCAATTTCGTCGAGATCATGCCGCGCCTCGAAGAGCACAAGCAGCGCTGACACGCGCAATGGCGGTTTTTCCCGTTGTGGCTTTTCTCCGCAGGCGTACGATTTCCCTTCCTTCCGGAATCGGATGCGCAGAGAGGTCAAAAACGCATGTTCAGGGAATTCAGGGAATTCGCCCTCAAGGGCAATGTGCTCGACATGGCGGTCGGCATCATCATCGGTGCCGCCTTCACCACCATCGTGAAATCGCTCGTCGACGACATCATCATGCCGCCCATCGGCGTGATGCTCGGCGGCGTCGACTTCTCGAACTACTTCGTCGCGCTCAATGGCGACACCACGGCCGCGACGCTCGCCGAGGCGAAGGAAGCCGGCATCGCCGTTCTCGCCTATGGCAAGTTCATCAACGCGATCCTGCAATTCACCATCGTCGCCTTCGCGCTCTTCCTCGTCATCCGGCAGATGAACGCGCTGAAGGCCCGTATCGCCAAGGGCGAGGCGCCGCCGCCTTCCGCACCGCCACGCCAGGAAGTGCTGCTGGAGGAAATCCGCGACGCGCTCCGCGCGAAGGGGTGAGGGCGAGCCCCGTCCGCGAATGCGGGAAGGAGACACGGCACTGCGCCGGATGCCCACCCTCCCCTCGGGGAGGGTCGAAATTTGGAAAGCGCAGCGCCCCAAATTTCGGGGCGGGGGTCCTCACCCATGCCGTCCCCCGCCCCGAAATTCGCAACGCGAATTTCGACCCGCCCCCAGGGGCGGGTGGGAAGAAGAACAGAAAGGCGCCGGCCCTTTAGCCCTTCCGCCGCAACACATAAAACACATATGAATACTGGCCGGGATTGTTCTCGAAGAGCGCGATCTCGGCCTCTTCGTTCGCAAGCACCTCTTCCGCCGCCTCGCCATATGTTGCGCGCATCTCCGCGATCCGCGCGCGCATCGGCGTATAGTACTCCGCCCACCAGTCGTCTTCGTTCAGCACATGCGTGCCGATGATTTCGAACCCTGCACGCACCGCCGCCTCGCAGTTCGACGCGATCGTTCCCATCGTCGGATAGGCCGCCTCCCAGAACGCCCGCGCCTCGTCCGACGGCGTCGCGGTGAGCCAGGTGCATTCCGAAACCGCGACGAAACCGCCCGGCTTCAGGAATTTCCGCCACGCCTCGAGCCCATGCTCGAAACCCAGCAGATAGCTCGCGCCTTCCCACCAGATGAGCTCGAACGCGGCCTCCTCGCAGGACAGCGCCTCCATGTCGCCGCGCGTCACGGTGAGGCGGTCCTCGCCGATCCCTTCGTCTTCCGCCCGCTCCCCGAGCTTTTCGAGGAACGGCTCGAACAGGTCGACCGCCGTGACACGGCCATTCGTCAGCCGCAGCAGTTCGAAGGCGGAAGCGCCCTGCCCGCAGCCGAGATCCGCGATCTCCGGCTTGTCCGGCAGGGGCGGCAGCATCGCGAAAGCCGCTTCCGTCGCCGCGCGGCTCCCCGGCCCGTTGCGCGGCAGGCCAGGCTGCAGGTCGAGGAATATTTTGAAAGGGTCGAGGTCGCTCATGCCCCCCTCCGCCACCTTGCGAGGTCCTTGCCCTCGTCGATATCGGCGAGGCTTTCCAGCATCGCAACGCTCATCTTCCGTTTACGGATGTTTTCGAGCGTGTCCGCCATCGCCTGCTCGCTCGACCAGCGTACGCCGTCGAAAATTTCGGCGACGCGCGGCCGCCGCCTCATGCCGACAAGCCAGTAGCCGCCATCTTCCGCCGGGCCGAGCACCGTATCGTGCCGCCCGAGCGCCGCAAACGCCGCCGCGATGTGACGTCTTTCGATCCCCGGAATATCCGCGCCGACAATCACGACGGGCCCCGGCGGCAGGTCGCGGAAGAGGCTTCCCATGCGCGCGCCGAGATCGCCCCCGCCCTGCGCGATGCGCGGAATATCCGCCGGCCAGATGCCCGGCTCATGCACCGCGCGATCCGGCGACACGGCGATCACGGTCCGCCAGCGCGGGTCTCGCCCGACGCGGCGGACCAGCGAGGCCGCCGCCTCCCGGAAGAAGCGCAGCGCCTCCACGCCGCCAATGTCGCGCGCCAGCCGCGTCTTCACGCGGCCGATCAGCGGCGCCTTCGCCATGATGACGAGTTGCGGATCGAGGGACATGCGGCAGAGACCTTCGACCTTTCTTCCCACCCTCCCCCTGTGGGAGGGTCGATAAAATTCGAGCGGAGCGAAGAATTTTTCGGGGAGGGGGACTCCGCTCCGCCAAAGCGAATGCGCTATAGGCAATATGCGCAGATTGTTCCCCTACCCCTCCCCAAACCGTCTTCGACGGTTTGACCCTCCCACAGGGGGAGGGTGAAAGGCCAGATGCCACTCACCCGTACATCTTCGCGATCAATTTCGGCGGCACGCGCAGATAATAAAGCGTGAGACAAAAGAGATTGCGCATCGAGCGGGCGAAGAAACCTTCCTTGAGGTAGCGCGCCGGGCTCGTCACCGCCAGCGTCCGGAACATGATGAGCCGGCGCCGCGGAATGCGCCGCACGAGGTCGACATCCTCCATCAGCGGCATTTCGCGGAAGCCGCCTACCCGGTCATAGAGCCGCCTGTTCACCAGCAGCCCCTGGTCGCCGTAAGGCAGCCGCATCAGCGCGCAGCGCAGCGCCACCATCCGCTCGATTGCCCTCGCCCAGCCGGAAAAATCGTCGAGCGCGAAGCGGAACGCGCCCGCCATCTCGTGGTCGCGGAAGCGCCCGCTCTCGATCTGCTCGAAGAATTTCTCGACCTCGGCGACCCAGCCGGGTTCCAGCACCGTGTCGCCATGAAGAAAGAGCAGCCAGTTGCCGCGCGCCGCCTTCGCGCCCGCCGCCATCTGCGTGCCCCGCCCCTTCGGCGCCGTGACGAGCTTCGCGCCCGCCGCCTCGACGATTTCGAGCGTGCGGTCGGACGAGCCGCCATCCACCACGATCACTTCCTGCACCAGCCCGCGCACGGCCGCCGGCACCAGCGGCGCCAGCGTCCGGGTCAGTGTTTCCTCGGCGTTCAGTGTGGGAATGACGACGCTCAACATGGCGCGCATCATAGCGATCCGCGTGTTTTAGCCAAATGAAGGTAGCGCCGATTTCGCTGAAGAAAGCGCCTGCAATCTTTCCCACCCTCCCCCTGTGGGAGGGTCAAACCGTCGAAGACGGTTTGGGGAGGGGTCGCGGCGGTGCGACGAACACCGCCGCCTCGTTACAGGTCACCGCTGCATCCCCCTCCCCGAAATTCGCTTCGCAAATTTCGACCCTCCCACAGGGGGAGGGTGAAGAGACAATGTTCTTGTTCTGTTCTCATGTTTCGCTATACTCGTCCCCATGACGACGAGTCGCGAAACAGTGCCCCCCGGCCACCCCGCGCAACATGCCGATTCCCCGGTCGGCAACCGCGCGGCCAAGCGGTCCCACGGGCTCCCGGACCAACGCCCCGTCCCCCGCGGGGCCACCCTCGTACCCCCGAGCGTCCGCGAGCCTTTTCTGCCCGAGAGCGGCCGCCGTGGCCGGGGCGCGCTGACCAACAGGAGCGGCCGCTACGAGCCGCAATCGCGCGAGCTCGTCGACGATGGCTGGGACAGTCTCGACGATGTACCTCCCCTCAAGACGCAGGTGACGGAAGAGACCGCGCGCCACATCGTCACGCGCAATTCCTCGCCCGACATTCCCTTCGACCGCTCGATCAATGCCTATCGGGGCTGCGAGCATGGCTGCGTCTACTGCTTCGCGCGGCCGACCCATGCCTATATGGGCCTGTCGCCTGCGCTCGATTTCGAGAGCAAGCTGTTCGCGAAGCCGAACGCCGCGCAACTGCTCGAAAAGGAACTGGCGAAGCCCGGCTACAAGGTCGCGCCGATCGCCATGGGCACCAACACCGACCCCTATCAGCCGATCGAGCAGGACTACCGCATCACGCGCAGCCTTCTCGAAGTGCTGTCGGCCTACAACCACCCTGTGACGATCCTGACGAAATCGGCGCGGATCGTGCGCGACATCGACATTCTCTCCTCGCTCGCGAAACGCAATCTCGTCCGCGTCGCGCTGTCGGTCACGACGCTCGATCCGAAGCTCGCCCGCGCGCTCGAGCCGCGCGCCTCGACGCCCGCGCGCCGCATCGAGGCGATCAAACTCCTGTCGGACGCCGGCATCCCCACGGGCGCAATGATCGCGCCCGTCATCCCGGCCTTGAACGACATGGAAATCGAGAAGCTCCTCACCGGCGTCGCCTATGCGGGCGCCGAAGACGCGAACTTCGTCATCCTCCGCCTGCCGCTCGAAATCCGCGACATCTTCGTCGAATGGCTGCACGAGCATGTCCCCGACAAGGCGAACCACGTCATGTCCCTCATCCGCCAGATGCGCGGCGGCAAGGACTACGACGCCAAATGGGCCGAACGCCAGTCCGGCACCGGCCCCTACGCCTGGCAGATCGCGCGGCGCTTCGAACTCGCGACAAAGAAACTCGGCCTCAATATCCGCTCCCGCGAAGGCACCACCCTCGACTGCTCCCAGTTCATGGTCCCCGGCCGAGGCAAACAGCTCGCACTGCTTTGAGAACGCGAACTTTTAAAAACAGGTGTCACCCCGGCGAAAGCCGGGGTCCATGTGCGGAACGGCAAACGCATGAGCTACTTCGTCTACATCCTCACCAATCAAAGAAACGGTACTCTCTATGTCGGTGTGACCAACGACATAGCCCGTCGCGTATGGGAACACAGCGAAGGAACCGGCTCGCGCTTCACCGAGCGTTATGGTGTGCGTCGTCTCGTCTATGCGGAAACGCATGATGACGTCGAACAGGCGATCCGCCGCGAGAAGGCAATCAAGGAATGGAAGCGCGACTGGAAGATCGAATTGATCGAAGGCGCCAATCCCGAGTGGAACGATCTCACGGATACGCTGAACCGATAGGCCCATGGACCCCGGCTTTCGCCGGGGTGACACCTGATTTTTTGGCCACTTCAAACACAAAATGTCATTCCGGCGAAAGCCGGAATCCATGGGCCTCACGACACGTGGCAAAGCCAAACCCGGCCCTAGCCATCCTGCCTGACTCGCGGCACACTCCGGCCATGCCGCCTGCCCCGAAAAAGCAGAAGAAGAACAAGCCCGTCGTCGCGCTGCCGGATTACGCGCTCGAGACGCAGGCCGGTGCGCCTTCGCGTCTCGTCTGCGGGGTCGACGAGGCCGGGCGGGGGCCGCTCGCCGGGCCGGTGGTCGCGGCCGCCGTCATCATCGACATCTCGAACTGCCCGGACGGCCTCAACGACTCCAAGAAGCTCGACGCCGCCCGCCGCGAGGACCTCCTCGCGCAACTCGAATCCTGCGCCGAGATCGGCGTCGGCATCGCCAGCGTCGAGGAGATCGACGAACTCAACATTCTCCACGCCACCATGCTCGCCATGACGCGCGCCGTCGCCTCGCTGCCGCGCGCGCCGCATATCGCGCTGATCGACGGCAACCGCTGCCCGCCCGGTCTCTCCTGCGACGCCCGCGCCGTCATCGGCGGCGACGCGCTCGCGCTTTCGATCGCCGCTGCCTCCATCGCCGCCAAGGTCACGCGCGACCGGCTGATGCGCGACCTCTCCGCGGCGCATCCCGGCTACGGCTTCGAGCGCCACATGGGCTACGGCACGCCGGAACATCTCGATGCGCTTTCGCGTCTCGGCGCGACGCCGGCGCATCGCCGCAGCTTCGCCCCGATACGCAACATCTTGAGTCCGGGCACGGACGAGGGACTCGATATGGTATCCGTCGAATCCGTTAACCTCTTGATTCAAAAGAATTATTGACCGCGATTCGCCGCTGACTCATGATCGCCGCCTTGTCATTCTCAAGGGGTAGGTCGAGTGGGGCGCGTCAGCGAAAAGTCCGGAATCAAGAAAGAAAATCCGGCCGAAATCATCATCCAGGGCGACTGCATCGAGGCGATGAACGCGCTTCCCGAAAAGTCCGTCGACCTGATCTTCGCGGACCCGCCCTATAACCTGCAGCTCGGCGGCGACCTCACCCGTCCCGACCAGTCGAAGGTCGATGCCGTCAACGACGACTGGGACAAGTTCGCGAGCTTTGAGGTCTATGACGAGTTCACCCGCAACTGGATGAACGCCGCGCGCCGCGTGTTGAAGGACACCGGCGCGATCTGGGTGATCGGCTCCTATCACAACATCTTCCGCGTCGGCGCGACGCTGCAGGATCTCGGCTACTGGATCATGAACGACGTGGTCTGGCGGAAGACCAACCCGATGCCGAATTTCCGCGGCACGCGCTTCACCAATGCGCATGAAACGCTGATCTGGGCCGTGCGCGATGCGGACCAGAAGAAATACACCTTCAACTACGACGCGATGAAGGCGCTGAACGACGACCTTCAGATGCGCTCCGACTGGACGCTGCCGATCTGCACTGGCGGCGAACGCCTGAAGGAGGGCGGTGGCGGCAAGGCGCATCCGACGCAGAAGCCGGAAGCGCTTCTCCACCGCGTGCTGCTCGCGACCACCAATGCGGGCGACGTCGTGCTCGATCCCTGCTGCGGCACGGGCACCACGGGCGCCGTTGCGAAGAAGCTCGGCCGCAAGTTCATCGGCATCGAGCGCGAGCAGCGCTACATCAAGGCCGCGCGCGAGCGCATCCGGCTGGTGAATGCGGGCGCGGCCGAAGACCTGAAAGTTACGACCTCGAAGAAAGCCGAACCGCGCGTGCCCTTCGGCGTTCTCGTCGAGCGCGGGCTCATCGAACCCGGCACCGTTCTCACCGATCCCGGCAAGCGCCATGCCGCGCGCGTCCGCGCCGACGGTTCCATCGTCTGCCGCGACGCCACCGGCTCGATCCACAAGATCGGCGCCCATGTGCAGGGCCTCGACGCCTGCAACGGCTGGACCTTCTGGCACTTCAAGACCGACGGGAAACTCAAACCCATCGACATCCTGCGCCAGAAGGTGCGCGCCGAGATGGTGGAGGCGTAGGACGCCGCTCTTCCTCTCTAATTCGTCATTGCCGGGCTTGACCCACTGCTGTCCGGTTAAGGAATGGGTGGACGGGTTGCATGGCTTGGATTCAACTGTGTTTTGCGACGAACGCGGTTGAATGAAGCTCGGAGAGCCCAAGCCATGCGCT
>CAJXOU010000111.1 GCA_913057645.1 uncultured Rhodobiaceae bacterium | reverse complement strand
TGAGATTGCCGGAGTTTTGCAGCGGAGCCTTGTTGAACTGGGAAGCGCTCTCAAGCGCGTGGGCCGTCAGGCCAGTCCGCACGGTGCGCGCGTCGTTGTCGTCGCGCGGTATGGATGCTCCCTGAAAGTCGATGGCGACATCCTTGCCGCCAAAGCCGAACACGGCACCGTCGGCGACGATGATCTGCTCGATGGAACGGTCCTCCGCCAGGGCCAGATCGTCAACGACGCCGACTTCCTCGCCGTCCGGGCCGACGACGCTCGCGCCGATCACGTCGCGGGCGGAAATCGCCGTTGCGGACATGATGGCGGCCTCGCCGTCGATGGTGAGCACGTCCGCACTTTCATTGAGAGATCCCGTCAGAAGTTCCTCCGGCGTCTCGGTCGCAGCCTGCGTGTCCTGCTGCTCCGCCGGCGTCACTTCTTTCGACGTATTCTGCATATCGTCCGATGCCGCATAGGCCGCCGACGCAAAAGCCATCGAGGCAACCAGCGCGGTCGTCGTGAAAAGCCGCTTCATGGTATTTCTCCTTCGTGCCATCTGGGTGCGCGGGGTCGCGCAACCCTTGTCGTATCAACGGGCCCGGGAAGGCGGCGTTCCGAATCTTATTGTTGCTGCATTGGCGCCGGATTTGCCCTGATCGAGTTCCATCTGCGTTCCACAACGCGGCGTGAAAGGCGAGCCGGGTTCCGTCATCTGGGGTAAGCTCACGCACACTCGTACCTGCGCGACGGGAGGGAACAATGACAGTTCGTTCGACGAAGGTGACTTTCACGGGTTCGCAGGGAGAGCCGCTGGCCGCTCTGCTCGATCTTCCCGTCGGACCCGCGAGCGCCTATGCGGTCTTCGTCCATTGCTTCACCTGCTCAAAGGACATTTTCGCTGCCGCTCGCATCGCGGGGGCGCTTGCCGCGCGCGGCATAGGGGTGCTCCGCTTCGACTTCACCGGGCTCGGAATGAGCGGCGGAGAGTTCGCCAACACGAATTTCTCGTCCAACGTTGCCGACCTTCTGTGCGCCGTCAACTTTCTGCGTGAGGAATACGAGGCGCCTGCCATCCTGATCGGACACAGCCTGGGCGGCGCCGCGGTCCTTGCCGCGGCCGGTGACGTGCCGGAAGCAAAGGCGGTCGCGACCATCGGCGCCCCGGCGGATGCCGACCATGTCACTCGCAGTTTCCAGGCGGACCTCTCGAAGATCGAAACGAGCGGCGAAGCCGAAGTCACGCTTGCCGGCCGGAAGTTCCGGATCCGCAAACAGTTTCTGGACGATGTACGGGAACAGAACCTTGCCGGGAAAATTTCCTCGCTTCGCAAGGCTCTTCTCATATTCCACGCACCTCTCGACCAGACCGTCGGCATCGAGAATGCCGCAAAGATCTTCGACGCGGCCAGGCATCCGAAAAGCTTTGTCTCGCTCGACAATGCGAACCACCTACTCGCGCGGCGGAGCGATGCGCTTTACGTGGCCGATGTCCTCGCGGCCTGGGCCTCGCGCTATATCGGTATCGAGGAGGCCGGCGACGACGCGGGCGATCCGCAGACCGTCACCGTGACCGAGACCGGCAAGGGCAAGTTCCAGCAGCGGATCGCGAGCGGCCCGCATCGTCTGATTGCGGACGAACCGGAGAGCCATGGCGGCTTCGATTCCGGCCCGAACCCTTACGACTACCTCTCGATTGCCCTCGGCGCCTGCACCTCGATGACGTTGCGGCTGTATGCCGACAAGAAGGGCCTGGACCTTGGCCGGATCTCCGTTGAGGTGGGGCACTCGAAAGTGCATGCGAAGGACTGCGAAGCCTGCGCGGAAGGCCGGGAGGGGTATGTCGACCTTTTCGAGCGAACCATCCATATCGAAGGTCGTCTGGAGGACTCGACGCTTGCGGAGAAGGTCGTCGAGATCGCGGGAAAGTGTCCCGTTCACCGAACGCTTGAGAAAAGTTCGGCGGTTCTGACAAAGCTGGCCGGAGACAGCGAAGAGGGCCGCGCTTGACCTGACGGACGCACTCAAAAACGCTGGTTCTGCGATCAAAAATGCGAGGCAATCGCATTTACACCCCTTTGTGAAGCTTGTATGAACCCTTCATGGACTTGCGCTATCGCGCGCAGCGAGGGGAACAGCATGGCTTTCAGGACGACCTTTCGATCATTTGCCGGTGTGCTCACCGCCACGACGCTATGGGCCGCTCCGGCCCTTTCCCAGGAACCCAGCCCGGTCACCGTTTCCGAAGAGGAATCCAGCGCCGATGTGAAGGTGCATACATTGGAAGGCCTTCTGGTTACCGGCTCGGCCGAAAGCGTCCAGGAAGTCGGCGGTTCCGCTACTTTCGTTTCGAAGGAGGAGATCGAGAAGTTCTCCTACACGGACATCAACCGGACGCTGCGCCTCGTGCCCGGCCTCCAGATTCAGGAAGAAGACGGCTACGGCCTCAGACCGAATATCGGCATTCGCGGATCGGGCAGCGACCGCAACAACAAGATCGTCATCATGGAAGACGGCGTGCTGATGGCGCCGGCCCCCTACGCCGCGCCTGCCGCCTATTACTTTCCGCATATGGGCCGTATCGAGGCGATCGAAGTCGTCAAGGGTCCGGCGGCGATCAAGTACGGCCCGTCCACGGTTGCCGGCGCAATCAACCTCTATTCGACTTCCATTCCGGATGGCGACGACGGAAGCCTGTCCGGATCGCTCAAAGTCCTCGGCGGCGAAGACAGCACACTCCGCGTGCATGGCTATGGCGGCGGATGGATGTCGCTTTCGGAAGACTGGGACGTCGGAATTCTGGCGGAAACGCTGCAGGACCGCACCGACGGTTTCAAGGAGCTCGATGGCGGCGGCGATACGGGCTATCGCATCCAGGATTATCTCGCGAAGCTCGCATTCAAAAGCACTGCGGAATCCGGACTGCGGCAATCTTTCGAGTTCAAGGTACAACGCTCGGACGAAGTCTCGGACGAAACCTATCTCGGGCTCACCCCCGCCGACTTCGCCGCGAATCCTTATCGCCGCTACGCTGCCAGCCAGGTCGATGAAATGAACGTCGACCACCTGACGCTGCAAGCCTCGCATCGAGTCGATTTTTCGAACGACCTCAACCTGACGACAACGCTTTACTACAACGACACGAGCCGCGCCTGGTACAAGATCAACGATGCACGGCTTACCGGCGCTCCGGCATGGACGAGCATTTCAAGCATTGTCGGCGATCCATCGGCCAACGCCGCCGAACTGGCCGTCCTCAAAGGCGCCGCAGGCGAAATCCGCGTCCGCAACAACAATCGCGAATATTACTCCGCCGGTATTCAGTCCGTTCTCGGATCGGCCTTCCTGACCGGCGACATCGCCCACTATCTGGAACTCTCCGTCCGCTATCACGAGGACGAAGAGGACCGCTTCCAGAATGACGATGTGTACACAATGGCGGGCGGACAGATGACACTGACGACGGCGGGGGCTCCGGGCAGCCAGGACAACCGGGTTGGCGATGCCAAAGCCTGGTCGTTCTTCGTTCAGGATACGATCGACTGGGGCAAGCTGACCGTTACGCCGGGCCTGCGCTATGAAACGATCCGCCTGCGGCAAACCCGCTGGGGAGCAGCCGATCCGGGTAGAACCGGTCCGGCAACAGTCGCCGAAAACACAGTCGATGTCTTCATCCCGGGCGCAGGTGCCGTCTATTACCTCAACGACGCGTGGCAGATCATCGGCGGCGTGCATCGTGGATTCGTTGCGCCCGGCACCGGCTCCACCTCCGATGCGGAACGGTCAATCAACTACGAAGCCGGATTCCGCTACGGCGCCGGCGCTCTCAACCTCGAGGCCGTCGGCTTCTTCAACGATTATTCAAACCTGCTCGGCACCTGCACGGCCTCGACTGGCGGCGGCTGCGCCATCGGTGCCCAGTTCGACGGCGGCGAGGTCGATGTGAAGGGCCTCGAGTTTACGGTGGGCTACGATGCCGCCGAGCTTCTCGATACGGCATGGTCCATTCCCGTAGCCGCGATCTACACCTATACGGATGCGGAGTTCAAAACGAGCTTCAACAGCGGTTTCGGGCCCTGGGGCAATGTCACTGTGGGCGACGAGTTGCCCTACGTGCCCGATCACCAGCTGACTCTGACGGCCGGTGTGGAGGGCGAAACCTGGCGGGCCAACGTCATTGCCAACTATGTTGGCGAGACGCGCTCGGTTGCCGGCCAGGGGGCAATTCCGGACAATCAGCTCATCAACGAACGGATTGTTCTCGATCTGTCGGCCGAGGTCGACATCGTTCCCGGCGTCAGCCTGATCGGCATCGTCGAGAATGTTACGGACGAGGTCTACAACGTCTCGTTCGATCCGGCAGGCGCACGGCCCGGCAAGCCTCGCACGGTGCTCGGAGGCATCCGCTTCACCTTCTGATCGTCCGGGTTCCAATCATGACAAACGGCAGGGTCAATCCCTGCCGTTTTCGCTTGTACGGCCGAGAATGGAGAACCGGCACGAGATGTTTCCTCGCGATTGTGGCTTCTGGGCCGCGAGGCGAGTCCGACCGGTAACTCATTCATTTTTATAGGCTTTTCCGATCTGTCCTTACAATTTCCCCCGCGCGATCCGCCGAATACCGATGCAGGCTGGCCACATTTTCCGACCGTCATCTCACTGTCATAAAAATGGAAACGAACCGTCACATGGCTCTGTTACGAGCGACGGCATGGGGGGTGTTCGCGGCGTTCGTCGCGGCTGCCAATCCTGCAACAGAAGCTCATCCACAGAACACGGAGACGTCAAATGACGTTGCGAAACATTCTGCTGGCCGGTACCGCACTGGGCGCAGCCGCCTTTCTCGCGGTACCCGCCTTCGCCGCCAGCAACACCCAGGCGGAACTCGACGCCCTGAAAGCGCAGATCGAAGCGCTGCAGCGGAAGGTCGACGACGTGCAGATCCAGCACGGCAACGCGATCAAGAGCCTCGAGGAACGCAAGAGCGACGTCGAGGTCTCGCTGAAGAACGGCCGTCCGGTCTTCAAGTCGGCCGACGGCAACTTCACTTTCGGCATCACCGGTCGCGCCCATCTCGACGTCGGCGGCTACGACCAGGACGACGCCAGCAAGGCCAACTTCGGCGGCTTGCGCGGCAACGCCAACTTCCGGCGCCTCCGTGTCGGTCTCAACGGCACGCTCGCCAAGGATTTCGGATACAATATCGAATTCAACTTCGGCGACAGTGGCACGGAATCGAACGCCCGCATCTACGAAGCGGTGTTGGCCTACAAAGGCATCGACGGCCTGCAGATCCTCACCGGTGCGACGAAGCCGCGGATGACGCTCGACGACTCGACGTCTTCGAACGACATTACCTTCATCGAACGCGCCACGGCAGCAAATCTCGCCATCAGCCCGGCGGCGGGCGAAGGGCGCATGCTGCTCGGCGGTATCTACAACACCAGCAATTTCTACAGCAGCGCCTTCTATTCCATGGGCACCGTCGGCAACAACACTTCGGCGGGCAACACGGACTTCGATACGTCGAACGCCGTTGGTCGTCTGGCCTACGCAACCTCACCGAAAGAAGGTGCGAACTTTCACTTTGGCGTTTCGGCTTCGCACTCCTTCAATCTGCCGGGCGACGCGCTTCGCCTCCGCGACCGGCCGGAACTCCGTATTGACCCGACGCGCCTGATCGACGCGAATTTCGGCGCCACGGTCGATACGGTCTCGGTCTATGGTCCGGAACTCGCGTTCAACTACGGCCCGTTCCGCGCTCAGGGCGAATACTACCGTTTCGACGTCAGCGGCCTCAACGCAAACCCCGACGCCGATCTTGACGCCTGGTACCTGCAGGCCTCGTGGATTCTGACGGGCGAATCCTACAACTATGACATCAAGAAGGCTGCCTTCAAGGGTGTGAAGCCTGCCAATCCCTTCGGCTTCGGCAACAAGGGCTCGGGTGCCTGGGAAATCGCGGCGCGCTACAGCCAGGCCGATCTCAACGACGCCAGCGCGGGCATCGCGGGCGGCGAGCAGGACATCATCACGGTGGGCCTCAACTGGTACGTCAACAACAACCTCCGTTTCATGCTCAACTACCTGAACGTGGATGTAGAAGACCGGGGCGGCGTCACCAACTCGAACTTCGGCCACGATGCGGTTGCGCTGCGCACGCAGTTCGCCTTCTGAGCCTACGTCCAGTCCGATCCTCGCAGATCGTCAGACGGCAGACCCCCGGTGGAGAAATCCACCGGGGGTTTTGCCATGGGGATAACCCGGCAAGCGGGGACAAATCGGGGCGACCGTCATCGAACTGTCACCGAACCGTCAAGAACGCGCCTCTTGTCCCCGCTGTGGCGGCACGGCATCGCCGATGCAGAACGGCAACGACAGAAAGGTCACAGCCGGAACGGCAAAAGTCACAGCGGGGATAAAGCCGCGGAACGTCAATCGAGACGAAGCTTCTCCCGCTCTTCCTCCGCGAACACCCAGGGGAGGGAATAAAAGCCCGCGATGACACCGTCACGCTGACCGTCCTGCGAGAGGACGTAGTCGAAGAAGGCAAGACTCACTTCGTTCTTCATGCCTTCGAGATGGACGAAGCGGGCGAGCGGATAGTCGGCACGGTAGGCGCTCGATGCACTGGGAGCGGCGCAGCCGCCGCCATCCGACACTTGCAGCGCCTTGACGCCGTCGCCCCGGTAGCCGGCAGGCGCGTAGCCGATGCCGCCCGGCGTTTCGGCGAGCCTGTCGAGCAGATCCGAATAGCGCGCGACGCGCACGACGCCGGGGGCGAAGGGCGCACCCGTGAGCGCGGCTTCGGCGAAGAAGTCGCTCTCGCCCGGCTCCGTCTCGCGCGCCATCGCAAGGACCGGCGTGGACGGTCCGCCCGCCATGCTCCACGACGGATTTTCGTCCGTGTAGAGAGTGTGCAGCGCGTCGAGCGGGATGCAGGCGAGCGGGTTCTCCGCGTTGACGAGAACGGCAATCGCCTCGACCGCCGCCCTGATCCTGACACCTCCCTCCGCGCCGCCGGGATGCAGCACGGTTTCCGGCTGCGCCATGCGGAAGCTCTCCGGCCAGAGCAGCAGGAGGCTCGCCGGCGCCGGCGCCCCGGCAACCGACGCCTCGCCCGCGAGGCCGGGACGCGGTTCATAGTCCGGGTAGCGCTCGTCGACCGCATGGGCGGGCGTGAGGGCCGAAAAGGAAAGAAGGGTGGCGAGAAGAAGGTGGCGTTTCATGGAGTTCCCGACATAGACACAAGCCTTCAAGGCATGACGGGGTTTTGCGACATGCGCGTGACATACTGAATAAGCCGAAGCGAATCCGAATTCCTACCCCTCCCCAAAATTTGCGGTGCAAATTTTGACCCTCCCTCAAGGGGAGGGTGGTCCAGATGGCTAAGGCCGAGCAAGCGGCTCCTGCCCTTCGCATGGCTCAGGGCGTTCGATGCTCGAAAAGGTCCACCGGACCTTTTCGTTCGCTTGCGCGAACCGCCTCTCACCCCACAAGGGGAGGGTGGGAAGAGAGGTGGCCATCGTATCTCATGACATCACGAGCACGGCGGCGCCGGCGAGGCGGCCGTCGCGGAGACGGGCCAGCGCCTCGTTCGCCTGCTCGAGCGGCAGCGTCTCGACCGTGGTGACGACCGGCACTTTCGGCGCGAGGGCGAGGAACTCCTCGCCATCCGCGCGCGTCAGATTCGCGACCGAATGGAGCGAGCGCTCGCGCCAGAGAATGTCGTAGGGGAAGGAGGGAATGTCCGACATGTGAATGCCGGCGCAGACGACGCGGCCGCCGGGCGCAACGGCGCGGAGCGCGGCAGGGACGAGCGGCCCGGCAGGCGCATAGATGATGGCGGCGTCGAGAAGGTCCGGCGGCGCCTCGTCGGAACCGCCTGCCCATTCCGCGCCGAGCGAGCGCGCAAACGCCTTCGCGGCTTCGTCGCCGGGTTTCACGAAAGCGAAGAGCCGCCAGCCTTCGTGGCGCGCCACCTGCGCGACGATATGCGCCGCCGCGCCGAAGCCGTAGATGCCGAGCAGCTTTCCCTCGCCCGCCATGCGGAGCGAGCGGTAGCCGATGAGCCCGGCGCAGAGAAGCGGCGCCGCTTCCGCCGCACCGTAGCTTTCGGCGACCGGGAAACAGAAGCGCGCATCGGCGAGCGCGAACTCGGCATAGCCGCCGTCGCGCGTGTAGCCGGTGAAGAGCGCGCTCTCGCAGAGGTTTTCCTTGCCGGCCCTGCAGTAGCGGCACTGCCCACAGGTCCATCCGAGCCAGGGAATACCGACACGCGCGCCGAGGGCGGGCGCGGCGACGCCTTCCCCAAGGGCTGCGACGCGGCCGACGATCTCGTGGCCGGGCACGAGGGGGAGCTTCGGCTCCGGCAGTTCGCCATCGACGACATGAAGATCGGTGCGGCAGACGCCGCAGGCCTCGACCTTGACCACGACCTCGCCCGGACGGGCCTGCGGCACGGGAAGCGCCGCGAGGCGGAGCGGCTTTCCCGGTGCCTCGAACAGCATGGCGCGCATGGTTTCGGGAAGGGACATGGCCGAGCTCCTTTGCGGGTCATGGTTTCACAACGGGAGCGGGTGTTCGAGGGGCGACGGTGTCGCGGGGCGGCGTCATGTTTTGCGCACGAAGGCGCGGAGAGGCCCGGCTCTTGTAAGAGGCCCACCCTCCCCCTGTGGGAGGGTCGAAATTTGCGAAGCGAATTTCGGGGAGGGGTGAGCGGGGGAAACGAAAGGCGAGTCGTTTGCCGGTGGCGGAGAACCCCTCCCCTAAAAATCCTGACGAATTTTTAGACCCTCCCACAGGGGGAGGGTGGTCCAGATGACCAAAGCGGAACAAGCGGCTTCTGGATTGCCGCGCAATGACGGGGAGAGGAAGGGGGCCGGCGGCAGGCGGACAAGCCCGCCGCCGGGAAGGCGTTACTTCAGGCTGTGGGCCTTGGCGCGGGCGAGGTCGTCCTTCAGCGTTTTCGCGCCGAGGACGAAGTGGATGCCCGCCCAGGGCCAGACGATCATCACCGTGAGGAGCGCGTAGCGCAGCGACTCGTCGCCATAGACCGGATAATAGAGATCGCTGATGACGCCGACCGCCTGCGGACCCAATCCCATGCCGATCATGTTGAGAATGAGGAAGAGAACGGCGGAGGCGACGGCGCGCATGCGCAGCGTGACAAGGCCCTGCGTCATGGCGAGGCTCGGCCCGATATAGGCCGCGCCCGCGAAGGCGGGCACGAGGAAGAAGGCGAGCGCCCAGTATTTGTCCATCGACAGATACATGCCGACCGCGAAGGGGAAGCAGACCGCCATGACGATGGCGACCACCCACATGTTCCAGCGAACATCGCGTTTGCCGAAATAGTCGGCAAGCCAGCTTGTGAGATAGGTGCCCGCGCCGCCGACAAAGCCGATAATGAGCGCGAGCCAGGTGCCGATTTCGCCGGGGCTCATCTGGAACGAACGAATGAGGAAGGCGGGAATCCAGGTGACGCCCGCATAGCCGCCAAAGGCCGCGAGCGCGCAGCCGAAAGCGATATGGCGGAAGGATTTCTGCGACCAGAGCAGCTTCCAGACTTCCATGACCTTCGGCGCGGCGGCGCTCGCCTGCGAGGAGATGCCGTCGGCATGACCGCGCTCCGGCTCCTTCAAGGTGAAGCGGACGAGAAGCGCGATGAGGAGGCCCGGCGCGCCGACGATGAAGAAGGCCGCGCGCCAGCCATACCACTGGCTGACCCAGCCGCCGACGAGAAAGCCGATCAGGATGCCGATGTTGATGCCGAGCGAATAGATGCCCATCGCGGCGGCGCGCTTCTCCGGCGGGAACATGTCGGAGATCATGGAATGAGACGGCGGGCTCGAGCCCGCTTCGCCGATGCCGACGCCGATGCGCGCGAGGGCAAGCTGGGCGAAGTTCGTCACGAAGCCGCAGACCACCGTCATGGTCGAAAAAATGGTGAGCGCGAGCGAGACGATGTTGCGGCGGTTGGTGCGGTCGGCCCACATGGCGATGGGAACGCCAAGCGTCGCGTAGAAGATCGCGAAGGTGATGCCGGAGAGAAAGCCGAGCTGCGTGTCGCTCAGCAGCAGATCTTCCTTGATGGGCTGAAGCAGGATCGACAGAATCTGCCGGTCCACGTAGTTCGCCGTGTAGGCGGTCATCAATACAAAGAGCGCGTAATTGCGATAGGCAGGCGTGAAGCCCTGCGACGGCGCAATGCCGCCCGCGGCGCCCGGAACGGCGCCAGCCCTGTCTGTCATTCTGTCCTCCCCGAATATCTCCCCCGGCCAGTTTCCTCCCCGCCGGGTTCGCGTTCCGATTGCGTGCCGAAATTTCTCGTTGCGCAAAGCGTAGCAGCGGGGGCGGGGAACTCAAGCTGCGCAATCGGGTAGGAGCATCACATCGACGTGGGCATGGGAGATGTGAGCTGTCTCTTATACAACTCTGACGCCGCCG
>CAJXOU010000110.1 GCA_913057645.1 uncultured Rhodobiaceae bacterium | reverse complement strand
GGTCGACGCCGGAAAGCCTCCCAAAGTCGCACTCATCGCCATTGCAAGACGTATCCTCGTCACCGCAAACGCTATCCTCAGAGACCGGACCGTCTTCCAGACCTGACACATCAACACAGTTGCCGGGAATAAATCCCGGGATGACATCATTGGATTTGGCAGGCGTCGGGACGACAGAACCGGCGAAATGCGGCCGGTTTGGCGGCGGGAGGCGGATCGGGCTAATCTGCGCTCCCCTGCCCCCTCAAGAATCGTGACGGACATTGATGATGACGGAACGCGCCGCCGGCCTTGCCGGACCCTCCTCGCAATTCTATTTCTCGCAGCGCCTCAGGCTCCATTATGTGGACTGGGGGAACGAGGAGGCGCCGCCGCTGCTGATGATCCATGGCGGGCGCGACCATTGCCGGAACTGGGACTGGGCGGCGCAGGCGATGCGGGAGCGCTATCACGTGATCGCGCCGGACCTGCGCGGGCATGGCGACAGCCAGTGGATGGTCGGGAGCAGCTACGAGATCAACGATTATGTCTACGACATCGCGCAGCTCATCCACCAGAAGGGGCTCGCGCCGCTCACCATCATCGCGCATTCGATGGGGGGCGCGATCGCGCTGCGCTATACCGGGCTCTATCCCGAGACGGTGAAGAAGCTCGTGGTGATCGAGGGGCTGGGACCGTCGCCGAAGATGCTGGCCGAGCGCAAACAGGTGGCGGACGACCAGCGCATCCGCAACTGGATCGACGAAATCCGCCGCCTGTCCTCGCGCCAGCCGCGCCGCTACGACTCGATCGAAGAGGCCTACAAGCGGATGCAGGGCGAGAACCCGCATCTCTCGCCCGAACGCGCGCGGCACCTGACCGTGCATGGCGTGAACCAGAACGAGGACGGCACCTACTCCTGGAAGTTCGACAATTACGTGCGCGCGTTTTCGCCGGCGGGCTTCGACCCGGAGGTGACGGCGGAAATCTGGGCGAAGATCACCTGCCCGACGCTGCTCATCCGCGGCACGGAAAGCTGGGCGAGCGACCCGACCGAGGACGGGCGCGCGAAGCACTTCAGGAATGCGAAGGTGGTGGCCGTGGAAGGCGCGGGCCACTGGGTGCAGCATGACAAGCTGGAAGAGTTTCTTCAGTTGACGGATGATTTTCTGGAGGGGTGAGAAGGGGTTTCACGCGAAGACGCCGAGCCGCGGAGCTTGCGCGACTGTCACGCTGCATCCGACAAACCCAATGATGTCATCCCGGCGAAGGCCGGGACCCACTCGCAGCACCTCTTGCCACAGCCGTGAATGGGCATGCGCGCGTATCGACCATCGGAGACCAAACCGCACTTGCTGAGGGAACCAATGGGTCCCGGCCTTCGCCGGGATGACACTTCTGGTTTGGGCGATGACCGGGATAACGCTTTTATGTTTGGCAATGACTGAATCTTCGGAGCGAGGTGGAAAATGAGCGAGGTGACGCATCGGGGGTCGTGCAATTGCGGGGCGGTTCGCTTCGAGATCGAGGGGAAGCTCGGGCCGTTCGGGTTCTGCCATTGCCGGACCTGCCGCAAGGCGAGCGGGACGGCGTTCACGGCGAACGCATCGGTGAAGCGCGAACAGGTGCGGTTTCTCGGCGGCGAGGACGCGATCCGGCGCTACGAGTCGAGCCCGGGCGTGTTCCGCTGCTTCTGCGGGACCTGCGGCTCGCCGATCTACAAGGAACAGCCGG
Source organism: uncultured Rhodobiaceae bacterium (assembly GCA_913057645.1). Classification (GTDB taxonomy): domain Bacteria; phylum Pseudomonadota; class Alphaproteobacteria; order Parvibaculales; family Parvibaculaceae; genus Parvibaculum. The sequence continues at coordinate 8,785 of CAJXOU010000110.1, read as the reverse complement.
AGCTGCCGGGCACGATCCGCATCCGGCTCGGAACGCTCGACACGGATGTCGGCGCGAAGCCGCTGGCGCATGCCTTCTGGGGCGAGAAGGCGGACTGGTACGACCTCAAGGGGGAGATGCCGGTTTACGAGACGTGGGCGCCGGTGCTGACGGGCAAGAAGTAAGGGTTGGCACGCAGAGACGCAGAGCCGCAGAGGGAGAGTGCGGCAGACGGATGAACGGCGAAAGAAGGGAATGGCGCTTCGCGCCGAAGGCGCAATTGCCTGGCGCAACCAGACACATACACCCCGCTGCTTCAAGCGGAAGGCGCCAACCGGCTTTCTCTGCGGCTCTGCGCCTCTGCGTGCACAAAAAGGCGGTGCCGGCGGGGAGCGACACCGCTTCGCGGCTTCTGGATTGCCGGGCTCCCTGATTTCAGAGGTGGGCCCGGCAATGACAGCAAAGAAATAAAGGCCTGTCAGTCCTTCAGCGTTTCGCGCAGCGCGGCGAGGGTTTCCGGCGAGACGGGGGCGCGGAGCGCGCCGGCCATGGCGTCGAAGAGGGACGAGACGAAGAAGCTGCGGGCGGCGTCGTTCGACATCGCGTCGGGGCGGCGCGTCCAGATCGCGAGCGAGGTCAGCACCATCTCGACGAGCAGGCGCTGACGCTGGATCGCGATTTCGGGGGCGAGGTCGCCGAGCGCGGCCATGATGAGGCCGTTGGCGCGGTTGATGCCCTCGAAGCCGCTCCTGATCGCGACGGTCGGCAGGTCGTGGTCCGGGTCGTTCAGCACCTGGGCGGCGAAGCGGACGAAGCGCACCCCCTCCTCCGTGTCGAGAAGGCCGGTCAGCGGCTCGAAGGTGGCGCGCAGGATCTCGCCGAGATCGCCCTCGCGGCCCGAGCCGACAAGCGCCTCGACGCGCTGCACGCGGACGCGGTCGATGGCGGCGACGCGGGTGTTCAGGATCGCGTCGACCAGGCGGGCCTTGGAGCCGAAGTGATAATGCAGCGCGGATTCGTTGCGCTGGCCGGCGGCGGCGTTGATCTCCTTCAGCGTGACCGCATGAAGGCCGCGCTCGCCGAACAGCCGCTCGGCCGCCTCCATCAGGCGCGCGCGCGTATCGCCGCGCCGGGAAACCTTCTCGGGATTTTCAAGCTCGCTCATACCGGCAGCGTAATGAAGCGCATTAGGGAGGGCAAGGGGAACGTGGCAGCGGTCGTTGAAGCCTTAATTGCATTCATATGGGCCCAACTACCTTTCATACCCATTGATCTCGTGACGAGCCGCCACAATGAAAGCCTTCTTCAACCCGGCATAGCTTCCGTCTTGCAGCGCATTGACCTCATGAACGTAGAAGACATGCGCGCAGATGTCCCTTGCAGCTTCCACCACAGCAGACGACGACAAGAACTCAATCTCAGAGAAGAATCGAGACATTTGATGGAACGAGATGGCTTGGCTGTATTTCTCGTCCATCCCCATGAGAATCAAACGATCAGTCTCAGCGAGAAAATCTGCATACAGACGTTCTCGTGTCGCCACTTTTTGTCGGAAGATGTCGCGCTTCCACTCAGATCTCTTTACCCACCAACCAAGAAAGCCCGCCAGAATAGCGACAGCGGCTGTACCGAGAAAATCGAAAAGCAGTGTAGCTGTATCCATAGACATGTGTTTCCTCGCCGCGCTCATATCTTCCAACAACCATTCAATGATAGAACGCTCAAGCGTCTAGATACCAAGCAGATTGCGGCCCAGATTTGCCCCTCCTGAGCCTCAGCGCGTTCGCTATCACGGACACCGACGACAGCGACATCGCCGCAAACACCGGGCTCAGCAGCAGGCCGAAGACTGGGTAGAGGAAGCCGGCCGCGAGCGACACGCCCGCTGCGTTGTAGAAGAAGGCGAAGAAGAGGTTCTGGCGGATGTTGCGCTTGGCGCGCTTGCTGAGTTCGCGGGCACTCAATCGCTGAAGGGCCATAACCCGCGATCCCTTGCGGGGAGGCCGAGCCAGTCGCGGACGGCATCCTCGGCGGGGCGGGTTTCCTCCCAGAGCGGCACGGCGCCTTCGATTGCCTCGCGGGCGGCGGGCGAGAAGACCGAGGCGACGAAGGCGAGGCCCGCGACCGTCACCAGGATCGTCAGCAGCGGCCTGAAAGCGCGTGCGATCATTTCAAACATGTTGCCCCGTTCGGTTTGCCCCGCGCCGACTCGGCTTGCCGGAGGCACCAGTGGGAGTGTGATCTATCGGGGGATTGTCCGCCAGCGGAGAAAGGGGAGTGGGGGTACGCTTGTCAGACCGGTATGAAGACGCACGACCAAAGGAGTGCGGATTCGTTGCGCTGGCCGGCGGCGGCGTTGGTCTCCTTCAGCGTGACCGCATGAAGGCCGCGCTCGCCGAACAGCCGCTCGGCCGCCTCCATCAGGCGCGCGCGCGTGTCGCCGCGCCTGCCGGGCTTGTCGCCAGACGCCTTTTCGCGCGCGGAAACCGGCGCGCCGCCGGGATGTTCAAGTTCACTCGTGCCGGCTGCGTAATGAGGCTCATTATGGAGGGCGAGGGGTGAACTCTACTCCACGAACCACATCTGCCCACAGCTCCGCCATCCTTAGGGAACAATGCGTCCCGCCAAATGCCGAAATAGCCCAACGTAGGCATCAAAATGATTGACTCCAGCGGTGACAGCCTGAGCTCCAAAGTGAGCTTGTACTGATTCTCGTAGAAGGGATGCCGGTCCATATCCCTGCTTAAGTGTTCCCCCTGTGGGATTCAGAAAGAAGACTACAGCGTCCTTGAACTCGGCCTTGCACTTTGTGGAATCGTGAGCGACACGATTGCGGATTCTGTTGGCTTGCTTCAGCAATTGGGAGCTATTTCCCAAGCAACCATATGGATGATTCAAAAAATAAAAATCGGCGATCCTCTGAATCCACCTGACATCGGTGACTTTCAAATAGGACGACTCCGGTCGATAGTTTGGGTTTAGCGATAGTAGCTCGTACGCGTGAGCAAGCGAATTTGCTCTTCCGATTTTGAGCTGGGGTGCGTAGCCCCCGTCAGTTTTTGCACCCGTGAGATACCGAACTAGAGTTCTCTCCAGAAACTCCTCCCATGTAGCGATAAGGCCCATGAAGGCCAACCCCATGATCTGACCGGAATGTTTTGGATGCAGTCCGAGCTTTGCTGATTGCTTAGTCTTTGCTGGCAACGATCCTATCGCTGCAATAAGCCCAACTGCACGATCTATCTCCGCCAAAAATTCATCTCGGACATGATCGACCTTGGCCGGACGACCTACTGGCATCTTTCTCTTCCTCTACTACAGACCTGTGATTGCGCGGATAAGCACGATTCAAGATAAAGCATAGAGTCACGCTCTATATTCGTAACGAAAGCGAAATGAAATTACTCACAAAGCAAGTTTTACCCAGCCCTATTCAAACGTCCACATCAACTATTATTGTATGCAACCAATTGAGTTAGAACTCGGAGCACTACCCCCGGTCAGGACACTTCAAAATGAAATTGACGAAATTCCGCATTACAAACTTCCGAAGCATTGAAGATTCAGGAGACGTGGAAGTAGATGGAACTCTGTGCTTGGTGGGCAAAAATGAAGCTGGGAAGTCTGCGATACTGTATGCGCTCAACGGCCTGAACCCTCATCCCTCCACACCATTCAACTACGACGTCGAAAGAGATTACCCCCGTCGTCACTTGCAAGAATACGCGGAGCGACATGACGGCGAAGCAGTCGTCATTCGAACTGAATGGGAGCTGGAGAAAAAGGAGATCGCCAGCATACAAGCAGAGTTCGGAAAAGACGCCTTACATTCAAAGCCTTTAAAAATTAGTCGTGCCTACAATTCTGAATCGCAGTGGGATGTTCCCATTAACTATCAAGCAATTGTCACCTACCTCTTGGGACAAGCCAATCTGAACGCTGCCGAAAAGGCTCCCCTCGCTAAAGCAACGACTACAGACGACTTGCGTAAAGCTTTGGAAGCGGTCGCCGAGCCCACAGAGAAGCAGAAGACCTTACTGGCCAAACTCAAATCTTTTCCGGGAGAAAACGCGAAGGGCCGAATCGAAGCTCTTCTTAAGCCTGCTCTTCCTAAATTCATGTATTTCTCACACTACGACCGCATGGAAGGACAACTCAGAATCGATACTTTTTCGGCTCGAGAGCAAGGAGCACAGCAACCTCCTGTCAGTCCGGGGGAGCGGGTATTTGTGGACTTCCTGGAGTACGCAGGCACATCGATACAGGACATTCAAACGGCACAAACTTTCGAAGGCTTGAACTCAAAATGCGAAGCCGCATCCAACCGCATTACAGATCAGCTTCTTGAGTACTGGACGCAAAATCCTCACCTTGAGATAGATGTTAGAGTGACAAAAGGTGAGCCGGGGGATCCTCCTCCATTCAATCAAGGCGTAGTGGCTCGAGCTCGCGTCAAAAACAATCTGCACAAAGTCACAGTTCCTTTCTCAGAACGAAGCGCAGGTTTTACATGGTTCTTCTCCTTCCTCGTCAAGTTCGCGCAAGTTCGGAAAGATGGGGGAAGACTTCTTTTGCTTCTTGACGAGCCGGGACTAACACTCCACGGAAAGGCGCAGGCTGACCTCCTTAGGTATTTCGAAGACAAGCTGGCGCCAAACCATCAACTGATTTTCTCTACGCATTCCCCTTTTATGGTTCCGGCGTCCGATTTACCCAGTGTACGAATTGTTGAAGACAAAGTTCTTCAGACGCGCCCTGGGTTGTGGAAATCCGAAGGAACAAAGGTCCGAAGCGACGCCTTGGCGGTGGATCGAGATACTCTTTTTCCGCTTCAAGGTGCACTCGGCTATGAAATCACCCAGACCCTATTTGTGGGGAAACACACCCTTCTTGTCGAAGGTCCCGGTGACATTCTCTTTCTACGAGCTTGGTCGGATGCTCTTGCACGTCGTGGTCGAACGACGTTGAACTCCAAATGGACAATCTGTCCCGCTGGGGGAATCGACAAGATCCAACCTTTCGTTTCTCTGTTTTCTGGACAGAAGCTAAATATCGCCGTTCTCAGTGACTATGCGAAAGGCGATAAGCGTAAGTTCGAAGCGCTTAGACAAAATCAAATTCTTGAGGACGAGCGGCTGTTGACCTTCGCGACCCTCTTGGAAAGAGAAGAAGCCGATGCGGAGGACGTCTTTAGCGAAGAACTCTTCGCAAGAATTGTGAACGAGAGTTATTCGATTCCAGATGACCACCTGCTAACCGCCAAGCGCTTAGAAGAAGACGGTGGTGAAACAATACGTCTGATAAAGAAAGTAGAAGCATGTATGAAACTTATGCCGGCGGAAGTGGACGAGTTCGATCACTACCGCCCTGCACTTTGGATATTCACACATCCTGATTTGCTGGATGGAGAGCCTCCCGAGGTATTGGATACTCTCGAAAAGGCAGAAGTGGTTATCAAGGCACTAAATGAGCTGTTGTGATCACCCCAACCGCACCCGCCGCAGCCGCAACGCGTTCGCGATGACGGAGACCGAGGACAACGACATGGCCGCGGCCGCGAAGATGGGGCTGAGCGACAGGCGGAAGACGGGATAGAGGGTGCCCGCCGCTGGCGGCACGCCGGCGGCGTTGCAGACGGCAGCGAAGAAGAGGTTCTGCTTGATGATGCAGCGCCGCGCGGCGGCGGGCTAGAGTGCTTCCACAGATGAAGAGAGCGATGACATTCCGGCCGGACCGGCGCCGCTTCCTCACGCAGTCGGGCGCAGCCGGGCTGCTGGCGGCGGCGGGCGGCCGGGCGGCGGCGCAGGCGCGGCCGGGGCGGACGCTCGTGATCGGCGCGGGGCTGGCCGGGCTCGCCGCGGCGCGGGCGCTGGCGGATGCGGGCCACGAGGTGACGGTGCTGGAGGCGCGGGCGCGGATCGGCGGCCGCATCCACACCTCGCGGCGCTGGCCGGACATGCCGATGGATCTGGGCGCGAGCTGGATTCACGGCCTGCGCGGCAACCCGCTGACCGCGCTTGCGCGCGATGCGGGGGCGCGGCTGGTGACGACAAGCTACGACGCCTCGCTCCTCATCGGGCCGGAGGGAGGGATCATCGACCCCGACCTGACGCGCGCCGAACGGATTCTCGGCGAGGCGCTGCGCGCGGCCGACCGGCTGGACCGCGACATCTCGCTCGCGCGCGCGCTCGAAACCTCGCCCGGCTGGCGCCAGGCCCCGGCGGCGGAGCGGCGCCTGGTGACGCATCTCGTCAACAGCACGCTCGAACAGGAATATGGCGCGCCGGCGCGGCGGCTCTCCGCGTGGTCGGGAGAGGACGACGAGGTCTTCCCCGGCGAGGATGCGCTCTTCCCCGGCGGCTTCGCGGCGGTGGCCGCGCATCTCGCGCGCGGGCTCGACATTCGCCTGTCGGCCGAGGCAAGCGCCATCGCGCCCGGCGAGGTGCGGATCGCGGACGGCACACGGATCGCGGCCGACCACATCATCTGCACCCTGCCGCTCGGCGTGCTCGCCGCGGGCCGCGTCCGGTTCACCGAGGCCCTCGCGGCCCGGCGGCGGGCGGCGATAGCGAACCTCGGCATGGGCCTGCTGAACAAGTGCTGCCTGCGCTTCGACGCGGCGGCCTGGCCGGACGGTGCCGACTGGATCGAGTGGCTGGGCGAGAGGCCGGGCCTGTGGGCGGAATGGGTGCCGCTGTCGCGCAGCCTCGGCCTGCCGGTGCTGACGGGCTTCAACGCCGCCGACCAGGCAAGCGAAATCGAGGCGCTGGACGATGCCGACACGGTGGCCTCGGCGCTGGAGGCGCTGCGGGCGATGTTCGGATCGCGCTTTCCGGCGCCGCGCGCGGCGCAGGTCACGCGCTGGGGCCGCGACCGGCACAGCCTCGGCAGCTACAGCTTCAACGCGGTCGGGACCAGCGGCGACACGCGCCGCGCGCTTGCCGGCGCGGAGTGGGAGGGCCGGCTGTGGTTTGCCGGCGAAGCCACCTCGCCCGACTTCTTCGGCACGGCGCATGGCGCGCTGATCTCCGGCCGGCGCGTGGCCGCCGAGATTCTCGCGGGCTGAGCGGGCCCGTGCCGCCTAGCCGAGCTTCACCCGCCGCAGCCGCAGCGCGTTCGCGATCACCGAGACCGAGGACAGCGACATTGCCGCCGCCGCGAAGACGGGGCTGAGCAAGAGGCCGAAGACGGGGTAAAGCAGACCCGCCGCAATCGGCACGCCCGCCGCGTTGTAGACGAAGGCGAAGAAGAGGTTCTGGCGGATGTTGCGCATGGCGGCCTGGCTGAGTTCGCGGGCGCGCAGCAGGCCCATCAGGTCGCCCTTCACCAGCGTGACGCCGGCCGACTCCATCGCGACGTCGGTGCCGGAGCCCATGGCGATGCCGACATCGGCCTGGGCGAGCGCGGGGGCGTCGTTGACGCCGTCGCCGGCCATGGCGACGATGTGGCCTTCGCCCTGCAGCCGCTTCACGACCTTGCTCTTGTCCTCGGGGAGGACTTCGGCCTCGACCTCGTCTATCCCGAGATCGCGCGCGACGGCTTGCGCCGTCACGCGGCCGTCGCCCGTCAGCATGACGATGCGCAGACCCTGTTCGCGGAGCAGGCGCAGCGCCTCGGCGCTCGTCTCCTTGACCGGGTCGGCGACGGCGGCGAGGCCGGCGAGCTTCCCGTCGACGGCGACGAAGACGACCGTGGCGCCCTCGCCCCTGAGCTCGTCGGCGCGGGCTTCGAGCGGGGCGATGTCGATATCGAGGACCTTGAAGAGCGCCTTGTTGCCGAGGGCGACCTGCTTTCCATCAACGCGGCCCGTCACGCCCTTGCCGGAGGGGGCGTCGAAATCCTCCGTATCGTGAATATCGACGCCTTCTGCCTTCGCGGCGGCGACGATGGCGGCGGCCAGCGGATGCTCGCTGCCGTTTTCGAGGCTGGCGGCGAGCGAGAGCAGCCCGGCGCGGGAGATGTCCCCAAGCGGCTCGACGGCGGTGAGCTTCGGCTTTCCTTCCGTGATGGTGCCGGTCTTGTCGATGACGAGCGTGTCGACCTTTTCGAAACGCTCCAGCGCCTCGGCGCTGCGGATGAGGACGCCGAGCGAGGCGCCGCGGCCCGTCGCCACCATGATGGACATGGGCGTGGCGAGGCCGAGCGCACAGGGACAGGCGATGATGAGGACGGAAACGGCGGCGACCAGCGCGGAGGACAGCGCGGGCTGGCGGCCGAACAGGGCCCAGGCGGCGAAGGCGGGGGCGGGGGAGGGGGAGTGCCGACGAGACCAGCGCCTGCGAGAGGGCGTGGGGGGCGTGCAGGGAGGGCGCGGAGACAGCCATGGTGACGAGCGGCAGCCAGGCGGGCGGGGAGACGGGCTTGAAGATCTGGATCAGCGGGTTGACCGCGCCGTTGACGGTCGGCCACAGGCCGCAGGCGATCCCGAGCGGGACCGCGATCAGCGTGGCGACGATGAAGCCGATCGCCACGGTCTTAAGGCTGGTCAGGATCTGGTCGAAATAGGTCGGCCGGCCGGTGTAGTCGCGCTGCTTGACGCGGTCTTCGTGCCCGGCGGCGACCAGCTTGGCGTTGCGTTCGTCCTGGCGCTCGTAGAAGGCGGCGGCCTCCTGCCGTTCCGCCGTGTGCTCGCCGTAGAGCGCGACCGCCTGGGTCCAGACCTGGGCCGGACCGGGGATGGCGCCAAGGGACGTGTTGACCTGGGGCGCGAGGACGGCCCAGGCCGCCAGGAACGCGAGGATCCCGATGATCGGGATCAGGATCTGGCCGCCCACCGCCTTGCACTGGGCGGAGGAGGGATCGCCGG
>CAJXOU010000109.1 GCA_913057645.1 uncultured Rhodobiaceae bacterium | reverse complement strand
CCGACCTGAGGAGGACGCGCTGCAGGTTGTGGGCAGCGTCGCATGTGTCTGAGTAGACGGTCCATCACGACGTCTGGGACTATGACGTGCCCGCGCAACCGAGCCTCGTCACGGTCATGCGCGAGGGCAAGACCGTCGATGCCGTGGCGCAGGTGACGAAGACGGGCTTCGTCTTCCTGCTCGACCGCGACACGGGCGAGCCGCTCTTCGAGGTCGAGGAAAGGCCGGTGCCGCAAGGCGGGGCGCTTGGCGAGTTCCTCTCGCCGACGCAACCCGTGCCCGTCGCGCCGCCGCCGCTGGTGCCGCAGGAGTTGAAGGCGGAAGACGCCTGGGGCCTCACGCCCTGGGATCGCGCGGCTTGCCGCGAAAAGATCGCGGGTGCGCGTTCGGAAGGTCTCTTCACGCCGCCGTCGGAGCAGGGGACGATCATGTATCCCTTCACAGGTGGCGGCGCGAACTGGGGCGGGGCCGCCTTCGATCCCGCGACGTCCACGCTCTACATCAACACGAGCCGTGCCGCGCATCTCATCACGCTGATCCCGTCGGAGAATTTCGAGGCGGCGAAGGCGGCCGAGCCCAACGAGGAGATTTCCCCGCAGGCGCCGACGCGCTGGGCGGTGAAGCGCGAACTTGTGCTCTCGCCGCTCGATCTCCCTTGCAACCCGCCGCCCTGGGGCATGCTCACCGCCGTCGATCTGTCGACCGGCACCATCAAGTGGGAAAGCGTGCTCGGCACGGTCCGCGATCTCGCGCCTGTTCCCGTGCCGCTCAAATGGGGCACGCCCAATTTCGGCGGACCCATCGTGACCGCGGGTGGCGTCGTCTTCATCGGCGCGGCGATGGACGATTATCTGCGCGCCTTCGACGCCGCGTCGGGCGAGGAGCTCTGGAAAGGCCGTCTTCCCGCGGGCGGACAGGCGACGCCCATGACCTATGAATGGGAAGGCCGCCAGTATGTCGTCATCGCCGCCGGCGGTCATGCGCGGGCCGGCACGAAGCTCGGGGATTTCGTGGTTGCCTTCGCGTTGCCTCGCGCGGAATAGTGGTTACCTCCACGTTTATGGAGGCAACCATCCATGTTTCGCGTCGACCCCTACGAGCCCGTCGGTACGCTGAAGCCGCTCGCCCGCGACATCTGGATCGTGGACGGCCCGGTGATCGGCATGAAATGGCTCTGGACGGAGCTTCCCTTCCCCACGCGCATGACCGTGGTGCGGCTTTCGAGCGGCGATCTCTGGGTGCATTCGCCGGTTGCGCTGTCGGGCGGGCTCAAGGCGGAACTCGCCGAGCTCGGGCCCGTCCGCTATCTCGTCGCCCCGAACAAAATTCACTACTGGTGGATCGGCGAATGGCGGATCGCCTATCCCGATGCGCTGGCCTTCGCCGCGCCGTGCGTCGAGGAAAGGGCGGCGCCGCACGGCATCTCCTTCGACCGTGAGCTCCGCGATGCGCCGGAAGAGGCATGGGCGGGCGAGATCGGCCAGGTGCTGGTGCCGGGCAGCTTCATGACCGAAGCCGTCTTCCTTCACCGGCCGTCTTCAACGCTCATCCTCGCCGATCTCATCGAGAATTTTGAGATGGCCAAGGTGCATGGCGTCTTCGGGCGTTTCCTCATGCGTCTCGGTGGCGTGGCGCATCCCCATGGCTCCATGCCGAAGGATCTCCGCGCGACGTTCTACGGTCACAAGGACGATGTGAAACGCGCCGTCGAAACGATGATCTCGTGGAAGCCGGAGCGCATCGTTCTGTCGCATGGCCGTTGCTACGAGGAAAACGCCGTCGCCGAGCTTCGGCGGGCCTTCCGCTGGGCCGGTATCGGCGGCGCTTGAGGCGGCTTGAGTTCCGGACCGCTGTCGCCGCACAATCGTCGAACAAGAACAACAAGGGGAGGACTGCACATGAGTTCGTATGAAAATGTCACCATCGAAAGACATGGCCCGGTCGCGCTTGTGCGCTTCGACCGCAGGGGCGCGCGCAACGCCTTCAACCAGCAGACCATCGTGGAACTCACCGATGTCGCGCGCCGCTTTCAGGACGACCTCGAAACGCAGGCCGTGGTGCTCACCGGCACGCGCGAGGCCTTCTCCGGCGGCATCGACCTCAAGGAGCGCGCAAGCCGCGCCGTCACGGCGGGCACCGACCTCGAACTCCGCCAGGTCTATTACCGGGGCGTGAAGCTCTGCCAGGCATGGGAAGACATGCCGCAGATCACGGTTGCCGCCATCGAGGGCATGGCGGTCGGCGCGGGCGTCGCGCTGCCGCTCGCGCTCGACTGGCGCGTGATGGGGAAGGACGCTTTCCTCTACGTGCCGGAAGTGAAGATCGGCATCAACCTGCAATGGGGTGCGCTGCCGCGCCTCATCACGCTGGTGGGTCCTGCGCGCGCGAAGCGCATCTGCATTCTCTGCGAGCGCATGGGTGCGGCGCATGCGCTCGACTGGGGCCTCGTCGACGAGGTCGCGGAGGACGGGCATGTCGTCGAGAAGGCGATGGAGCTCGCAAGCGCCGCGGCATCGATGCCCGCGCCTGCCGTGCGCATGGTCAAGGAAGCGGTCAACGCGACGGCGAACGCGCTTCACAAGGTAAGCGCCTACGCAGACGCCGACCAGAGCCAGCTTTCGACCAATTTCCGCTCCGCGCAGGATGAAAGCGACAAGTTCGTGAAGGGAAAGCGGTAGGCGTCAGGCCGCCGCTTCCTTCACCTTCAGCCGCGTCGCGATCTGTTCGAGCGACAGGAGGTGGTTTCCTTCCTTCACGAGGTCGTAGACCGTCACGTTCAAGGCGCGCAGCGTCTTGCGGACGATATGTCTCGTTTCCGGGTGCTCGTCGAAATCGATCACGTTGACGCAGGCCGTGTTCTGGTCGAGCGCGGAGAAGGTCGCGAGCCCGGTGCCGAGCGCCCAGCCGATCACCAGCCGGTTGATGCCGCCATGTGCGACAAGCGCCAGCGTTTCCCATTCGGGTTCGGCGATCAGGTTTTCGAGCGCTCCGCAGACGCGCGCGTTCACCTCCTCGAAGCTGTCGCCGCCATTGTAGCGCGCGCCGGGCTTGTGGGCGTCGCGGAAGGAATAGGCGATGTCGTTCAGGTCCGTGACGGCATTGCGGAAGGCGGGATCGCCGCGAAACTCCACGAAGTGCTCAAGCGGCTCCACCTCGACGCCGCGTCCTTCGAGGATCAGGCGTGCCGTTTCCATCGAGCGCGGAAAGCTCGAACTCACGGCCCGGTCGAACGGGATTTTGGCCAGCGCCTTGCCGGTGAGCGCCGCCTGTTCGCGGCCCCAGTCCGTCAGCGGCACCACCGCCGGATCGGCGACGCGGTTTCCCTGCTCGTCGACATAGGAAACGTCGCCATGGCGAAAGAGATAGATGCGGCGGCGGCGCGAGCCGTCGAAAGCGGTGCGAAGCATGGGTGTCCCCCGGAATGCGGAATGTCGATGCCGCGCAGTATAGGCCGGAATGTGACGGGCGGGTGACGTTTACTCCGCCGCCTTGCCCTGCTTTGCCATCGCTTCCTTGCCGAACACCCGCGCGAAGATCGTGTCGACATGCTTGGTGTGGTAGCCGAGGTCGAAGCGTTCCTCGATCTCCGCGTCGGTGAGGTATTTCTTCACGTCGGCATCGGCCTTGAGGAGTTCGAGAAAGTTGCCTTCCCCGCGCCAGACCGGCATGGCGTTGCGCTGCACGAGGCGGTAGGCGTCCTCGCGGCTCGCGCCCTTCTGCGTCAGCGCCAGCAGCACGCGCTGCGAATGGACGAGCCCGCCGAGCTTGTCGAGGTTCTTCTGCATCTGCTCGGGATAGACCAGAAGCTTGTCGATGACGCCGGTGAGCCGCACCAGCGCGAAGTCGAGCGTCACGGTCGCGTCCGGGCCGATCATGCGCTCAACCGAAGAGTGAGAGATGTCGCGCTCGTGCCAGAGAGCCACGTTCTCCATCGCCGGAATGCTCATGCCGCGCACGAGGCGGGCGAGGCCGGTGAGGTTCTCGGTCAGCACAGGGTTGCGCTTGTGCGGCATCGCCGACGAGCCCTTCTGGCCTTCGGAGAAGAACTCTTCCGCTTCCAGCACCTCGGTCCGCTGCAGGTGGCGGATTTCCGTCGCCACGCGCTCGATGGAGGACGCGATGACGCCGAGCGTCGCGAAGAACATGGCGTGCCGGTCGCGCGGGATCACCTGCGTCGAGACGGGCTCCGCTTCGAGGCCGAGCGCCTTGGCGACATGTTCTTCCACGCGGGGGTCGATGTTGGCGAAGGTGCCGACCGCGCCCGAGATCGCGCAGGTCGCGATTTCCTTCCGCGCATTCACCAGCCGCTCGCGGCAGCGCTCGAACTCGGCATAGGCTTCCGCCATCTTCAGGCCGAAGGTGACGGGTTCGGCATGGATGCCGTGGCTGCGGCCGATGGAGACCGTGTCCTTGTGCTCGAAGGCACGGCGCTTGATCGCGGCCAGCAGCTCGTCCATGTCCTTGAGCAGAATGTCGGAGGCCCGCGCGAGTTGCACGTTGAAACAGGTGTCGAGCACGTCGGACGAGGTCATGCCCTGATGGACGAAGCGCGAATCCTCGCCGATGAATTCCGCCAGATGCGTCAGGAACGCGATGACATCGTGCTTCACCTCGCGTTCGATCTCGTCGATCTTCGCGACGTCGAACACGGCCTTGTCGCCGCGCTCGCGGATGTTTTTTGCGGCTTCCTTCGGGATCACGCCGAGTTCCGCCAGCGCCTCGCAGGCATGGGCCTCGATCTCGAACCAGATGCGGAACTTCGTGTCGGGTTCCCAGATGGCGACCATTTCGGGCCGCGAATAGCGCGGGATCATCAGGCGCCTCTCAAAGGGTTGGCAGGGCAGTTTCAAGGAATGCGCAGGGTTTAGCACCGGGGGCCCCGCCCCTCAAGTGTGGGGGCATCCAGCCCTGAAAACAGCACTCGAAGGGCTGAATCGCCTCCCGTTTTGCCTGCCGCCGGGCTAGGCTTTCCCCGAGGGAAAAAGACAAAAACAGGGGAGGGGCTCATGGACAGCAATCTGAAGGGCGCGAAGCCGGTCTTGCCGGAACTGGCGAAGCTCGATGCGACGGCGCAGGCCGATCTCGTGCGCAAGGGCGAGCTGACGGCGCTCGACCTGGTGGAGGCGGGCATTTCCCGCATCGAACAGGTGAACGGTGAGGTGAACGCCGTCGTCGCGATGTTTTACGACAAGGCGCGCGAGGCCGCGAAGGGCAAGCTCCCGCAAGGCCCCTTTACCGGCGTTCCGAACCTCGTGAAGGATCTCGACAACCTGAAGGGCACGAGCGCCACCTCCGGCTCGCGCTTCCTCGCGCAGAACGTCTCTCCGGAAACGGACCCGATCATCGCGGGCAAGGAGAATGCCGGCTTCGTCATGGTCGGCAAGAGCAACACGCCGGAATTCGGCCTGCTCGGCACGACGGAGTCGCTGCTGCTTGGCGCCTGCAACAATCCGTGGAACCTCGCCCATTCGCCGGGCGGCTCGTCGGGCGGCGCGGCGGCGGCCGTTGCCTCGGGCATGGTGCCGATCGCGCATGCGACGGATGGCGGCGGCTCGATCCGCATTCCAGCGTCGTGCTGCGGCGTCTTCGGGTTGAAGCCGAGCCGCGGCCGCATCGAACTGGGCGAGCGCCAGCTTCCGGGCGATATCGGTTTCCAGCATTGCGTTTCCCGCAGCGTCCGCGACAGCGCCACGCTTCTCGATGCGACCGAACGCAAGGGATCGGCCGCCGTGCTGCCGCCGGTCGGCCGCGTCGACGGCCCGGGCAAGAAGCGCTTGCGGATCGCTTTCGGCACGATGGACTACAAGGGCAGGGAGCCTGCGGCCGATGTGAGGGCCGCCATCGAGGATGTGGCGAAGCTCTGCGCCGATCTCGGTCATGAAGTTATCCCCGCGAAGAACACGATCGACGGCAACGCCTTCGAGGACGCCTTCCTCGCCGCCTGGGCGTCAGGCCCGGCTGAACTCGTCGCACTCGTGAAACAGATGGGTCTCGAGCCCGAAGCCGTGCTCGAACCCTGGACGCTGGGCCTCGCCGATCTCTACAATTCGAAGCCGAAAGGCACGCTCGAAAACGCGCTCGCGCATTTCGAGAAGGTCACCGCCGAGACGGTTGCCTTCATGAAGGATTACGATGTCTGGCTGACGCCGGTGCTTGCCACCACGCCGCCGAAAACGGGCGAGCAGGCGCCGACCGTTCCCTTCGACACGCTTTACGAGCGCGTCTTCAATTATGTCACCTATACGCCGCTCCACAACGTGGTGGGCACGCCCGCCATGTCCGTGCCGCTCTCGTGGAGCGCCGCAGGCCTTCCCATCGGCGCGCAGTTCGCCGCGTCGCCGGGGCAGGAGCGGGTGCTGCTCGAACTCGCCTTCGAACTCGAACAGGCCCGTCCGTGGGCGGACAGGTATCCGCCGGTTTTTGCAGGGTAGCCACTAACGCCGCGCGGCTTCCGCCTTCGTGGCCTCGTCCGAGATGATGTCGAGCAGGCGGCCCGCCGCCTGTCCGGGCGGCGTCGTCACGCGCCAGATCGCGCCGAAGCGGTGGATGCCCGCATGCTGCACGGCGCTGCATTCGAGGCTGAGCAGCGAGCCTTCCTTGAGTGCGCCCGACACCTCGTGGTCGAGCGCGAAGGCCCAGCCCGCGCCCCGCTTCAGGAGTTCGAGCTTCAGCGTCGCATTGTCGACGATCAGCACGTCGGTCGTGTGCACGCGGTAGTCGAAGCCATGCGCCGCCGCCTCCCGGTCCGCCACTACGATCTGGCGGTGGTCGTCGAGCGCGCTGAGAGGGAAAGGCTGTTCCAGCGCCGAGAGCGGATGGTTCGGCGCCGCCACCGTATGCATCGCATGGGTAGCGAGGTCGCGTCCGTCGATCTCCTTGCCGGAGAGGCCCGCCTCAAAGCTCACGATGCCGATCCGCGCGCGGCCCGACAGCACCTCTTCGAGGATGCGCGCCTCGTGGATCATGCGCAGACGCAGGTTGATATGCGGGCTCTCGGCGAGGAGCGCGGCCGCCGCCGTTGCCAGAAGCGCCGGGCTGAACCCCGCATCGACGGCCACCGGCAGGTCCACATCCTCGCCGCCCGTCATCGCGGCAACGCGGGCGTTCAGCCGGTCGAGGCGGCGGAAGACGATCTCGGCGTCCGACAGCAGCGCGCGGCCTTCCGGAGTCAGTTGCGGCTTGTAGCCCGAGCGGTCGAAGAGCTTCAGCCCATAGGCCTCTTCCAGGTTCGTCACCGCGTAGCTGACCGCCGAGACGGCGCGGCCGAGCTGTTCCGCCGCGCCGGAGAAGGTGCCCGCATCGGCAACGGCCCGGAACACCCGGAGCTGGTCCACGAGATTGGGATGCATGATCTTGTTCCGAAAATCAGAAGATGATTTCCAATCTTTTTCTATTTTTTAGAGAAAGAGCAAGGGCTAGCTTGCTTCCGTCAACAGAATCGCGCGCCGAAGCGCGGGCAAAAGGAGGAAGTGGTGATGGGCATTGAGCTTTCCCGGCGGGCGTTCCTGAAATCGACGGCGGCGACCGCGCTCGCGGCCGGCGCCTATGGTGCGGGCCTCCGCCCGGCGCTGGCGGCCCCCGAACTCGCGAAGATGGATGCGCTGGCGCAGGCCGAACTGGTGCGGAACGGCGAGATGACGGCGCTTGAGCTTGTCGAGGCGGGCATCGGCCGCATCGAGCAGGTGAACGGCGAGGTGAACGCGGTCGTGACGAAGTTCTACGAGCGCGCCCGCGAAGCGGCGAAGGGGGACCTCCCCGAAGCTCCCTTCACAGGCGTGCCGAACCTCGTGAAGGATCTCGACAACCTCGAGGGCACGCGCGCGACCTCCGGCTCGCGTCTCTTTGCGGAAAACATCTCGAAGGAAACCGATCCGCTCATCGCTTCCAACCAGCAGGCGGGCTTCGTCATGCTCGGCAAGAGCAACACGCCGGAATTCGGCCTGCTCGGCACCACGGAGTCGCTGCTCCTCGAGCCCTGCCGCAATCCCTGGAACCTCGATCACTCGACGGGCGGCTCCTCCGGCGGCGCGGCGGCGGCCGTCGCCTCCGGCATGCTGCCGCTCGCGCATGCGACCGATGGCGGCGGCTCGATCCGCATTCCCGCTTCCTGCTGCGGCGTCTTCGGCCTCAAGCCGAGCCGTGGCCGCATCCATCTCGGCGGGCGCTCAATGCCCGGCGATATCGGTGTGCAGCATTGCGTTTCCCGCAGCGTTCGCGACAGCGCGGTGCTGATGGACCTGACGGAGATGAAGGGGAGCGAGGCCGTGCTCGCGCCGGTCGGCCGCGTCGAGGGACCGGGGAAGAAGCGTCTCAGGATCGCCTTCAACACCGAGAACTACTACGGCACGGAGCCCGATGCCGATGTGAAGGCGGCGACAGAAAGCGTCGCGAAGCTCTGCGCCGACATGGGCCACGAGATCGTGCCGGTGAAGAACCCCGTCGAGGGCCGTGCCTTCATGGAGGCCTTCCTCACCGTCTGGTCGTCGGGCCCTGCGCATCTCGTCGGGCTCGCGAAGGAAAACGGTCTCGACCCGGAACAGGTGCTCGAACCCTGGACCACGGGCCTTGCCGCCTATTTCGCGTCGAAGCCGGACGGTGCGCTCGAGGAGGCGCTCGCCCATTTCGCGATGGTGACGGAGAAGACGAAGGCCTTCATGGCGGAATACGACGTCTGGCTGACGCCGGTGCTCGCCTCCGCGCCGCCGAAGATCGGCGAACAGGCCCCGGCCGTTCCCTTCGACACGCTCTACGAGCGCACCGTCGAATATGTGAGCTACACGCCGCTCCACAATGTCGTCGGCACGCCCGCCATGTCGGTGCCGCTGTCGTGGAACGATAACGGGCTTCCCATCGGTGCCCAGTTCGCCGCGCCCATCGGCGGCGAGAAGCTGCTCTTCGAACTCGCCTTCGAGCTCGAACAGGCGCGTCCCTGGGCGCAGAAATACGCGCCGGTCTTTGCGGGATAAGGCATCATTCTCCCTGACCCTTCCTTTTCTCCTTCGGAAGAGGGAGGGTCAGGTGGACCGTGCGCAATCGAACGAAAGGTTGCTACATGCCCCGTTCCCTTCTTCCCGAAAATGTCGACACCTATGTCGCCTCGCTCGCGCGTGAAACGGATGTGCAGGCGCGGCTCCGTGCGGAGACGGCGAAGCTTCCCTCGGCCGGCATGCAGATCGGTGCCGATCAGGGCTCGTTTCTCTCGCTCATCGTCTCCGCCATCGGCGCGAAGCGCGCGATCGAGGTCGGCACCTTCACCGGCTACAGCGCCATCTCCATCGCCTCAGCCCTGCCGGAAGACGGCAGGCTCGTCTGCTGCGACATCAGCGAGGAATGGACGGGGATCGCGAAACGCTACTGGAAGGAAGCGGGGCTCGATACCCGCATCGAGCTTCGCCTTGCGCCCGCGCTCGATACGCTTCACGACCTTCTGGCGAAAGGCGGAGCGGCCACATTCGATTTCGTCTTCATCGATGCCGACAAGACCGGTTACGACGCCTATTACGAGTCCTGCCTGAAACTTCTCCGGCCGAACGGCCTCATTGCCATCGACAACACGCTCTGGGGCGGTGCGGTCGCGGAAGAGGGCAAGGGCGACGCCGATACGGAAGCCCTCAAGGCGCTCAATCTCAAGATCGCGGAGGATGCGCGTGTCGAATCGTCACTCCTCACCATCGGCGACGGCGTGACGCTCGTTCGGAAAAGGTGATGTTCGAAGGCCGGGGATAAGTTGCCTCGCCTGGAATTGTGACAATGCTGGTTCGGGCTTATCCCCGGCAGTCGGTGTCACCCTAATATCTGGTCATGGTTTCCCTCTTTCGAAACGAGGCAATCGGGGTGGGGATAACCTAATATAATTTGTATACGGACTATCTGGATTTGATGTGTGGGCAGCATTTGTGACGTTCAGGTGACGTTACAGTGACAGTCTTCCGGGGATAAGTCCGAAACCTCAACGGGATCAACGCGCTGAGCGGATTCCGGCGATTGTGACAGTCGGGCGGCGTTCTGCGCGGTTTATCCCCGGTTCAGATCAGTCCAAGCGACCTGAAGCTCGCGTGACGTCCCTTGCCCACGACGAGGTGATCATGCACCTCGATGCCGAGCGGTTTCGCGGTGTCGACGATCTGGCGCGTCATTTCCACATCCGCGTTGGAGGGCGTCGGGTCGCCGGAGGGATGGTTGTGGACGAGGATGAGGGCGGAGGCGTTCAGTTCCAGCGCGCGTTTCACGACTTCGCGGGGATAGACGGGGGTGTGGTCGACCGTTCCCTTCTGCTGCACTTCGTCGGCGATCAGCACGTTCTTGCGGTCGAGGAAGAGAATGCGGAACTGTTCCGTCGGGTTATGCGCCATCGAGGCGGCGCAATACTCGAGCAGAGCGTTCCATGAGCCAATGACGTTTTTCTTCATGACGTTCGACTGCGACATCCGGATGCCCGCTTCACGCACGATGTGAAAGTCGACGATCGTGCCTTCGGGAACCTTGAAATCGCGGAGCCGCGCCGGTTCGGCGCTCAGGGCGCCTGAGAGGCTGCCGAACTCCTTTAGCAACTCCTTCGCGAGCGGCTTCACGTCCGCGACCGAGACGTACTGTTCCTCCGCGCCCACG
>CAJXOU010000108.1 GCA_913057645.1 uncultured Rhodobiaceae bacterium | reverse complement strand
GGTTACCTGGCCGACGCGCCGCGAAACGCTCATCACCACGGTGATGGTCTTCATCATGGTGGCGTTCGCGATGGTGTTCTTCTTCCTGGCCGACACGGCGCTGAGCTATATCGTTTCGCTCGTGCTCGGTTTCGGCGGCAATTGAGGTCAAGGGGTGCAAGCCCCGTCGGAAAGAAACATGGCTAAGCGCTGGTACATCGTTCACGCCTACTCGAACTTCGAGAAGAAGGTCGCCGAGTCGCTGCGCGAACAGGCGGAGCAGCAGGGCCTCGCGGATCAGTTCGAGGAAATCCTCGTGCCGACCGAAGAGGTCGTCGAGGTGCGCCGCGGGCGGAAGATCAACGCCGAGCGCAAGTTCTTCCCGGGCTATGTGCTCGCGAAGATGGAGATGTCGGACGAGGCCTACCATCTCGTCAAGAATACGCCGAAAGTGACTGGCTTTCTGGGCGCGGACAACAAGCCGCAGCCGATCAGCCAGGCAGAAGTCGATCGCATCCTGCATCAGGTGCAGGAAGGCGTTGAGCGGCCGAAGCCCTCGATCACCTTCGAAATCGGCGAACAGGTACGCGTTGCGGACGGACCGTTCGCCTCGTTCAACGGTTTCGTCGAGGAAGTCGACGAAGAAAAGGCGCGGCTCAAGGTGGCCGTGTCGATTTTCGGCCGGGCGACCCCGGTCGAGCTCGAATACGGGCAGGTGGAGAAGCTCTAGGGCTTTGTCCGTCTCCCGCTACCCGTGGGAGGCGCGGAAGGAAATTTGTTTCCGGATGCGCTGCTGACCACTAACCCAAGACGCCGGCCTCATCCGGCAGGGGAAAGACATGGCGAAGAAAATCGAAGGCTACATCAAATTGCAGGTGCCGGCCGGCGCGGCGAATCCCTCGCCCCCGATCGGTCCGGCGCTTGGCCAGCGCGGCCTCAACATCATGGAGTTCTGCAAGGCGTTCAACGCCGCCACGCAGAAGATGGAACAGGGTATGCCGATCCCGGTCGTGATCACGGCTTTTTCGGATCGTTCCTTCACCTTCGCGATGAAGACGCCGCCTGCGTCCTACTTCCTGAAGAAGGCTGCGAAGATCAAGTCCGGCTCGAAGACACCGGGCCGCGACAGCGCGGGCAAGGTCACGATGGCCCAGTGCCGTGAGATCGCCGAGCAGAAGTTCGTCGACCTCAACGCGAACGACCTCGATCAGGCGACGAAGATTATTGCAGGTTCCGCCCGTTCCATGGGCCTTCAGGTGGTGGAGTGAGCGCGATGACTGGCAAAGCAGGCAAGCGTATTGAAAAAGCCCGCGAGGGTATCGACCGCAAGAAGACCTATGGTCTCGATGAAGCGGTCAAGATGGTGAAAGACCGTTCGAGCGCGAAGTTCGACGAGACGATCGAGGTTGCGATCGCGCTCGGTGTCGATCCGCGCCATGCGGACCAGATGGTTCGCGGCGTCGTGGCGCTGCCGAACGGTTCCGGCCGCTCGGTTCGTGTTGCGGTGTTTGCGAAGGGCGATAAGGCCGAGGCCGCAAAGGAAGCGGGCGCCGATATCGTCGGTGCGGAAGACCTCGCCGAGATCGTTCAGTCGGGCAAGATCGATTTCGACCGTTGCATCGCGACGCCGGACATGATGCCGCTGGTCGGCCGTCTGGGCAAGGTACTCGGTCCGCGCGGCCTGATGCCGAACCCGAAGGTCGGTACGGTGACGCCGGATGTCGCCGAGGCGGTGAAAGCCGCGAAGGGCGGTGCCGTGGAGTTCCGCGTCGAGAAGGCAGGCATCGTGCATGCTGGTGTCGGCAAGGCGAGCTTCAGCGAAGATCAGATCCTCGGCAATGTCCGTGCACTGATCGACGCCGTGCAGAAAGCGAAGCCGGCGGGCGCCAAGGGTACCTACATCAAGCGGATTGCCATCAGCTCGACGATGGGCCCCGGTGTGAAGGTTGAGCCGCAGAGCGTTGCGGCGGGCGCGTAGGCGCCGGTTATGAGTTTCCGTTCGCGGACCTGGAAGGGCCCGCGGGCGGCGAGGGACGGACGGGACGTGTAGTCACTTCGGTGTGAACCGGAGTGGCTGCGCCATCGTCCGTTCACCTGTCCGAGACTGCAGGTGTTCGGGTTCTTCGGAGCTTGAACTTAATCGCCAGAAGAGGGCGGCCGGCAATAGACGGGAGTTGAACGATTTCACGGAACCATCGGTTCCGGGGGATCGGTTGGAACCCGGGACAGGCAAGTGAGCGCTGCTCGATGCAGCGTGGGGCTTGCAAGCCCTGCGATTGCGGCAAGCGGCAAATGCCAATGGCGGAAGAGGGCGGACGACGTCCTTCCCGAAACCGCCCCCAAGTGTACGAGGGTTTCGTACATGACGGAGAGAGCAAGTGGACAGAGCTGAAAAGTCAGAGCTCGTGACGCATCTCAACGGTGTTTTCGCAAACGCCGGTGTGGTCGTCGTTGCCCACTACAGCGGCCTCACCGTGAACCAGATGTCAGATCTGCGTTCGCGGATGGCCAAGGCCGGCGCCTCGTTCAAGGTGACGAAGAACCGGCTGGCGAAGCTCGCTCTGGATGGCACCCCGATGACGGAGATCAGCGATCTCTTCGCGGGGCCGACGGCGATCGCCTATTCCGATGACCCGGTTGCAGCCCCCAAGGTTGCCACCGAGTTCGCCAAGGACAACCAGAAGCTGGTGATCCTGGGCGGCGCAATGGGCGAGACGGTTCTCGATGCAAAGGCGGTGAAGCAGCTTGCTGAACTGCCGTCGATCGACGAACTGCGCGCGAAGATCGTGGGCATGATCCAGACGCCTGCCACCCGTATCGCGGGTGTGCTGCAGGCGCCCGGCGGCCAGCTTGCGCGTGTGCTGAATGCCTATGCCACCAAGAGCGAAGCGGCGTGACCGCTGCGGTGAACCCGATATCCAACCGAACCAACTGAGAGAGACACTGAAATGACCGATCTCGCAAAAATCGTGGAAGACCTTTCCAACCTGACCGTCCTCGAGGCGGCCGAGCTTTCGAAGATGCTCGAAGAGAAGTGGGGCGTTTCCGCCGCCGCTCCGGTGGCTGTTGCCGCCGCGGGTGGTGCGGCTCCCGCCGCCGCTGCCGAAGAGCAGACCGAATTCGAAGTCGTTCTTGCCGCCGCGGGCGACAAGAAGATCGAGGTGATCAAGGAAGTCCGTGCGATCACGGGCCTCGGCCTCAAGGAAGCCAAGGACCTGGTCGAAGGCGCTCCGAAGACCGTCAAGGAAGGCGCGTCGAAGGAAGAAGCCGACAAGCTCAAGGCGCAGCTGGAGAAGGCCGGCGCCAAGGTCGAACTCAAGTAAGTTCGCCTACCCGAACGCGGGCCGGAGCGGTGGCATCTGCCTTCCGCTCCGGCCAATGCGCCGGCGCTTCGTGAGCGCTGCGCATCCCCCGAGGAGAATGACGGGCCTGAGACCGGGCTGCCCCTTTCTCCCACTTGAAGCCCGGCCGCCGTTCTAATGCAGAGCGTTGCGAGGAGCACAGATGACGCAGTCCTTCACTGGTCGAAAGCGGGTTCGTAAGGTCTTCGGGCACATTCCGCAGATTGCGGAGATGCCCAACCTGATCGAGGTTCAGAAATATTCATACGACCAGTTCCTGCAGGTTGAGGAACCGAAAGGCGGGCGCGAGGAGCAGGGGCTCCATGCCGTCTTCAAGTCGGTTTTCCCGATCAGCGATTTCTCGGAAACCTCCACGCTCGAATTCGTGAACTACGAATTCGAAGCGCCGAAATACGACGTTGAAGAGTGCCAGCAGCGCGGCATGACCTTTGCCGCGCCGCTCAAGGTGACGCTCCGTCTCATCGTGTTCGAAGTCGACGAGGACACGGGCGCGAAATCCGTCAAGGACATCAAGGAGCAGGATGTCTACATGGGCGACATGCCGCTCATGACGGAGAACGGTACCTTCGTCATCAACGGTACCGAGCGCGTCATCGTCTCCCAGATGCATCGCAGCCCCGGCGTGTTCTTCGATCACGACAAGGGCAAGACGCATTCGTCCGGCAAGCTTCTTTTCGCTGCGCGCGTCATTCCCTATCGCGGATCCTGGCTCGATTTCGAGTTCGACGCGAAGGACATCGTTTACGTGCGCATCGATCGCCGCCGCAAGCTGCCGGTGACGACGCTGCTTTATGCGCTCGGTCTGGATTCGGAAGAAATCCTTTCAACCTTCTACAACAGCGTCTCCTTCACCAAGGTGAAGAACGGTTGGCGTGTTCCTTTCGATGCGGACCGCTATCGCGGTGCGAAGCCGGAGCGCGACCTGATCGACGCAAAAAGCGGCAAGGCCGTCGTCGAGGCTGGCCGCAAGGTTACGCCGAGACTTGCGAAGAAGCTTGCCGAAGATGGTCTCAAGGAACTGCTCGTGCAGGACGAGGACATCCACGGCCGCTACCTCGCGCAGGAAATCGTCAACATGGAAACCGGCGAAATCTTCGCCGAGG
Source organism: uncultured Rhodobiaceae bacterium (assembly GCA_913057645.1). Taxonomy (GTDB): domain Bacteria; phylum Pseudomonadota; class Alphaproteobacteria; order Parvibaculales; family Parvibaculaceae; genus Parvibaculum. The sequence goes on along the minus strand of CAJXOU010000108.1, from coordinate 6,471 downwards.
CCGGTGACGAGATCACGCCCGAGCTCCTGGAATCGCTGGTCGAGGCGGGGCACGACGAGATCGTCTCGCTCGACATCGATCATGTGAACACGGGCGCCTTCATCCGCAACACGCTTGCCGCCGACAAGTGCACGAATCGCGAGCAGGCGCTGATCGACATCTACCGCGTGATGCGCCCGGGTGAGCCGCCGACGGCGGACACGGCGGAAGCGCTGTTCGGCAGCCTCTTCTTCGACAGCGAACGCTACGATCTTTCGGCGGTTGGCCGCGTGAAGATGAACATGCGCCTCGACCTCGACGCCGAGGACACGGTGCGTGTGCTTCGCAAGGAAGACATTCTCGCCGTCATCAAGACGCTCGTGGGCCTTCGCGACGGCAAGGGCGAGATCGATGACATCGACAATCTCGGCAACCGCCGCGTCCGGTCGGTCGGCGAGCTCATGGAGAACCAGTACCGGGTCGGCCTCCTGCGCATGGAGCGCGCGATCAAGGAGCGCATGTCGTCGGTCGATATCGACACCGTCATGCCGCACGACCTGATCAACGCGAAGCCGGCGGCAGCCGCCGTGCGCGAGTTCTTCGGCTCGTCCCAGCTTTCGCAGTTCATGGACCAGACGAACCCGCTCTCCGAGATCACGCACAAGCGGCGTCTCTCGGCGCTCGGACCTGGCGGTCTGACGCGTGAACGTGCAGGCTTCGAAGTGCGCGACGTGCATCCGACGCATTACGGACGTATCTGTCCGATCGAAACACCTGAAGGTCCGAATATCGGTCTCATCAACTCGCTGGCGACCTTCGCTCGCGTCAACAAGTACGGCTTCATCGAGAGTCCGTACCGGCGCGTGAAGGGCGGCAAGCTTGACGACGAGGTCGTCTATCTCTCGGCGATGGAAGAAAGCCGCTACCGCATCGCGCAGGCGAATGTGGAAGTGAGCAAGAAGGGCGAGATTCAGGGCGAGCTCGTAAACTGCCGCATCGACGGCGACTTCGAGATGGTGCCGCCGGATCAGGTGGACTTCGTCGACGTGTCGCCGAAGCAGATCGTGTCCGTCGCGGCCGCGCTCATCCCGTTCCTCGAGAACGACGACGCGAACCGCGCGCTCATGGGCTCGAACATGCAGCGTCAGGCCGTGCCGCTCATCCGCTCCGAGGCGCCGCTTGTCGGCACCGGTATGGAAGAGGTTGTGGCGCGCGATAGCGGTGCCGCCATCGGCGCGCGCCGCACGGGCATCGTGGACCAGGTGGATGCGACGCGTATCGTCATCCGCGCGACGGAGGAGGTCGAATCCTCCAAGTCGGGCGTCGACATCTACAACCTCAGGAAGTTCCAGCGTTCGAACCAGAACACCTGCATCAACCAGCGTCCGCTGGTTCGCGTGGGCGATGTGGTGGCGAAGGGCGACATCATCGCGGACGGTCCCTCGACCGAACTCGGCGATCTCGCGCTCGGCCGCAACGTGCTCGTCGCGTTCATGCCCTGGAACGGCTACAACTTCGAGGACTCGATCCTCATCTCCGAGCGTATCGTGCGCGACGACGTGTTCACCTCCATCCACATCGAGGAATTCGAAGTGATGGCGCGCGACACGAAGCTCGGGCCCGAGGAAATCACGCGCGACATCCCGAATGTCGGCGAAGAAGCCCTCAAGAACCTCGATGAAGCGGGCATCGTCTATATCGGTGCGGAAGTGAACCCCGGCGACATTCTCGTCGGCAAGATCACGCCGAAGGGCGAGAGTCCGATGACGCCGGAAGAAAAGCTTCTGCGCGCCATCTTCGGCGAGAAAGCTTCCGACGTGCGCGACACGTCACTTCGACTGCCGCCGGGCGTCACCGGTACGGTCGTCGAGGTGCGCGTGTTCAATCGCCACGGCATCGACAAGGACGAGCGCGCGATGGCGATCGAGCGCGAGGAAATCGAACGTCTCGCGAAAGACCGCGACGACGAGTTCGGCATCCTCGACCGCAACGTCTATGGACGTCTTGCGGAAATCCTGCTCGGCAAGCAGATCGCTTCCGGCCCGAAGGCCATGGAGGCGAACGGCAAGGTGAGTCAGGCCGATCTCGACGACCTGAGCCACGGCCAGTGGTGGCAGATCGCGCTGACCAACGAAAAGGCGCAGGCCGAAATCGAGGCTCTGAAGAAGCAGTACGACGAAAGCAAGGAACGCCTCGAGGCGCGCTTTGCCGACAAGGTCGACAAGCTGCAGCGCGGCGACGAGCTGCCGCCGGGCGTCATGAAGATGGTCAAGGTCTTCGTTGCCGTGAAGCGCAAGCTTCAGACGGGCGACAAGATGGCCGGCCGTCACGGTAACAAGGGTGTCATCAGCCGCATCGTGCCGATGGAAGACATGCCCTATCTGGATGACGGCCAGCCGGTCGACATCGTGTTGAACCCGCTCGGCGTGCCAAGCCGAATGAACGTCGGTCAGATTCTGGAGACCCATCTCGGCTGGGCCTGCGCGGGCCTCGGCAAGAAGATCCAGGTCGCTCTGGACGCCTATCAGCGTGAGAACAAGCCGAAGGAACTGAAAGACCTCATCAGCAATATTTATGGTGACGATCCCACGGTCGCCTCTCTCGACGAGGAACAGCTTGTCGAGATGGCCGGCAATCTGACCAATGGCGTGCCGATCGCGACACCCGTCTTCGACGGTGCTCGCGAGCCGGAAATCGTGGAGATGCTCGAACTTGCCGGTCTCGACCATTCCGGCCAGGTCACGCTTCATGATGGCCGGACAGGCGAGCCGTTCGACCGAAAGGTCACTGTCGGCTATATTTACATGCTGAAGCTGCACCATCTTGTCGACGACAAGATTCATGCACGTTCCATCGGCCCGTACTCGCTCGTTACCCAGCAGCCGCTGGGCGGCAAGGCGCAGTTCGGCGGCCAGCGCTTCGGCGAGATGGAGGTGTGGGCGCTCGAAGCCTATGGCGCCGCCTACACGCTGCAGGAAATGCTGACGGTGAAGTCGGACGACGTGGCCGGCCGCACGAAGGTCTACGAGGCCATCGTGCGTGGCGACGATACGTTCGAGGCCGGCATTCCGGAAAGCTTCAACGTGCTCGTGAAGGAAATGCGTTCGCTCGGCCTCAATGTCGAGCTGATGATGCCTTCGGCGAGCTGACCGATACAGAGCGGCGCGCCTTTCGAGGCGCGTCGCGGCCTTCTCTCAACGAAGGCATGAGATATTCGAATACGGGGTAAGCGGACGGAAGGCCCCACCGGACGCGCAAATACGATCCCCGTTGGCTTTGAGGCCGAGTTCAGGAGAAGTCCATGAACCAAGAGGTCATGAATCTTTTCAATCCGACGGCGCCGACGCAGACGTTCGATCAGATCAAGATTTCGATTGCGAGCCCGGAACGGATCCTTTCCTGGTCCTATGGCGAGATCAAGAAGCCGGAAACGATCAACTACCGCACGTTCAAGCCGGAGCGGGACGGTCTCTTCTGCGCGCGCATCTTCGGTCCGATCAAGGACTATGAGTGCCTGTGCGGCAAGTACAAGCGGATGAAGTACAAGGGCATCATCTGCGAAAAGTGCGGCGTGGAAGTGACGCTCTCGAAGGTTCGGCGCGAGCGCATGGGCCATATCGAGCTCGCAGCGCCGGTTGCGCATATCTGGTTCCTGAAGTCGCTGCCTTCCCGCATCGGCCTTCTGATGGACATGACGCTGAAGGATCTCGAGCGCGTTCTCTATTTCGAGAACTACATTGTGCTCGAGCCGGGTCTCACTTCCCTCAAGGAGCGTCAGCTCCTGACCGAAGAGGAGTTCATCGACGCGCAGGACCAGTACGGCGAAGACAGCTTCACCGCCGGTATCGGCGCCGAGGCGATCCGTGAATTGATGATGTCGCTCGATCTGGAAAAGATCGCGGCCGACCTCCGCGTCGAGATCGCCGAGTCGACTTCGGAACTGAAGCCGAAGAAGCTCGCCAAGCGTCTCAAGCTCATCGAGGCGTTCATCGAATCCGGCAACCGTCCGGAATGGATGATCATGACGCAGATTCCGGTCATTCCTCCGGAACTTCGTCCGCTTGTGCCGCTCGACGGTGGCCGCTTTGCGACGTCGGATTTGAACGACCTCTACCGCCGCGTCATCAACCGTAACAACCGCCTGAAGCGGCTCATCGAGCTGCGCGCGCCCGACATCATCATCCGCAACGAAAAGCGGATGCTGCAGGAAGCCGTCGACGCCCTGTTCGACAACGGCCGCCGCGGCAAGACCATTACCGGTCCGAACAAGCGCCCGCTCAAGTCGCTCTCCGACATGCTCAAGGGCAAGCAGGGCCGGTTCCGTCAGAACCTGCTCGGCAAGCGCGTCGACTACTCCGGCCGTTCGGTCATCGTGGTTGGTCCGACGCTCAAGCTGCACCAGTGCGGACTGCCGAAGAAGATGGCGTTGGAGCTCTTCAAGCCCTTCGTCTTCTCGCGTCTGCAGCGTCTTGAGATGGCCTCGACCGTCAAGGCCGCCAAGAAGATGGTGGAGCGGGAAGAGGCGGAAGTCTGGGACATCCTGGAAGACTGCATCCGCGAACATCCGGTCATGCTGAACCGTGCACCGACGCTGCATCGTCTTGGCATCCAGGCTTTCGAGCCGGTGTTGATCGAAGGTAAGGCGATCCAGCTGCATCCGCTGGTTTGCACCGCGTTCAACGCGGACTTCGATGGCGACCAGATGGCCGTTCACGTTCCGTTGTCGCTGGAAGCCCAGCTTGAAGCGCGCGTGCTGATGATGTCCACGAACAACATCCTGTCTCCGGCCAATGGTGATCCGATCATCGTGCCGTCGCAGGACGTTGTGCTTGGCCTCTACTGGATGAGCCGCGAACGTATCAACGCCAAGGGCGAGGGCATGGTCTTCGCTGATCCGGCCGAAGTGCGTCGCGCGTTCGACAACGGGATTGTGGATCTGCAGGCCAAGGTCAAGGTCCGCATGGACGACTGGATTGACCAGGAAGACGGGTCTGTCCAGGCCAAGCGCCATGTCGTGGAGACCACGGCGGGTCGTGCACTGCTGTCCGAGGTCCTGCCGGAAGGCATGCCGTTTGCCATGATCAACCGTGCGATGACCAAGAAGGCCATCTCCGCAGTGATCAACGCCAGCTACCGTCGCTGCGGCACCAAGGACAGCGTCGTCTTTGCTGACCAGTTGATGTACACCGGTTTTGCGATGTCGACCAAGGCGGGTATTTCCATCGCTGTGGGCGATATGGTCATCCCCGAGGAGAAGGAAGTCATCCTCGCCAAGGCGGCCGACGAAGTGAAGGCGATTGACGACGAATACACCTCTGGTCTGGTGACCGGCGGTGAGCGGTATAACCGCGTCGTGGACGTCTGGTCGCGTGCCAATGAGCAGGTGGCTCGCGCGATGATGGACAAGATTGGGCACGAGGAGACGACGGATGCCGACGGCAATACCGTCAAGACTCCTTCGTTCAACTCGATCTTCATGATGGCCGATTCCGGTGCGCGTGGTTCTGCCGCGCAGATCCGTCAGCTGGCCGGCATGCGTGGCCTGATGGCGAAGCCGGACGGCTCCATTATCGAAACCCCGATCACCGCAAACTTCCGTGAAGGGCTGAACATTCTGCAGTACTTCATCTCGACCCACGGCGCTCGTAAGGGTCTGGCGGATACCGCACTCAAGACCGCGAACTCGGGCTATCTGACCCGTCGCTTGGTTGACGTGGCGCAGGACGTGGTCGTGACCGAGGTCGATTGCGGCACCGACCAAGGTGTGGTGATGACGCCGATCGTCGAAGGTGGCGATGTGGTCGAGCCGCTGGGCGAGCGCGTACTGGGCCGCACGATTGCCAAGGACGTGATCGACCCGACGAGCAACGACGTGATCGCGGCCGCCGGCACCCTGATCGACGAGCGCTGGGTGGACCTGCTCGAAGCGAAGTCGGTTGACGAGATTGTCGTGCGCTCGGCGATTAGCTGTAAGACGCAGTTCGGTGTTTGCGCCTCCTGTTATGGGCGTGATCTGGCCCGCGGCCATCGCGTCAACATCGGTGAGGCGGTGGGCGTGATTGCGGCCCAGTCCATCGGTGAGCCTGGCACGCAGCTGACGATGCGTACGTTCCACACGGGTGGCGTCGCGAGTCACACGTCGCTCGAAAGTGCGATCACGAACCTGAACGCCGGTACGATCGTCTATCACAGCCTGAACGCGGTCCCGATGGACACGGAGGATGGCAAGATCTTCCGCGTGCTGAAGCGCAACGGTGAGATCGCGATTCACGACGACAAGGATCGCGAACTCGAACGCTACCGCGTCCCGTACGGTTCGGCGGTCAAGGTCTTCGACGGTCAGAAGATCAAGGCCCGCCAGGAGATCGTCGAGTGGGACCCGCACTCGCAGGCGATGATGGCCGAGGCGACCTGTTTCGTCCGTTTCCAGGACGTGGTCGAAGGCGAGACCGTCCGGGCCGAGTCCGAGACGCGTGCGGACAGCAAGTGGAT
>CAJXOU010000107.1 GCA_913057645.1 uncultured Rhodobiaceae bacterium | reverse complement strand
GTCTTCTTGCCGTTGCCGAGCGCCTTGGCGGCGGCATCGACCGCAGAAGAGGAAACGGCGGCGGGCGGCACGAAGGGCAGTTTCGGCGCGGGATGCTCGGCGTCGAGCCAGGCGGTGTCGGCGGGCAGGATCAGCGTCGCGATCTGGCCGGGCGGCTGCATCGCAGCATGGACGGCGCGGGCGCCGTCGGCGGCGACGGTCTTCGGCGATGTCGATGAATGCACCCAGCCGGAGACGGGACGCGCGAAGCCCATGATGTCGGAAGCGAGCGGCGCGTCATATTGCGCGTGGTAGGTCGCGTGGTCGCCGACAATGTTGACGATGGGCGTCGAGGCGCGGCGCGCGTTGTGGAGGTTCGCAAGACCGTTGGCGAGGCCCGGCCCGAGATGGAGCAGCGTCGCGGCGGGCTTTTCGGCCATGCGGCCATAGCCGTCCGCCATGCCGGTGACGGCGCCCTCGAAGAGCCCCAGGATCGCGCGCATGCCCTCGACCTTGTCGAGCGCAGCGACGAAATGCATCTCGGACGTGCCGGGATTGGAGAAGCAGACCTCCACGCCGGAATCGACCAGCGTGCGCACAAGGCTTTCGGCACCATTCATGAGAGCGTCCTCCGGAGCGTTTCTTTATTGGGGAACATTAGAACAAAAAAGTGCAGGCGACACGCACGAGAACGACGATGCCGAAAATGACGATCAGCGCGCCGGAAATGCGGTTCACGATGCCCAGAAGGCGGTCGTTCATCTTCTGGCGGAAAAGGCTGACGAACCCCGAAAGGCCCGCCCACCAGAGCGCCGAGCCGGCCATGACGGCGAGGACGATGGTGGCGGCGTGGCCGTAATCCTCGCCCGCGTCGGCAAGCCCCGCGACGCCGCCGAAGATCGCGATGAAGCCGAGCATGGTGGCCGGGTTCGTGATCGTCAGGAAGAAGGTCGTCGCGAAGACGGCGGCGATGGCGGCGGAGAGATTTTCCTCGGTGGTTTCGTCGAAATGCGGCTTCGATATCCAGGTGCGGATACCGAGCGCGACGAGAAAGAGGCCGCCGACAATCTGGAGTTCGGTCTCGAAGCGGACGACGAGTTCGATGGCGGCGGTGAGGCCGAAGGCGGCGACGGCGGCGAAGATCGCGTCGCCCGCCGCGGCACCGCCGCCCGAGAGAAAGCCGTTCAGCTGGCCGTAGCGAAGCGTGCGCCGGATGACGATGAGATTGACCGGGCCTATGGGCGCGGCGACCGCCAGACCGATCGCAATGCCGTTCGCCACCAGACCGAAATCAATCATGACCCGCTGCCGCCTTCTCTCCTCACACGACCACGACATCGTTGCCCGGCGGATCGGCGTAGAGCTTTTCGACCAGCGCGGCACGGCGCCCGAGCGCGACCGACTGGTTGATGTAGCCCTTGTCGGTCAGTTCGCCCGCATCGACACTTGGCGGCTCGGTCATCAGGAGCGCGCGGACGACGCGCGTGCTCGAGCCCGGATTGCCCTTGTTGTGCGCGCGCAGGCCCTCGGCGAGGCGCTCCAGCACTGCCGGGTGCGTGACGAGATCCTCCACGGCAAGCGAGGGGTCGCCCGCGATGTTGCGGCAGGCGGGGATGTTCGGGAAACCGAGAATGCCAATGAAGGAGCGGTCGAGGCCCGCGACAAGCGCGTCCGACAGGACGCCGTTCGAGCCCGCGACGACATCGACGCGGAGCTTGCCCGCGCTCACCCATGTGCCGGTCGAGAGCTTGAAGTCCTCGGCGACGCGGCCATCGAAGACGAGGCCTTCCATCGGGTTCTCGGGATTGACGAAGCGCGCGCCGTCGCCGAGGCGGTAGAAACCTTCCTCGTCATAGGCGTCGGCGGTCTTTTCCGGGTTCTTGTAGTACCCCTTCGTGATGCAGTCGCCGCGCACGCGCACTTCCATCTTCTGGCCGACGGGGGCGAGCTTCAGCTCGATCCCGGGCAGCGGCAGACCGAGAAGGCCCATGCGCTCGGTCGGCCAGTGCACGTTGCAGATGGTGGGCGCGGTTTCGGTCGCACCATAGCCCGACGAGAAGACGATGCGTTCGCCGACCGTGCGGATCGCGACCTTCTGGATGCGGTCGTAGAGGTTCTGGCTCAAGGCGGCGCCGCCATAGGCGAGCGTGCGGACGCGCGAGAAGAAGTTCTTCGCGAGCGCGTCATCGTTTTCCAGTTCGTCCACCAGCATGGTGTAGGCGGCGGGGACGTTGGAATAGGCGGTCGGCGCGATCTCGCGGAGGTTCTGCACCGTTTCGGCGAAACCGCCGGGAACGGGGCGGCCGCCGTCGATATAGAGCGTGCCGCCGCCGGTGAGCAGGTTGTTCAGAATGGCGTTGCCGCCGAAGCAGTGGTTCCAGGGGAGCCAGTTCAGAAGAACGGCCGGCTCCTCGTTTTCCTCTTCGCGGGTCACGCTTTTCGGCATGATGGAATTCACGCACATCATGCGCTGCGTCGTGATGACGGCCTTGGGCATGCCCGTCGAGCCGGAGGTGAAGAGATACTTCGCTACCATGTCGCCGTGGAGACCGGCATAGCTTTTCTCGACCGCCTCGCCCGGCGCGGTTTCGAGGAGCGTGGCGAAAGGCGTGCCCATAGAACCGTCGACGGTGACGAGTTCGACGCCATCCAGAGGCAGCGCCTTCAGCGCACGCTCGAAGGGAGCGGCCTCCTGCATGAAGATCAGCTTCGGCTCAAGCAAGTTGAAGACGTAGCGGAGCTTGTCGAAATCCGAACTCATGGTGCTGTAGGACGGCGAGACCGGCGCGGCGGGAACGCCCGCGAGGATCGCGCCATAGGTCATGAGCGCATGTTCGATGGAATTGCCGGAAAGGATCATCACCGGCGTCGACTGGTCGAGACCGCGATCGAGCAGCGCCTGAGCGATGGCGTTCACCTTCGCATTCGCCTCGGCATAAGTGAGGAGATCCCAGTCGCCGAGACCTTCGTTGACGACCTTGCGCTTGCCGAGCCAGGTGCGGTCCGGCGCTTCGGTGGCCCATCTGCGGATCGGCTCGATGAGGTTTCCCGGCGCGGGGCGCAGCGGATGCGGATTGCGCAGCAGGATCGAACCGTCGGCGCGATGCTCGACCTCGATCTTCGGCTCGACATAGCCGGGCTCGCGGAAAGGCGGCAGATTCATGTCCACGCTCGTCATGCTCCGGCTCAGGCGTTGACGTCGATAACGGCGCGGCCGCGCACCTTGCCCGCCAGAATATCGGCCGCCAGCTTCGGCACGTCGTCAAGCTTCGCGCGGAAGGCCATCGCCTCGAGCTTCTTCATGTCGAGATCGGTCGCAAGGCGCTTCCACGCTTCCTCGCGCTTGTCCATCGGCGCCATGACGCTGTCGATGCCCGCAAGCGTGATGCCGCGAAGGATGAAGGGCGCGACGGAGGACGGCAGGTCCATGCCCTGCGCCAGTCCGCAGGCGGCGACCGTGCCGCCATACTTCGTCATGGAGAGAACGTTGGCGAGCGTGTGGCTGCCGACGCAATCGACGGCGCCCGCCCAGCGCTCCTTGCCGAGCGGCTTCGCGGGGCTCGACAGTTCGTTGCGGTCGATGATCTCGTCCGCGCCGAGACCTTTCAGGTAATCGGCTTCCGAGGCGCGGCCCGTGGAGGCGATGACGCGGTAGCCGAGCTTGGCGAGAATGGCGATGGCGACGGAGCCGACGCCGCCCGCGGCGCCCGTGACGACGACATCGGAGCCGCTCTTCACGCCGTTCTTCTCGAGCGCGAGGACGGAAAGCATCGAGGTGTAGCCCGCCGTGCCGATGGCCATGGCCTGCTCGTTCGAAATCGCCTCCGGCAGCTTCACCAGCCAGTCGCCCTTCACGCGCGCCTTCTGCGCATAGCCGCCGCTGTGCCCTTCGCCGACGCCATAGCCGTTCAGCACGACGCGGTCGCCCGGTTTGAATTTCGGATTGTCCGATTTCTCGACCTTGCCGGAGAAGTCGATGCCCGGAATGAGCGGCCAGGCGCGGATGATCGGCGCGGCGCCGGTGAGCGCGAGGCCGTCCTTGTAGTTCACGGTGGAATAGTCGACGGCGACGGTGACGTCGCCTTCCATGAGATCGGCTTCGGTGAGGTTCGCGAATTCGACCTGCGGGGCCTTTTCGCCTTTCGACGCGCGGATGGCGCGGAACGTCCCTGTCATTTCCCGTCCTGACTTTGGTGTTGGAAGCCTTCAAGCGGCTTTTCTGGGTGCCTGTTGGCGCACAAACGAGCCCAAAACCGCGGCCGGGTCAAGCAAGGGCGGCGGCGGCCCCGCGGGTGCTGGCACTCACCCTGCCCGCCGAGTGCCAAGCTGCTGATTTCATTCAACGAATCGTATCAGGCAAGCGTTTGTCAATATCGACGTGTGAAATTTTCGCGACTACGATTCACACGTCATGAAGCGTGACGAGTTGCAGCGTTGCTATCTGGATTCAAGCGATCTGGAGGTTCAAGCGTGAGACAGGTTTCGGAACTGAAGAAGCTCATCGAAGGCTACCGGCTGGTGACGGCCGAAATTCTCTACCGGATGCCGGATCATCCGAAGTTGCTGCAGTCCTACATCTGGCAGGACTACGACCTGGAGCCGAAATATCCGGCGCTTTCCAAATTTCTCGATTTCTGGGGACGCGAACTCGACGGGCCGATCCATTCGGTGCGCGTCGGCACGCGGCGGGTGATCCACCCGAGCGAATTCGTGAAAGTGGATTTTTCGGGGGCGATTCACTAGCGCCAATCGGGGGACTGAGATCGTTTTTGGCGTCCAGCCCCCGCCCCAAACCGCTTTCAGCGGTTTGACCCTCCCTCAAGGGGAGGGTGGAAGTGAGTAGTATACTCCGGCGGAAATAACACTTCTTCCCACCCTCCCCTTGAGGGAGGGTCGACAAAATTCGAGCGGCACGCGAAGAATTTTTCGAGGCGGGGTGCTCCGCTCTCGTTGGAAGACTCGCTGGCGGTGGCATTCCATTTTTCGGTCCAGACCCCTCCCCTAAAAATCCTGATGGATTTTTAGACCCTCCCACAGGGGGAGGGTGGTCCGGATGGACGGGCGGTGCCGTGGCGCTCACAATGACGCGTGTCTAGTGACGCGGCAGGGCCTCGACGAAGGTGATGGGTTCACCGGTTGCCTGCGCCGCGAGTTCGTCGTCCCACATGGCGCGGTGGCCGCGGACGACGGTGCCGACGGGCCAGCCCTTCACCTTCATGCCGTTGAAAGGTGTCCAGCCGCATTTCGACGCGATCCACTTGTCCTCGATGGTGCGGGTCGCCGCCATGTCGACGATGGTGAGGTCGGCGTCATAGCCGACGGCGATGCGGCCCTTGCGGGACATGCCGAAAATGCGCTGCGGGCCGGCGGATGTCAGGTCCACGAAACGCTGCAGCGTGAGGCGGCCTTCATTCACGTGGTTCAGCATGACGGGGACGAGCGTCTGTACGCCGGGCATGCCCGACGGCGACTTCGGATAGGGTTGTTCCTTTTCCTCCGCCGTGTGCGGCGCGTGGTCGGAGCCGATGACATCGACGATGCCGGCGGCGACGCCCGCCCAGATTCCCTCGCGATGCTCGTGACCGCGGATCGGCGGGTTCATCTGCGCGTAGGTGCCGAGTGCCTCGTAACATTCGGGCGCGGCGAGCGTCAGGTGCTGCGGCGTCGTTTCGACGGTTGCGATGTCCTTGTGCTTCGCGAGGATCGGCATTTCGTCGGCCGTCGAGATGTGCAGCACATGGATGCGCTTGCCCGCTTCGCGCGCGAGGCGCAGGAGACGCGTGGTGCAGAGAACGGCCGCTTCCGCGTCGCGCCAGACGGGATGCGTCTCGACATGGCCGAGCAGCGCCAGTTCGCGGCGCTCGCGCAGGCGGAATTCGTCTTCCGAGTGGAAGGCGGCGCGGCGGTTGATCGCCTTCAGCACGCGCAGCACGTCTTCATCCTTCTCGACCAGCAGCGTGCCGGTTGAGGAGCCCATGAAGACCTTGATGCCGCAGCAGCCGGGCGTGCGCTCGATCTCCGGCAGGAGATCGACATTCTGCGTCGTCGCGCCGCCATAAAAGGCGAAGTCGCAATACATGCGGTGGCGCGCGCGGTTGACCTTGTCGGTGATCGCGTCCGGGGTCGTCGTGGGCGGCGCGGTGTTCGGCATTTCGAAGACGGAGGTGACGCCGCCGAGGGCCGCGGCGCGGCCGCCCGCTTCGAGGTCTTCCTTGTGCTCGTTGCCGGGCTCGCGCATGTGGACCTGGCTGTCGGTCACGCCGGGCAGGACATGGAGCCCCTTCACGTTCACCGTTTCGGCGGCGTCGGCGCGGGAGAGATCGCCGATCGCGGCGATGCGCCCGTCCTTCACCGCGACATCGGCAAGGCCGGTGCCATCCTGATTGACGACGGTGCCGCCGCGAAAGACGAGATCGTAGGTCACGCTCAAGGGATCATCCTTCCTGACTGCGTTAATGCGCCGGAGCGGCATTGTGGCCGCCATTGTGGTCATTCGCGTCCATTTTCGCCAGCAGCGCGGCGGCGGCGCGCTCGACGGTTTCGACGGCAAGGTCTTCCATGAAATTGCGGCCGCTCGAAAGGAAGTTCTCGCCTTCCTGCTGCCTGATCTCGTCCAGTGTGCGCGGCACGCGGACCGTGACCGATTTCGGCCCCCAGGGGGAATAGATCGCATCCGCCGTCGGGCCGAAAAGGCCGATGGTGGGCGCGCCCGCGGCAGCGGCGAGGTGCATGAGGCCGGAATCATTGCCGACATAAAGCGCGATGCGCTCGAAGGCGGCGGCGGTTTCGTCGATGCCCGCGCCGATGAGGTCGATGCGGCGGTCGGGCGGGGCCACGTCCAGTACGGGACGGCACTTCTCCACTTCGCCGGGGCCGCCGGTGACGAGAAGATGCGCACCCTCGAGCGGCGCGCCCGGCGCCAGAAGCCGCTCCGCCAGCTCCGCGAACCGCTCGACCGGCCACATCTTGTGCGCCCATGCGGCGGTGGGGCCGATGGCGAGCACCTTCATGCCGTCGGGGATCGTGACGCGGGCGCGGGCACGCATTTCTTCCCCCGGCCAGACGCGGGGCGCGGGCGGCGGGGTCATGCCGACGACGCCCGCATTGTGCTCGACGCGATGCAGCGTGTGATCGGGCTTGAGAATGTGGCGCTTCTTCGCGAACACGGCCCAGGCGGTCGCCGACCCGCGCAGGTCCACCACCGCCTCGAAGCGGCGGAAGGCCACGGCCTTGAGCAATTTCCGCCAATGGCCGGCGCGCTTTTCCTTGCGCATGACGATGATGCGGGAGACGCCGGGGGCATGGCGGAAGACATCGACGGCGAGCGGACCGCAGGCGACCCAGAATTCGGCGCCGGGGTAGCGCTCCATAAGGCCGCCCAGGATGCCGGTCGAGAGGACGGCATCGCCGATGCGGTTGGACGCGATGAAGAGAATGCGCATGCGAGGTCCCACAGGGGGCGCAAAGGGGCGGCGCGGGGCCGCGTTTGCCGGTTTTCGGCGTTTATAGGAGGGCGGAAGGGCAAAGCCAAGTTCAGCCGTCCGGCTTGCGGATCAGCGGGCCGGAGCCTAAATCTGGAGGCCGGAACGAAACGAGGCAGAAGACGATGGCAGGGGCACTGGCCTCGGCGCTCACGGAGCGCGGGGTACTGCGGATCGGAGGCCCGGAGGCGCGGAGCTTCCTGCAGGGGCTTGTCACCAACAATGTGGACCGCGCGGACGGGTCGCGGCTCGTCTATTCGGCGCTGCTGACGCCGCAGGGCAAGTTCCTCTTCGACTTCTTCATGGCGGCCGATCCGGCGGACAAGGACGCGGTGCTGCTCGACTGCGACGGCGCGCGGACGGGCGAGCTAGCGAAGCGGCTTGCCATGTACAAGCTGCGCGCGAAAGTGGAGATCGAGGACCGGAGCGAGACGATGGGCGTCGCCGCGTTCTGGCACGAGGACGGGAGCGCGATGGCGGAGGGTCCCGGACTCCCCGATCCGCGAAACGCGGCGATGGGCCGGCGCGCGATCATGGCCAAAAGCGGGATCGAGGGCGCGATTGCGGCGGCGAAGGCCACGTCCGCGCCCGAAGACGCGTGGCACCGGCACCGGATATCGCTTGGAATCGGCGATGCGGCAAAGGATTTCGAACCTGACCGGACATTTCCGCTCGAGGTGAATTTCGCCGAACTCAACGGGATCGACTTCCAGAAGGGATGCTTCGTCGGGCAGGAAGTGACCTCGCGCACGAAGCGGCGCGGCAGCGTGAGGAAGCGACTGCTGCCGGTCGATGTCGAAGGCGACATGCCGGCGCATGGCACGCCGATCAAGGGCGGCGCGCGGGAAGTCGGCACCATTCTCTCCACGGACGCCGAGGCGGGACGCGCGCTGGCGCTTGTCAGGCTCGATCTCATCAGGGATTCGATCCTGGAAGCGGGACTTTCCGAAATCAGGCCGGAAATTCCCGGCTGGCTCGATATCGAGACCGGAGAAGGGAACGAGAATGGCGCCGGCGAAAACGAGTGACGCAGGGCGCTGTCCCTGGCCCGGCGAGGATCCGCTCTATGTCGCCTATCACGACGAGGAATGGGGCGTACCGGAATATGACAGCCGGGCGCTGTTCGAGAAGCTGATCCTCGACGGCTTTCAGGCGGGGCTTTCCTGGATCACGATATTGCGCAAGCGCGAAAGCTTCCGCGAGGCGTTCGACGGTTTCGAGCCGGAGGTCATTGCGCGCTACAAGCCCGCGAAGGTCGAAAAACTCCTGAAAAACCCAGGGATCATCCGCCATCGCGGCAAGATCGAAGCGACGATCGGCAATGCGAAGGCCTGGCTCGAGATCGAGGAGAAAGGCGACGGCTTTTCGGGCTTCCTGTGGGACTTCGTCGATGGCACGCCGGTGCAGAACAGGTGGAAGAGCATCAAACAGGTGCCCGCCGAAACGCCGATGAGCGTCGCCATGTCGAAGGAACTGAAGAAGCGCGGCTTCAAATTCTGCGGGCCGACGATCGTCTATGCCTTTGCGCAGGCGGTCGGCATCGTCAACGATCATCTCGTGACGTGTCCGCGCCATGCGAGCTGCTCGGCACTGGTGCGAAATCAAAAACGATAATTAAGCACCGTTATGTGCCTCCATGCCGGCGCGATCAATGTTCCGCCACATTGTCGGCACATGCGAGCCACGTTACGCGCGTAGCTTTCAATCCGTTCCAGCCAGTGGAGGGGATTCCAGAAATGTTCAAGCGCCCCAAGGGTGTTTCCGACTCCGACTCATCGCCGTCGCCGGGCTCTTCCGGCTCGCAGCATGAGGACGCGAAGCCGGCTCAGTCACCGCCAGACACACGCGGCGGGGAAACCCGCGCCGAAGAAAACGACAGCGCGGGGACGCGCGTCATCACTCCATCCTACCAAGCAAGGAAGCCGCCCGTGCGCACTCTTCAGTCGACCGCAAGCTCTTCGTCCTCCGCCTCGTCGCAGGCCGCCAACCTGCATGTGGGGCGCGGCCTCAAGCTCGAAGGCAAGATCCAGTCCTGCGATTCGCTGGTGATCGAAGGCGACGTGCAGGCAACGATCGAAAGCGGCACGCTGACGATTTCCGAAACCGGCGACGTGCGCGGCGAGGCGACCGTGGATGCCGCGGAAATCAACGGCAAGTTCGACGGGACGCTGACCGTGAAGAACTGCCTGACGATCAATTCGTCGGGCCGCGTGACCGGCACGGTGCATTATGGCGAGCTCAAGGTCGAACAGGGCGGCCTTCCGTTTCTCGGCGTCGAGTCGCACCGGGTCTGGCAGCAGGAGCGCAACACCCTTCACGGCGGACTGCCGATCGACCCACGCGTCACCCCGGTCAAACCCATGCGCCGCGGTGGCGGGGGCTACGGATGGATCGACTCGTTGCCGCTGCGGCCGCGCCCGCCCTGACCATTCCGGGGTCCAATGCGTCGGTCGATTCGTCGATCGACTCCGCGTTGGTCATCTACCCGGATTCCTCGTGCTGTGTGGTCGGATCGGCGCGGACATCGTACCGAGCTGACATGCCACTGCTACGGCTCGGTCCGATAGTCCGCCATGGTTCCGCGTTAAAGCTACACCTTGTCGCGTCGGGAAACCGCGTCAACGCTACAGAAATCGCTGGGTTTTCTTCTCCGGTCCCAGCGACCTCTGGCGACGCATATACGCAGTTGAGCGTCGTTGTTCGCTCGCCCGGGCGGTGCGATGTCGGTCCGGTGGTCACCGGCGCGTACCGGTTTCCGTTGCGGTAACTGTTGCATCGCTATGGTTTGTCGGTTACCTTTCCCGCATCGCGGCGAACCGGCCGCCCCAGCGCACAGAGGAGCGACAACAGATGAACGTGAAGCCGTGGGACGAAACACCGGTCGGCGCATGCACCCGGGAACCGGAGCGGTGGACGACAACGGCCGACGACGAGGCGAAGGTCATCTGCCGAGCGTGCCCCCGGCGGTGGATGTGCGCACGGGAAGCATGCGAACTGCCCCGGGCCGAGGGGCTCTGGGCCGGCATCTACGTGCCCGAGGCCGGCCGCGGACGGACGTTTGCTCTGCGGCAGCTCCAGTCGCTGGCCGAGCGCAACGGTTATCCCGTCCGTGAACGTCGCGTCTACTACGCCGAAACCGCCTGACGGACCCCGCCCCGCCGCCGCTCTCGGGGGGTCGGCGGCGGGTGCGAGCCCCGGAATATCCCTGGGACTGGTGCCGTTCTATGTCTCGACGGTGCCGGGCATGCCCCGGGCCCCAACCACCAAGTCGCTACGAGCGACCACTCGCCGAGAGGCGCCATGGCGGCACCGTCGGCTACCGTAGGCCTGCCAGGAGGCCCCCGGCCCCCCGGAGGCTTTAGGAAGCTCCAGGCGGCTACAGGGAAGCCCCAGGAGGCCCCAGGAGGCTCCAGGAGGCTCCAGGAAGCTCCCCAGAAGGTTCCAGGAGCCCAGGAGGCTTTAGGAAGCTCCAGGAAGATCCAAGGAAGCTCCAGAAGGATCCAGGAGGCTCCAGGAGGCTCCAGGGAGGCACCAGGAGGGGCCAGGGGGCCGCAGGCATGCCGCTGAAACCCAACACCAGG
>CAJXOU010000106.1 GCA_913057645.1 uncultured Rhodobiaceae bacterium | reverse complement strand
ATCTTCGTACCCACGCCCCCCGCCCCAAACGGCCCATTCTTGTCTGTCTTTGCAGACAAGCTGCAAAGCGGGCCGTTTGACCCTCCCCAAGGGGAGGGTGGGAGGTGTTACACTCGACGTCTGGATCGCCGAAGGGGAACGCCGATGACCGTCGAAATCGCGATGTTGTTCTGGGCCGCCGTGCTCGGGCTCGTGCAGGTGGGCGCGCAGAGCTTTGCCTACAAGGCGCAGGAGGGGAATTCCTATACGGTGGGCGCGCGGGACGAGCACCGGCCCGCGACCGGCCTTGCTGGACGGATGGAGCGCGCGCTCAGGAATTTCCTCGAAACCTTCCCCATATTCGCCGCGGTTGTGCTCGCGGTCTATGCGACCGAACGTTCGAACCAGTGGAGCGAGATCGGCGCGCAGGTCTATTTCTGGGCCCGGCTCGCCTATCTGCCCGCCTATGCGGTGGGGCTGCCCTGGATCCGCACCTTCATCTGGCAGATCGCGACCATCGGCATCGTGCTCTGCATGGTGCCGCTGTTCGACCGCGCACTGCTCACCGTGCTGATGGAATGACCGAATCGCCTATGTGAGCGAGACATGATTCGATTCAGCCTACGGATGAAGTTCCGCGTGGCAGGCGGCGCGAATCGGGCCTAAGCTTCCCGCCGGTGGCAACCAATAGGGGAGGAAACCCATGTCTGTGGAAATGTGGTCGCTCGTATGGGGCGGCTTGCTTCTCTTTGTCCTGATCGTGCTTTCGGCCAACGCCAATGTGTCCGCGATGGGCATGGGCTGGGGCATCGGCAACCGGGACCAGGCGGCAACGACAACGGGCTGGGGCGCCCGCGCGCGCCGCGCCTATCTGAACCATATCGAAAACCTGCTGATCTATGCCTGCTTCGCGATCCCGCTGGTGATGGCGGGGGCGAGTTCGTCGCTGAGCGTGCTCGGCGCACAGATCTTCATCATCGCCCGCGTGCTCTATGCAATCATCTATGTCGCGGGCATCACGGTGGCGGGCGTCCGCACCATCGCCTGGTTCGCGGGCGTCGTCGGCTACGCGATGGTCTTCATCGCGCTCTTGCAGGCGACGATGTAAGAACTGCGTTCTTCAACGAGAAAGGCGCCGGTCATTCCGGCGCCTTTTTTGTCGTCTCCATAACCGTCATTGCGAGCAACTGAAAGGAGCGAAGCAATCCAGGGCGGCAAACTTGGAGCAAGCCGCTCTGGATTGCTTCGTCGCTTCGCTCCTCGCAATGACAAGAGAGGTTCAATCCGCGAACGGATCGGTCATCAGGATCGTGTCCTCGCGGTCGGGCGAGGTGGAGAGAAGCGCCACCGGCGCCTCGATCAGCTCCTCGACGTAGCGCACATATTTGACGGCCGCCGCGGGAAGCTGCGCCCAGGAGCGCGCGCCCTGCGTGCTGTCCTGCCAGCCCTCGAGCGTTTCGTAGATCGGCGTGACCTTCTTCTGCGCGTCCATGCCGGCCGGGAAATGATCGAGACGTTTGCCGTCGACTTCATAGGCGACGCAGACTTTCAACTCATCGAATCCGTCGAGCACGTCGAGCTTCGTCAGCGCGATGCCGGTGATGCCGCCGGTCTTGATCGCCTGGCGGACCATGACAGCATCGAACCAGCCGCAGCGGCGCTTGCGGCCCGTGACCGTGCCGAACTCGTGGCCGCGCTCGCCGAGCCGCTGGCCCGTTTCGTCCGTAAGCTCGGTCGGGAACGGACCCTCGCCGACGCGCGTCGTATAGGCCTTGGTGATGCCGAGGACATAGCCGATGGCGCCGGGGCCGACGCCGGAACCGCCCGCCGCCTGCCCCGCCACCGTGTTAGACGAGGTGACGAAGGGATAGGTGCCGTGATCGACATCGAGCATGGTGCCCTGCGCGCCTTCGAAAAGGATGCGCTGGCCCTGCCGCTTCACTTCGTCGAGCACGCGCCAGACAGGCGCCACATAGGGAAGCACGCGCGGCGCGATTTCCTTCAGCGCCTCGACGATGGGGCCGGGTTGCAGCTCTTCGAGATTGTTGCCGCGGCGAATGGCGTTGTGATGCGCGAGCAGCCCCTCGACCTTGATCGGCAGCGTCGACGGGTCGGCAAGGTCGATCACGCGGATCGCGCGGCGGCCAGCCTTGTCTTCATAGGCCGGGCCGATGCCGCGCTTGGTCGTGCCGATCTTCACGCCGGAATTCGAGCCTTCGCGCATTTCGTCGAGTTCGCGGTGAACCGGCAGGATCAGCACGGCGTTCTCGGCAATCTTGAGGTTTTCGGGCGTGACCTTCACGCCCTTGGAAGCGATCTCGTCCACTTCCCTGGCGAAGGCCCAGGGATCGAGCACCACGCCATTGCCGAGAATGGAAAGCTTGCCCTTGCGCACGATGCCGGACGGCAGCAGCGAGAGCTTGTAGGTGACGCCATCGATGACGAGCGTATGGCCGGCATTGTGGCCCCCCTGGAAGCGCACCACGACATCGGCGCGCTCCGACAGCCAGTCCACGATCTTGCCCTTGCCCTCGTCTCCCCACTGGGAGCCGACTACCGCCACATTTGCCATTTGATTCAATGCCTTAGGAAGTGAGCGCCTGCCCCGGCCCGGCGATCAAGCGGACCCCCAGACAAGCCGAAAGCCCCCTTGGCCTTTTGGGCCGGGGGCTTTGAGATTGTCTATCCGATCGGGAGGCCGATGGGAAGGGACTTTGACCCTGCCGGCAGCTATCCTTCGCCGTGACCGAGATGGAGTTTCGAGTATGAGCTGGATGCCCGACAAGGAGCCCGTGGCGGGGGACCGGAAATCCTGCGACGCGCTGGAATTCGCCGTGGTGCCGCGCGCCCGTGACATCGGCAATTTCGAGGTGCGGCGCGCGCTGCCGCAGGCGAAGCGGCAGATGGTCGGGCCCTTCATCTTTCTCGACCAGATGTGCCCGGCGGCGATGCCGGCCGGCGTCGGCATGGATGTGCGGCCGCATCCCCATATCGGCCTTTCGACGGTCACCTATCTCTTCGAGGGCGCGATCATGCATCGCGACAGCGAGGGCAATGCGCTCGAAATCCTGCCCGGCGCCATGAACCTGATGACGGCGGGGCGCGGCATCGCGCATTCGGAGCGCACCCCGGATGCCGAGCGCAAGAACGGCCAGCGCCTTTCCGGCATGCAGAGCTGGGTAGCGCTGCCGAAGGCGCTGGAGGAGACCGATCCGGGTTTCCAGCACTATCCCGAAACGGATCTCCCCGTCGTGACGGACGAGGGCGTGAGCGCCCGCGTGATCGCGGGCGACGTTTTCGGCAAGCGCTCGCCGGTGAAGACTCTCTCCGACTGGTTCTACGCCGATGTGGCGCTCGAAACCGGCAGGAGCGTGCCGCTCGACACGGATTACGAGGAACGCGCGATCTATGTCGCGGAGGGCAAGGTCGAGATTGCCGGCGACACGTTCGAGGGGCCGCAGCTTCTGATCTTCCGGCCCGGCGACCGCATCACCGTGAAAGCGGCGGCGCCCACGCGCATGATGCTGCTGGGCGGCGCGGCCATGGAAGGGTCGCGCCATATCTGGTGGAACTTCGTCTCGTCGAGCAGGGAGCGCATCGAACAGGCGAAGGAAGACTGGGCGCAGGGGCGTTTCAGGGCGGTGCCCGGCGAAACCGAATTCATCCCCCTACCGGAGCGTTGAGCGGAGAACTGCTGTGGCTGTTAAGCTTGTAAGCACAAAGGAAGACGTAGTTAAAAACGTTTCAAGGTTCAGACGTTATGAAACCGGCAGCGTCGCGGACAGAGATTTTTTCAGAGACAAGATAAGGACCGGCAAACAATTCGTAGTCATCAGAGAAAGAGATCACTACGTCTTTGCACCAAGCAAATTTGCAGGTTACAAAAATAACAATAGAGGAATGCATGTTAGTGATCTTGGCAGCAGAGACGGTCGCATCACCAATCGTGCATTAAACAATGTTCTTGGAGGCCCATTTGGCCCCAACGATTCGCGCCACAAAAGAATTGACGCAGCTTTCTTACGTTACTGCCGCCAGATAGGTGTCACCCCTATCAAACCGAGCCCCGCGCGGAAATACTGGTTCCACACCACTCAATTAAAGGAACGCGGCCGTCCAACTCCGGTCACAGCATTTACATATCCCGAAGATCTGTCGCCGTACAAAAAATATCCCGAAGGCACACCCCAGACAGTAACCGTGGACCGCTGGGAACGAAGCGCCAGCGCCCGCAAAGCTTGCATCGAGCACTACGGAGCTATCTGCCGAGTCTGCAAATTTGACTTTGAGAAGTTATATGGAGAGATCGGGCGCGGCTATATGCACGTCCACCATCTAGTTCCCATTTCGAAGAGAAAAGAGAAGTACGAGGTCGATCCAATAAAAGGTTTGCAACCAGTCTGCCCCAACTGCCACGCAATGTTGCATGCTGGAGGAAAAGTACGAAGCATCAAGAAACTAAAAGCGCTCATACTCTCTAACAGCATGAAGTAGGAAGCTATGGCGACAAGCATACATCTCGTCAGCAAGGCGGGCGTGTTCCAGGAGATCGAAGCGCGCCAGCATCGCCTGACGGCAGACGAACCGGAACACAATCACGGCACCGACAAGGGCCCCGCGCCCTACGAGTTGCTGCTCGCCTCGCTCGCGGCCTGCTCGTCGGCGACACTCAGAATGTATGCCGACCGCAAGGGCTGGGACCTCGGCACGATCACGGCCGACCTGAAGTTCAAGCGCGATCCGGACGGAAACGAAACGATCGACCGGGTGATATCCTTCAGCGAAAAGCTCGCCGAAGAGCAGATGGAGCGCATTCGCGACATCATCGAGAAAACGCCGGTAACGAAAACGCTGAAACGCGGCACACCGATAAGCACGAGATTCGAATGAAGTATCTTCCGGCCGCCATCGCGGCGCTTGCCTGCCTCGTTCCCTTCACATCTCCCAATGCGCAGCCTTCACCGGAGGTGGAAAAACGCGTGGCGGCAATGGTCGCCGTCCAGTTCAAGACAATCCTGAACTGCGAACGCTGCGACCTTGCAGGCGCGGACCTGAGCGGACAGTTCCTGCGGCTTGCGGCGTTCCAGAGCACCAACCTCGAAGGCGCGGACATCAACGGCGCGGAACTGACCGGCATCCACCTGAACCGCGCCAATCTCGACGGCGCCGATCTCTCGCGCACCAACATGGCCGGCGCCGTGCTGACCGGCGCGTCGCTCCGGAACGCGAACCTTGCCTATGCGCGGCTCGATGCGGTGCGCATGGCGGGCGCGGACTTCACCGGCGCGAACCTCACGGGCGCCAATCTGCGGATGCTCGAATATGTGGAAGGAACGAGTTTCGCCGGCGTCACCGCACGCGGTGCGATTTTCCGCCACGCCTATCTTTCCCGCGTGAACATTGCGGGCGCGGATTTTTCCGGAGCCGACTTTACCCGCTCGAAGGGCCTCACCAACACACAGCTCGCGACTGCCTGCGGCGACGAACACACGATCCTGCCGCCGGGGCTGAAGATTCCCCCCTGCAAGGCGGGAAACGAGACGCCGATCAGGCCACAAGAGACCAGGTGAGACACCGCTTCCGGCTTGCCGATTCCTTGTCCGTGAAATAGCTCGCCGCGCGAAGGATCATGTTGACGGCGCCATCGTCGCCGATGAGCGGAAGCTCCAGCGATTCCATCGAGAGCCAGGGCCGCACGTGCCAGTCCAGACGGGCGAGACGGCGATAGGGCCGCCCTTCTTCCATGACGGTACGCAGCCCCTCGAAGATTTCTTCCCAGGCCGGACCGTAAAGCGCGGCGCTGACCCAGCAGCCGGTCGCGTCGCGGCCGAGCCGCTCGACGATCTCGGTGCCGACGAGACGATGGCGAAAGCCAAGCGGCTCGCGCCGCACATCGATCAGATTGATGACAGGCAGATAGGGCTTGATCTCCGAAGGCAGAAGATCGGAACGCGACGGCGCGAGTCTCTCGCCTTTCTTGTTCCGCCAGTAAGCATAGAGCCTGTCGAGCCGCGGGTCGCGAAACCCGGTATCCCCTTCATTCATCTTGCCCCCCCGGCAATACACGATACAGAGGGAAAGTCTCGACCGGGCAAGGTTAAGGAGAGGTTACCGCGCCGCCAACGAGACGGCCGCTATACCGCGAGCGGCCAGCTCATGCGGCCGGCGACGCCCCAGTCGGCGCCGACGGTGAAGTGGCTCGCGCCGCGCAGGATCATGCTGACGCGGCCATCATCGCCGAGAAGCGGCATTTCGAGGGATTCCATGGCAAGCCAGGGCCGCGCGAACCAGTCGAGCCGGGCAAGCCGCCGATAGGGCCGAACCTCCCAGGCGACGGCAGCAAGACCGTCGAAGATCTGCGGCGCCATGCAGCCGTAAATCTCCTCATCGACCCACTTGCCGGTAACGTCGCGCCCCAGCCGCTCGACAAGCTCCGCACCGACGAGCCGATGGCGAAAGGCGAGCGGATCTTCGTGAACGTCGATCAGATGAACGATCGGAAGAAGCGCGGGAATTTCCATCGGCTTGATGTTGCGCCGGGGTGGTGCCCGATGGTTGCCCCGCTTGCCGCGCCAGTAAGCAAAGAGCTTCGCGAGACGCGAGTCACCGAACTCGTTTTCCATTGCCACCCCCGGAGCGCCCCAACTTCCCCACCGACGGTCTTACCCCGGAGAGCGGTACGGCGCAATAAAGCGGCCGATCCGGAGGCGGGCGGCATCCATGCTCGCTCCGCCTTCCGCCATGCTGGCACATGGAGGCATTCGGGTAGATCATGAGCTTCGGCTGGGCGGGGCCCCGCATCCGGTCTTGAAGCCCGAAATGCTCCGTACGGAACAACGAGGTGAAAGATGAGCGATCCGGTCAACGATCTGCACATGCGCATCCAGGCCCTGCAACTCGAACTCGAGGCGGAAGTTGCCCGGCAGGCCGCCGCCCTGCGCTACGGGCTGGAACATGGCCGCGCGGTCTTCGAAGAGGAGATACTGCGCCGGCACCGCGAGTTGCAGACACGGCTCGGTCGCTACATCCTGAACGCGAAGCCGCTTGTCGTGCTGACGGCACCCGTCATTTACTCGCTGATCGTGCCGCTGGTCTTTCTCGACATCTGCGTGACGATCTACCAGGCGGTCTGCTTTCCGGCCTATGGCATCGAGAAGGTGAAGCGGAGCGACTACCTGATCTTCGACCGCAGCCATCTCGCCTATCTCAATGCACTCGAGAAACTGAACTGCGCCTATTGTTCCTATGCCAACGGGCTCATCGCCTATGTGCGCGAGATCGCGGGCCGCACGGAAGCCTATTGGTGCCCGATCAAGCACGCGAAGAAGGCCCTCGGCGCCCATGAGCACTATCTCGCCTTTGCCGCCTTCGGCGACGCGGAGGCCTACCGGCGGCAGATCGCGGAACTGGAGGAAGCCGCAAAAAGGAAATAGGCGGCGCTCCGGAGAACGCCGCCTTCATTTTCCGTTCGCCGAAGCGCCGTTCAGAAGCTGAGCGCCTTCACCTGCACGACATGCGGCAGAGCCTGGATCTCGGCAAGCGTGTCGGCGGGAACGTCGGCATCGACTTCGATGAGGCAGATCGCATCGCCGCCTGCCGCTTCGCGGCCGAGATTGAAGTTCGCGATGTTGATGCCGGCCTTGCCGAGCGTCGACCCGAGCGCGCCGATGAAGCCCGGCTTGTCCTGGTTGGTGACATAGAGCATGTGCGGACCGAGCGCCGCTTCCATGTTGACGCCCTTGATCTGAATGATGCGCGGCAAACCGCCCGAAAAGACTGTACCGGCGACCGAACGCTCCTGCCGCTCCGTCTTCACGACGATGCGGATATAGGTTTCGTAGGCGCCCTGCTGCTCGCGCTTCACTTCCGACACCTTGATGTCGCGCTCCCTGGCGATCACCGGCGCGGAGACCATGTTCACATCTTCGAGCTGCGGCTTCAGGAGACCGGTGAGCGCGGCGTTGGTGAGCACGCGCGTGTTCATCTCGGCGACATCGCCCGCATATTCGACGGTGACTTCCGAGATGCCACTCTCGGTGAGCTGGCCCGCAAAGGAGCCGAGCTGGCGCGCAAGCGTGAGGAACGGCGTAAGCTTCGGCGCTTCTTCCGCCGAGACGGCAGGCACGTTGATCGAATTGGTGATCGCGCCGGTGAGAAGATAATCGGCCATCTGCTCGGCGACCTGCAACGCGACGTTCTCCTGCGCTTCCGATGTGGAAGCACCGAGATGCGGCGTGCAGATGACCTGCTCCATGCCGAAGAGCGGGTTTTCCTTGGCAGGTTCTTCCTCGAACACGTCGAGCGCCGCGCCCGCGACATGACCGCTTTCGATGGCGGCCTTGAGATCGGCTTCGACGATGAGGCCGCCACGTGCGCAATTGACGATGCGGACGCCCTTCTTGCACTTGGCGATGTTCTCGGCGTTCAGGATATTGCGCGTCTTGTCGGTCAAGGGCGTGTGCAGCGTGATGAAATCGGCGCGCTTCAGGAGGTCTTCAAGCTCGACCTTCTCGACACCCATGTCCTGCGCGCGCTCCGGCGTGAGGAAGGGGTCGAAGGCGATGACCTTCATGCGGAGCCCAAGGCCGCGATCGGCGACGATGGAACCGATATTGCCGCAGCCGATGACGCCGAGCACCTTGCCGGTGACTTCGACGCCCATGAATTTCGATTTCTCCCACTTGCCTGCATGGGTTGAGGCATTCGCCTGCGGAATGTCGCGGGCAAGAGAGAGCATCATGGCGATGGCGTGTTCGGCGGTCGTGATCGAATTGCCGAAGGGCGTGTTCATGACGATGACACCGGCGGCGGTGGCGGCCGGAAGATCGACATTGTCGACGCCGATGCCGGCGCGGCCGACGACCTTGAGCTTCTTGGCCGCCTCGAGAACCGGAGGCGTCACCTTGGTCGCCGAGCGGATCGCAAGACCGTCATACTCGCCGATGATCTTGATGAGTTCGTCGCGGTCGAGACCGGTCTTCACGTCGACTTCGAGGCCGCGATCCTTGAAGATCTGGACGGCGGCGGGAGAGAGCTTGTCGGAAATCAGAACCTTGGGCATTCATGCCTCCTGGCTGGATAGGCGCCTGCCGGCGGGGCGCGATGCCCGCCGGATCAGGACCGAAAACGAATGGAATGACTTACGCTGCCGCCTTGAGCGAGGCGATGGCTTCCGCGAAGGCCCAGTCGAGCCAGGGCATCAGCGCGCGCATGTCGGTCGCTTCGACCGTCGCGCCCGCCCAGATGCGAAGACCCGCCGGGGCATCGCGATAGCCCGCGATGTCGTTGGCAACGCCTTCCTTGTCGAGAAGATCGGCGATCTTCTTCGCGAAGGCGACCTGATCGTCTTCGGAGAGCGAAGTGACGCGCTCGTCGACGATCTTGAGGCAGACGGAAGTGTTGGAGCGGGTCTCGATCTTCTCAGCGAGGAACTCGGCCCAGGGCGTACGGCCGACCCATTCGGCGATGACGGCGGCGTTCGCGTCCGCGCGGCCGATGAGCGACTTGAGGCCGCCAATGCTGTCCGCCCAGTTCAATGCATCGAGATAGTCCTCGACGCAGATCATGGACGGCGTGTTGATCGTCTCGCCCTTGAAGATGCCCTCGTTGAGCTTGCCGCCCTTGGTCATCCGGAAGATCTTCGGCAACGGCCATGCAGGCGTGTAGCTCTCCAGCCGTTCGACGGCGCGGGGAGAGAGGATCAGGACGCCATGCGCCGCCTCGCCGCCGAGCACCTTCTGCCAGGAGAAGGTGACGACATCGAGCTTCGGCCATGCGAGGTCCTGCGCAAACGCGGCGGAGGTCGCGTCGCAGATGGTGAGGCCCTTGCGGTCGTCGGGGATCCACTTGCCGTCCGGCACGCGGACGCCGGAGGTGGTGCCGTTCCAGGTAAAGACGACGTCATTGTCGAAATTGATTTCGCCGAGATCGGGAAGTTCGCCATAGGGCGCCTTCAGGATGCGGGCATCCTTGAGCTTGAGCTGCTTCACGACATCCGTGACCCAGCCTTCGCCGAAGCTTTCCCAGGCAAGCATGTCGACGCCGCGCGCGCCCAGCATCGACCAGAGCGCCATTTCGACGGCGCCCGTGTCGGAGGCGGGCACGATGCCGATCCGGTAGTCGGCGGGCACGCCGAGAACCGAACGGGTCTTTTCAATCGCATCGACGAGGCGCGCCTTGCCCGGTTTCGACCGGTGGCTGCGCCCGACTAGCGCATTTTCGAGATTTTTGACGGTCCAGCCGGGGCGCTTGGCGCAGGGGCCGGAAGAGAAGTGCGGATTGGCCGGACGCACAGCCGGACGCTCATTGGCGGTCATTTGCAACCTACCCTTTCAGATAGCTGCCCCTCGGTGGGGAGGGGTGTCCCGCCGCTGCGTATATGCTTCTGCCGGAGCCAAGTCAAATGACAGCCCTGTGGCGGAAAATCGCATTGCGCGGAACCCGCAGGATTCCGCGGCATTGAGTGTGGTAGGACGCAGAACCACAAGAACCATTCCCGGGAATCGCCTTGCCCCACCGATTGTCACACTGGCTCATGCTCGGCGTTCTCGTCGCGCTCTGGGGCTCCGCCTTCGCTTTCGCAAAGGTCGCGGTCGAAACGGTGGCGCCGGAATGGACAATGGCCGGACGGCTGATCACGGCGGCGGCTCTGCTCCTGCCTCTCACCCTCGTCATGCGCCGGAGCCTCGCGCTTGGGAACGAAGCCTGGGGCTGGTTCGTGGCGCTCGCGCTTGTCGGCAATATCGCGCCCTTCTTCGTCATCAGCTGGGGACAGCAGCACATCTCCTCCGCGCTGGCGGGCATCCTGATCGGCTTCACCCCGCTCGCGACGCTCGCCATCGCACGCATCTTCGTACCGGAAGACCGGATCACGCCGATGCGGATCGCGGGCTTCGCCATCCCCTTTCCGCGCCTCGCCCTCCTGCTCCGCCCCCGCGCGCTTACCGATCTACCGACCCCCGGCCACCGGCCTCCCGTACCACTCTACGTGCTGGCTCTCACCTATCTGCTCACACCTCTCTTCCCCTGCTCTGTCTTGCTCTCCCTCCTACACCTCGACCCCTCCTTCTCCCTCCTCTCCCCCCCCTCCTCTTCCTCCTTCTCCTCCTTCTCC
>CAJXOU010000105.1 GCA_913057645.1 uncultured Rhodobiaceae bacterium | reverse complement strand
CGCGTTGGGTAGGTGTGGCGGAGCAGAGCGTGGAGGATGGTGAGGAGCGGTGGCGCGCCGGACGTGTAGTAGGGAGAGCCGAGAGCGGTGGGGCGGCCGTTCACGTTCACGATGTCCGGGTTCCAGCCGAGATCCTTGTTGACCGCAAGCGCCTGTGCCGCGAAGGCCTCGTTCGCTTCCACGAGATCGAGATCGTCGACCGACCAGCCCGCCCGCTTCAGCGCGAGACGCGAGGCGGGGATCGGCCCCGTTCCCATGACAGCCGGATCGACGCCCGCATGAGCCCAGGAAACGATACGGCCGAGCACCTTGCGGCCTTCCTTCTCCGCGCGCGCCGCATCCATCAGCACCACCGCCGCCGCGCCGTCATTGATGCCCGACGCATTGGCGGCGGTAACCGTGCCGCCCTCCCGCTGGAAGGCGGGTTTCAGGCCCTTGATGCCGTCGAGCGTGACGCCGTGCTTGATGAATTCATCGCTGTCGACAACCGTTTCGCCCTTGCGGGTCTTGATGGTGACGGACGCGATTTCGTCCTTGAACTTGCCGCCCTTCTGCGCCGCTTCTGCCTTGTTCTGCGAAGCGACGGCGAAGGTGTCCTGTTCGTCGCGCGTGATCTGCCAGCGGGCGGCGACGTTCTCGGCGGTCTGTCCCATGTGGTAGCCGTTGAAGGCGTCCCAGAGACCGTCCTTGATCATGGTGTCGACGAAGTCGAGCGAGCCCATCTTCTGGCCAGCCCTGAGATGTGCGGCGTGCTGCGCCATGCTCATGCTTTCCTGGCCGCCCGCGACCACGATCTCGCTGTCGCCGTTGACGATCGCCTGATAACCGAGCGCAACGGCGCGAAGTCCCGATCCGCAAAGCTGATTGACGCCCCAGGCCGGCACTTCGACCGGAATCCCGGCATTCACCGAGGCCTGACGAGCAGGGTTCTGGCCCTGTCCCGCCTGCAGGATCTGTCCCATGACGACCTCGGAGACCTCGGCCTTGTCGATGCCGGCCCGCTCGATGGCCGCCGAAATCGCAGTGCGGCCGAGTTCATGCGCCGGTACATTCGCAAAGGCGCCGTTGAAGGCGCCGACAGGCGTACGCGCCGCGCCGACAATGACCACATCGGTACCGGATTTGCTCATGGGTATGCTCCCTGGAACCGGCCCTCGCGCGGGCCGTGTGATTGTGGGGCCCCGGCGGAGACAGGCGTCGAGCCGGGCGGCGCCCAGGAGGCGGCCGCCGCGGAAACGCTGTTTTCTGTGCATCGCAATGCGGGGCTTGCGCAGCGCAACAATACCGCGTCACAATGCCGAATGACAGGGGGCAAGGGACCCGGCGGCAGCCTTCATTGCCGAAAAAGGCAAAATCGGTCCCGCGCGATAACAGCACTAGTGAGAGATTGGGAAAGCCGTGGCAAAAAAGACATCATCCACGGACGATGACGTCATCGTTATCAAGAAATATGCGAACCGGCGGCTCTACAATACCGCGACATCGAGCTATGTGACGCTCGACCATCTCTGCGAGATGGTGAAGCAGAGCAAGGAGTTCGTCGTTCGGGACGCCAAGACGGGCGAGGACATCACCCGCTCGGTGCTCACGCAGATCATCTTCGAGGAAGAAGGCAAGGGCCAGAACCTGATGCCGATCAATTTCCTCCGGCAACTGATCCGTTTCTACGGCGACAGCCTCCAGAGCTTCGTTCCTTCCTATCTCGAAATGAGCATGAACAGCTTCGCGAAGGAGCAGGAGAAACTGCGCAATCGCGTCACCAGCGCGCTGGGCGGCCGGGAGCGGCTTGGCCAGTTCGAGGACCAGATCCGTCACAATCTTGAGATGTTCGACAACGCCATGCGCATGTTCACGCCCTTCGGCCGCACCGGCTCGCAGGAGCGCGCGGCAAAGGAACCGTCGAAATCCGTGAAGGAGCCGGAAACCGAAAGCGAAGAGACGCGCGACGACGAACTCGACGAACTCAAGAAGCAGATTTCCCAGATGCAGGCTCAGCTCGAAGCCTTGTCGAAGAAGTAGCACCCGGTCAGGCGATGGACCTGGCACCTTCGATCGTCCGCAACGAAGACGGCAGCGACATCGCCGGTTCGCCCAGATAGAAGCCTTGCAGATATTTCACGCCGAGATCCCGGAGCATCTCGACTTCTTCTTCATTGCTCACCCACTCCGCAACCGTCGGCAGATTGAAGTTCCGGGCGAGATCCACCAGCGTGCGCACGAAGAACTGGTTGTCCGGATTGGTCGCGAGATCGATGACGAAGGACCCGTCGATCTTCACAAGATCGACGTCGAGCATCTTCAGGTTGCGGAACGAGGTGTAGCCGGCGCCGAAATCATCGATGGCGATCTGGCATCCGAGTTCGCGGAACTTGGCAACGAATTCCGTAAGTTCCACCACCTCGTGAATGGCGACCGTCTCGGTGATCTCGATAACGAGGCGGCGCGCAAGATTCTTGTCGGCGGTGAGATGCGAGGCGAGCGTCTCGCGCCACAGACGGTCCGCGGTCGTCCGGCCGGAGACGTTGAGGGACAGCATGACGTCCGGGTGCGTCCGCAGGGCCTCGACCGCCAGTTCCATCACCCGATAGTCAAGAAGACCGATAATGCCAAGCTTCTCCGCGACCGGTACGAAGTGACCGGCGGAAACCAGGCTTCCGTCGGGCTGCTCCATGCGCACGAGACATTCGTAAATCGCGGCTTCACCGGTGCACGCATCGACGATCGGCTGATAGGCGATGCGGATGCGCTTGTCGTTCAACGCCGTGATGAGTTCGTCGGCGACATTGATGTTGCGGAGCCGCGTCTTCTCCCGTTCGCGCGACGGTGTGTAGACGACGTGGCTGTCGCGAAGCCTCTGCTTCGCGGAAATCAGCGCCTCTTCGGCGCGTGCCAGCGCCTGATCGACGCTCGAAGCATGGCCGGGAAGGGCTATCGAGCCGGCCGACACGGTAACCGCCACGGGTCCGCGCGCCGTCATCACGACCTTGTCGCGCACCTCCGCAAGAAGCCGTTCGCAGACGCCGCCGAGCCTTTCCTCGTTGCAGTTGTGGAGCACCAGTCCGAACTTGTTGCCCGCATAGCGCCCGAGCGAATCCCCGCGCCGCGCAAGAGAACGCAGCCGCTCACCGACACTGACGATCACTTCGTCGGCAACGTCGAAACCGAAGGCGTCGTTGATGAGAGCCAGATTGTCTACCGCGATCAGGAGGAACGCCGAATTCTGACGCCCGCGCTGCGACGCAATCATGGCATCGGTCAGCGCTTCCTTCAGGCGCACACGGTTCAGAAGGCCCGTGAGTTCGTCATAGGTGGATAGGCGGACAAGTTCGGATTCGCGTTTGTGGCGTTCGTCGATGGCTCTGAGCACACCGACCGCAAAGGCGGGAGCCCCGTCCGGCCCGCCGAACCAGCGGCCGCGATCCTCGACCCAGCGCGTACCGCCGAAATCGTCGCGGATCTGATATTCGAGTTCGTAGGCAACGCCGGAGCCCTTGTCGCTTTCGCGGGAGCGGCAGATGCGCTCGTAACGGTTTGGGCCCTCGGCAACGAGGCGCGCCGCAAAATCGCGATGCGTCGCGAGTTTCGAAATGTCGGAAATACCGAGAAGAAACTCCGCTCCCGGCCCCCAGGCAAGCGTGTCTTCGTCGATCGCCCACCGATAGGCGGCATCGCCGACTGCTTTCACAGCGCTTTTGAGAAGGTCGTCTGCTTGCGCTTCCATGATATCGAAGCCGTACGCCTCTCCGACTCTGCGCGCATCCTGCGTCTTCGAGTCCACAACACTGCTCCTGCCGCGTTTACTCAACTCGGGCCGATCGCCCAGCAAGGGACGCTTTCCTGACCCCTGTCGGTAACATTCGCGCACAAGCAGTTAAAATTTCGAGAAGCGGCGTAACGACTAAACCTTTAATAAATCTAGTTAATTCACCCATTTGTGCCGTTTCGAAACGTTACCGCCTCGACGACGGCCTCCACATGAGGGAAACCGCATGGCAAGTTTCTTGCGACCCGAAGCTGTGGATTGAGTCGCAGGGGCACGGCATGGCCGATTGGGGACAGCCGGAAGATGCGACCGCACTGGGCGGGAAAAGGCAGATGGCCGGAATAACACCGACACGAGGAATGGAACGCGCGCTCCCCGCGCCACGCCGCAGGGACGAGCCGTCACGCGCAAGGCGCCTCGAACCTGCGCCGCTGGCGGAAACGGCAACGGCCTCGAAGGCGGGCCTCGGGCGGGCAGACCTGGCTTCAACCCGCCCGGCCGCCGCCTTCCTTGCCCAATACATCGATCAGCACTGGAACTGGCCGCGCTCTCCCGCCCGGAAGGAAGAACAGCGCCGTCGCGCGACGGGCGCCTATATCGAAGCCGACATGCTGCCCGACCTGCTGGCCGAAACGCTGAGGCCCGGCCATCACGAGCGCAAGCTCTGAACTTTCCTGAAATCCGTCAGTAACCGACCGCCGCGCCATCCTTGCGCGGGTCCGACCCGCCGATCAGCGTGCCGCGCTGGTGATCGATGAAGATCGCCTGTCCGCCGCCATGCGGCATGACGGCATCCTTGATCGCATGGCCCCGGGCAACGAGCCCTTCGCGCGCTTCCGTCGAAAGCCCGCGCTCGACGTCGAGCGCCTCCGCACCCGGAAAGGCGCGCGGACTGTCCAGCGCCTGCTGCACATCCATGCCGTAGTCGAGCATGTTGGAAATAACATGCGCATGGCCGACCGCCTGATAGGCGCCTCCCATGACGCCAAAGGGCATCGTGGCACGACCGTTTTCCACCATCATCGCCGGAATGATCGTGTGGAGCGGCCGCTTGCCGCCCGCGACGCAGTTCGGGTGCCCCTCCTCCATCACGAAACCCGAGCCCCGGTTCTGGAACATGACGCCGGAGCCGGGCGCGAGAATGCCGGATCCAAATCCGAAAAAGAGCGAATTGATGAAGGAGACGGCGTTCCGGTCCTTGTCCACCACGGTGAGATAGACCGTGTCGCGGTTCAGCGGATCGCGCAGCGTCGAGAGATCGTCGATCCGCCTGTCGGGATCGATCCGTGCGGCAAGTTCGTCCGCAAGCTTCTCCGACAGAAGCCAGTCCACCGGCACGTCGCCGAACGAGGCATCGGCCACGTATCTGTCGCGCAGGTCGTAGGCGAGCCGCGCGGCCTCCATTTCATAGTGGAAACGGACAGCGCCATGAGGATCGAGCCCGTCCAGCCCGACCCGCGAAAGGATATTCAGCATCACAAGCGCCGTAATGCCCTGCCCGTTCGGCGGGATCTCGCAGATTTCGCGTCCCCGATAGCTCGTGCGGATCGGCGTGACATAGCCGCAGGCCGTCTCCGCAAAATCCTCGAGCGTGTGAAAGCCGCCGAGCGAATTGAGCTTCGTCACCATGTCCTGTGCCAGCGCACCCTCATAGAACGCGTTCCGGCCCTTCTCGCCGATGAGACGAAGCGTCTTCGCGAGAACCGGCAGATGAAACTTGTCCCCGGCTTTCGGCGCCTTGCCGTCCCTTGTGTATTGCGCAACCGCGTCCGCATCATGCGCGAGATGGCCTTCGAGAAACCGCCATTCGAGCGCGATGCGCGGCGCGACGGCGAAACCTTCCTCCGCAAGCCGGATTGCCGGTTCGAAGACGCGGCCCAACTCCATCGTGCCGTGATCGGAGATGAGGCGCGCCCAGGCATCAACGGCGCCGGGCACCGTCACCGAGTGAACGCTGTTGAGCGAGAGGCTGCCGCCCGCCGCCTTCAGTTTGTCGAGCGCCAGCGCCTTCGGCGCCCGGCCCGACCCATTGAGTCCAATAATATCCCCGCTCCCGCCTTTCGAGAGCAGTGCGAAACAGTCGCCGCCGATGCCGGTGTTATAGGGTTCCACGACGCACAGAACCGCACTTGCTGCAATCGCCGCATCGACCGCATTGCCGCCCGCCCGCAGGATCGAGATTGCAGCCTCTGCCGCAAGCGGCTGCGAGGTCGCGCACATGCCGTTGATGCTGTGAACGGTGGAACGTCCCGGGAAATGAAGATCGCGCATGGGAACTCAACCGTTGCGGGTAGCGAGGATAAGCGACTGAAGATCGGCGACCGCGCGCTCGATGCGGATGAGCCGCGCATCCAATTCATCGAGCTTCGCCATGATCGCCGCGTCGCCACCCTTTGGCGGCGCGGGCACGGGCGTCGAAACGCCGGCCTTGTTCGCGGTTTCGGCCGGCGTTTTGCCGAGAAGCGCGGCGAGAGCAGCCACTTCTTGCGGCGCAAGCTCGCGCTGGTCTTTCCATATTTCGTCGACCTGCCCGCGCGAAAGACGAAGGGCGGCCGCAACGTCGTCGCGCGTCCGCCCCGCTTCCTTCAGTTTCGCGTCAAACCATTCCTGGTCGAAGAAAAGCGCCATGCCTTGCTCAGCGTCCCTTGAACACGGGCGCGCGCTTTTCGAGGAAACTGCGCACACCTTCGCGATGATCTTCCGTCTGGAAGAGTTTACCCAGCGTACCGCTCACCCAGCTACCGATTTCGCGCAAGTCGCCGTAAGACGTGCGGCGAAGCCCCTCCTTCATGAAGCGCAGCGCAAGCGGCGCGTTGACCGCGATACGGCCCGCGAGCGCCATCGCGCGCTCCATCAGCTCGTCATGCGGCACGACCTCGCTGACGAGCCCGATACGGCCCGCCTCGGCCGCATCGATGACATCGCCCGTGAAGAGAAGTTCCGCCGCCTTCGCCGGGCCGACAATCGCCGGAAGCCGCCAGAGCCCGCCGACATCGGTGATGAGGCCCCGTTTGATGAAGATCTCGCCGAACTTCGCCTGTTCGGAAGCGATGCGGATGTCGGCGAAGAGCGTCAGTTCCATGCCCCAGCCGACGGCGGCGCCGTTCACCGCCGCAATCAACGGGCGGTCGCATTCGAGCGCCGCGACGGCGGCGGGCGTCGGCTCGGGGCGCACGCTTGTGAGCCGCGTGACGCTCTGCTCATGCTGCTCACCCGTCATCATCTCCTTCACGTCCTCGCCCGAACAGAAGGCGGGGTCCGAGCCCGTCACGATCACGCAGCGCACATCCGGGTCGGCCGACGCAGCGCGGAACGCCGCCTCCACCTCGTCATAGGCGCGGCGGTTGAGCGCGTTGCGGCGCTCCGGCCGGTTGATCGTGACGATGGCGACATGGTCCTTCACTTCGTAAAGAACGCACTCGAATTCCGATGGCGCGATGCGCGGTGACATGACTTCCTCCCTGTCGAATTCTTTCCTCAGAGCCTAGCCGTGCCACTGCCGTGAGCAAGGCTTCAGGCAAGGAATTCGAGCGAAACCAGCACCAGACCGGCAATCCAGATCGTCTCGGCAACCATGAGCCCGACGGGCCGCCAGCCCGCAGAGGCGAGGTCGCGGAAGGAGGTTTTCATGCCGAGCGCCGCGATGGCGGTGACGAGACACCAGCGGGAGACGTCCGTCGCTGCGTCAACCACAGGTGCCGTCAGCAAGCCAAGGCTGTTGACGGCGACAAGCGCCGCGAAACCGACAAGAAACAGCGGCACAAGTCTGGTTCCCCCCGATGCACGAGCGCCGCCGGACCGGCTGACCACGAAGGCGATGCAGAAGACGACCGGCAGCAGCATTGCGACGCGCAGCAGCTTGACGTAGGTCGCCACATCGCCCGTCTCGACCGAGACCATGTAGCCCGCACCCACGACCTGTGCGACATCGTGGATCGTGCCGCCGAGAAATATCCCCGCCTGCGTATGGTCGAGACCGATCATGCCGACAAAGACCGGATAGAGAACCATCGCCAGCGTCGAAAGCGCGGTAATGGCGACCACGGTCAGGATCGTGTCGCGCTCGTTTTCGTCGCGGCGCGGCAGGACGGAAGCGATGGCGAGCGCGGCCGACGCCCCGCAAATGGCAACGGCGCCGCCGGAAAGAACGCCGAATATCCGACTGAGCCCCAGCAACCGCGACAGCAGGATGCCCGCAAGGATCGTCGTCGCGACCCCCGCAACGACGGTAAGAACCGGAACGGCGCCGAGGCTCGCGATCTCTCCCGCCGTGATCCGCACGCCGAGCAGCGCCACGCCGATCCTGAGGATGGTACGGGAAGAAAACTCGATCCCGGCAACGCAGCGGCCTTCCTCGTGCAGAAAGTGGAATGCCATGCCGAAGAGCAGCGCGAACAGCATGACCGGCGCGCCGTAATGCTGCGAAAGCCAGGACGAGGCGAGCGCTATCGTGACCGCGACAAGAACACCCGGATAGACCGCATGAACGAGCGCGCCTTTCGGCAGCCGGTGCAACAGGGATCGCGAGGACGGCGCGCTGTGCTCGGCCTGCACGATCCCTTCCATGCTCTCGAGCGACTCGAGCTGCTTCAGCGATCGCGGCGTACCGCGCTCGGGCGATGTCATCTAGGCGAATTCGCCAAGCGCGTCGGCGCCGGCATCGCCAAGCTTCGAACCGCCGTCGCAATCGACGATGGTGCCGGTGATGTATTTGGCATTGTCCGTCGATAGGAACAGCGCTGTATCGGCGATGTCGGTCTTGTCTCCATAGTCGCGAAGCGCGATTCGCGACTTGATCGCCTTTTCCATTTCCGCCGTCGGCGCCAGCCGCGCCATGCCTTCCGTGTCCGAGATCGGCCCCGGGGATATCGCGTTCACACGCACGCCGGCCGGACCCCACTCCATCGCGAGGCACTTGGTCAGCATGTTGATGCCCGCCTTCGCCGCACAGACATGCGACTGGAACACGCTCGGGTTCACGGCCTGCGGTGCGGTGATCGAAATAAGCGAGGCACCGGGCCGGTTCAGATACTGGAAGGACGCGCGCAGCACGTTGAATGTGCCGATGAGGTCGATATCAACCACGGTCTTGAAACCCTTCGACGACATGCCGAGCGCGGGCGCAACGAAATTACCCGCCGCACCGGATATCACGATATCGAAATTACCGAGCCGCTCCTGCGCCTGCTTCATCGACTGCTCGACGGAATCGAAGTCGCGCACATCGGCCGCCATGCCGATTGCATCGAAACCCTCATCCGTGATGGTCTTCGCCGCAGCGGTGATTTTCTCATGGCTGCGGCTGATGAGCGCGATCTTCGCGCCCGCGCGGGCGAAATGCTGCGCAATACCAAGATTGATGCCGCTCGAGGCGCCGGCCACGAAAGCCGTCTTGCCCGCAAGCACCTTTTCCCTGAATGCATCCGTCATCTGTTCCTCCTTGTTCAATGCGCCTTTCGCGCCCGCTTTGGCCCGCATCAAGCCTGCATTTCCGGGCGCCTGCAACCCTGGCGGGGGCATTTGTGGACGGGCAGTCAAGGCACTAGACTGCGCCCTCATCGGCCTTCCGCAAGGGAAGACCGGCAACGCCAAAAAAGACGGCAGCAAGGACATCATGGCATTCGTGAAGGGTGCGGGCATTCTGGCGGCGGCGCTTGCTCTCATCATGCTGATGAGCTTCTGGGCCGCGGGCCGTGCCCGCGAAGCGCTGGACGACACGGCGCGCGAAAAGCTCCTCGCCGATGGCGCAGCCTACAGCTTCGTGGACCTGCCCGAAGGTACCGTGCACTACCGGCTCGAAGGGCCGGAAGCCGGACCGCTCGTCGTGCTCGTGCACGGTTTTTCGACGCCCTCCCCCGTTTGGGACGACTATTTCACCCCGCTTACCGAAGCCGGATACCGCGTCCTCGCCTATGACAATTTCGGGCGCGGTCTTTCCAGCCGGCCGGACGCCGTCTACGACGCCGAGCTCTTCGACCGGCAGCTCGCCGGCCTGCTCGAAGCATTGAATGTGAACCGCCGCATCGATCTCGTCGGCTACTCGATGGGCGGGGCCATCGCGACGGTCTTCACGGCGCGGCACCCGGACCTCGTGCGTTCGCTGACACTGATCGCCCCCGCGGGTCTCGGCGTCGCGGCAAACGAAAATGTGGAGATGCTGAAGCGTCCGCTGATCGGCGACTGGATCGTGCGGCTCTTCGGCACACGGCTTTTCTACAGCGCTGCCGCAGAGGAAGCCAGAAACGCACCGAACCCCGGCGCCTTCCTCGCAGGCTTCAACCGGCAACTCGAATATCGCGGCTATGGCGACGCGCTGCTCTCGACCATGCGTCACTATCCTCTCACCGGCGCGGATACCTCCTTCGCCGCGGTCGGTGCATCGGAACATCCGGTTCTCGCCATCTGGGGCGAGACGGACGAAGTGGTTCCCTATGAGAACGCTACCCGATTGATGGAACTCGTCCCGCAGGCGCATCTTCGTTCCTATCCGGCGACCGGGCATAACATCACCTTCGCCAATCCGGGCCTCGTCAGCGGCCTCATCGCCGACTTCCTGAAGACACAGGATGCGAAGGTAACCTCCGCCGGCATGGGCGGAAAACCGCGCGGGCCCCTCGTGCGGATGGAGTCCCGCGTCTGCGGAAGCTGTAGCCACGACGCGGCGGAAGGCGACCCTTTCGCAGAAGCGCCGAAGGCGAACTGACGGCAGAAAGAGAGTACCCGGGTGAACGGACCGCTCGTCGAAGAGCTGGAATGGAGTGCGCCGCACGGCCTCTTTCATGGGCTGGCAGCAGAACCCTCGCTCTGTTCCTCGATAGCGCCACGGCAGCCCCCGGCAAGGACACCAGCCTGCATGGACGCTGGAGTTTCATCGCCTTCGATCCCTTCGATCGCGTGAGCCTGCGGATCGCGGAAGTCGCAAAGCCGTACGAGCTCCTGAAAACGAAACTCGCGAGCCTGCCCGCGCTGGAAATGCGCAACGGCATGCCACCCTTTCCGGGCGGCGCTGCGGGCTTTTTCGGCTATGGCCTCGGCCGAACGCTGGAACACCTGCCGCCGGAGGAGCGCCCTTTCGCGATCGACGATCAGCATCTGCCCGACATGGCGCTCGGTTTCTACGACGCCGCCCTCGCCTTCGACATGACGGAAGAGCGCGCCTTCATCGTCTCCACCGCCCTCCCGCAGCGGCAGACCCCGGCGCCCTCCTATCCCTCCCCCGTCCCACCCCAGGCGAGCGCACGCGCCCCCGCCCCCCCCCGGCCCCACGGCCTCCGCCTCCTCCACACCCCCGACCCGAACGCCGCTATCCGCCTCATCGCTCCCGCCGCGCACTCCCCCGCCCCCCGCCCCGCCCGACCGTCCGGCACTCCCCCCGCCCGCCACCCCTCCGCTCCCACACCCACCTCGCCCTCCCATCACACCACGCCCTCCTCCACCACCG
>CAJXOU010000104.1 GCA_913057645.1 uncultured Rhodobiaceae bacterium | reverse complement strand
CCCGCAACGCGTCGGCGGGAAGGAAGAAGGTGTCGAAGTAGTGGGTATAGACACCGGTCGACTGGCCGTAGAACGCTGTGGTGATCACTTCGCCGGAGTAGTAGCCCAGCAGTAGCGCGACGCAGTACAACGGGACGACGACGATCACCCCGGCGGCGAGGCGGGTCGAGGCCAGGTATGCGATGGTGCGGATGCCCATCACCTCCAGGGCGTCGATTTCTTCGTTGATGCGCATGGCGCCCAGTTGCGCGGTCGCGCCCGCGCCGCGCTCGCGAGCGTCGGCCTCGACGGCTTCGAGACGAAACAGGTCGGCGCGCTTTCCGCCGGGCAGTTGCAGCGCGCACTCTTCGCCCGCCTCATGCTGCAGGATGCGGGCCTGATCCTTCTCGACGAGCCCTTCGCCGCCGTCGACGAGCGCACCAGCGCGGACCTCATGGCGCTCGTAGCGGCGTGGCACGCCGAAGGCCGCACCGTCATCGCCGTGCTCCACGACCTCGACCGCGTCCGCGAAAGCTTCCCGCAAACGCTGCTGATGGCGCGCGAGCCGGTCGCCTGGGGCCCGACGGACGATGTCCTCACCCCGGAGAACCTCCGCCGCGCACGCTACATCTCCGATAGCTGGAGCGACGCGGCATGATCTACGACATGGCGATCGCGCCCTTCGCCGATTACGGCTTCATGCGCCGCGCGCTCATTGCCTGCTTCGCGCTCGCGCTCGGCGGCGGCCCCATCGGCACCTTTCTCGTGCTGCGCCGCATGAGCCTGATGGGCGACGCCATGAGCCATGCGATCCTGCCGGGCGCGGCCATCGGCTTTCTCGTCGCCGGTCTTTCGATCTGGTCGATGAGCGCAGGCGGTCTCGTGGCCGGCCTTGCCGTCGTCCTCCTCGCCGGGCTGATCTCCCGCGCGACGGCACTCCGCGAGGATGCGAGCCTTGCCGGCTTCTACCTCATCAGCCTCGCGCTCGGCGTGCTGATCGTCTCGGCGAAAGGCTCGAACGTCGATCTTCTGCATGTCCTGTTCGGCACCATCCTCTCGGTGACGGACGACGCCCTCCTCCTCATCGCCTCCATCGCGACGCTGACGCTGGTGACACTCGCCGTCATCTACCGCCCGCTCGTCATCGAATGTTTCGACCCGGCCTTCCTGCGCGCGACCACGGGCGGCGGCACGCTCTGGCATTTCGTCTTTCTCGTCCTCGTCGTGGTGAACCTCGTCGCGGGCTTCCAGGCGCTGGGCACGCTGATGGCGCTCGGCCTGATGATGCTGCCGGCCGCCGCCGCGCGCTTCTGGGCGGGGGCCGTCTGGTCGCTCGCCGCGCTTTCGACGGTGCTGGCCTTTCTTTCCGGCCTTGTCGGCCTACTTGTTTCCTACAATTTCGACCTGCCGTCGGGCCCCGCCATCGTGCTCACGGCAGGCGCGTTCTATGTCGGCTCGATCATTCTCGGAACCCGCGACAGCCTGCGCACACGCTACTTTCCCCGGGCGCATTTCCACGACTGACGGAGACCCTGCGATGAAGAAACTCGTCACCCTCGGCCTCTCTCTCGTTCTGGCAGGCGCGCTGGCCCTGCCCGCCCGCGCGGAGGAGCCGCTGAAAGTCGTCGCGAGCTTCTCGATCCTCGGCGACATGGTGAGGAATGTCGGCGGCGGCAATGTCGAGGTGACGGTGCTGGTCGGCCCCGATGGCGACGCGCATTCCTTCGAGCCGGACCCGGCGGATGCGAGCGCGCTCGCCGAAGCGGATGTCCTCGTCATGAACGGCCTCGGCTTCGAGCCCTGGCTGGTCCGCCTCGCCGCCGCCGCCC
Source organism: uncultured Rhodobiaceae bacterium (assembly GCA_913057645.1). Lineage (GTDB taxonomy): Bacteria > Pseudomonadota > Alphaproteobacteria > Parvibaculales > Parvibaculaceae > Parvibaculum. Next base: position 9,475 of record CAJXOU010000104.1, on the reverse strand, counting down.
GCACGAAGGCGAAATACGTGACGGCGAGCTTCGGCGTCTCGCCGCGCCACCTCACGGAAGAGGAAAAGGCGCAGCACGAAGAAGACGACGACGAACATGGCCACGACGAAGACGGCTATCCGGAAGCCGCGCGGGATTTCGACCCGCATGCCTGGCAGAGCCTCAGGAACGGCGTCATCTATGTGCAGAACATCGCGGACGCGCTCGCCGACAAGGACCCGGACAACGCGCTCGTCTATCAGGCGAACGCCGAGAGCTACATCACCGAACTGAAGAAGCTCGACGGCTGGGTGAGGAGCGAAATCTCGAAACTGCCGCAGCAGAAGCGCAAGGTCATCACCACGCATGACGCCTTCGGCTATTTCGGCGATGCCTATGGCGTCGAGTTCATCTCCCCGCTCGGCATCGGCAACGAGGCGGAGCCGGGCGCGGGCGCGCTTGCCCGCCTGATCGACCAGATCCGCGAACAGAAGATCCGCGCGCTCTTCATCGAGAACATGTCGGACCCGCGCATGATGGAGACCATCGCGCGCGAGACCGGCGCGGAGGAAGGCGGCTCGCTTTATTCGGATGCCTTGTCGGCACCGGACGGCCCGGCGCCGACCTATGTGGCGATGTTCCGCCACAACGTGCCGGCCCTGATCTCGGCCATGCAGAAGAACTGAATACCTCCCCCTCGCGGGGAGGTCGGAACGCGTCAGCGTTCCGGGTGGGGGGAAGCCGCATCACGGGCCTTCACGATCGGCCCCTTGGCCTGCCCGAAGGCGCCGATGTCGAGCTCGCGGTAGAGAAGCCGCGCCGGGTCCACAGGCCCCGGCATGGTGAGCCGCCCCGGCGGCACCGGGCCGAAGCCGACCCGCGCATAATAGGGCGCATCGCCCACCAGGATCACGAGCCGGTAGCCGAGTTTCTTCGCGTCCGCGAGCCCCTTCTCCATCAGCCGGATGCCGCAGCCCTTGCCCCTGAGCTGCGGCTCGACGGCGAGCGGCCCGAGCATCAGCCCCGGCACGCCGCCGATCACCACCGGCCAGAAGCTCAAGGCGCCCACCATGCGCCGTTCCGCCCCCTCGCCCGCAAAGGCGACATAGCAGAGCTCCGGCACCGCCGTATTGCCCTCGCGCAGCCGCTGCGCCGCCTTCGCATAGCGGCCGGGGCCGAAGGAAAGGTCCAGCAGCGCTTCTATGGCTGGCCCGTGCTCGGGCCGCTCGGCTTCGATTTCAAACATGGTAATTGTCTCGTCTGGCAGCGGAGGAAGAGAGGTGAGAAGCGCTCACCCGCCGCTGCCGCTTCCGCGCTCAGGCGAAAGGGAGGACCGTGCGGGCGCGCGCGATGGCAAGGCCGCGAAGGCCCCCACCCGTCTCTCGTCGTCGCTGCGACATGAACCGCGCCATTTTTCAAGATCCTGTAGCCGGAGCCCGCTCCGGAAGGAAAGGCGGATAGCACGGGGAGCCGCCCCCGTAAAGCGGCTTTGAAAGCCCCGCCCGCCCCTCCGGCAGCCCTGAAAAGGCTGGAACGGGGGCCCGTGCTTGGCTAGCTTGCCCGCCAACAAGGGAAACCCCGCAAGCGACAGGGAGAGCGTCATGGGAATTCTGGAAGGCAAGGTCGTGCTGGTCACCGGCGCCGCGGGCGGCATCGGCAGGGAATGCGCGCTGATCGCGGCGGCGCAGGGCGCGAAGGTCGTCGTGAACGACCTCGGCGGCAGCGTGAAGGGCGGCGATGCGGGCGACGCGAGCGCGGCCCAGAAGACCGTCGACGAGATCAGGAAGGCGGGCGGCGAGGCCGTCGCGAACTCCGACAGCGTCTCGATGAAGTCCGGCGCGGAAAACATGATCGCGCAGGCGCTCGACACCTTCGGCGGCCTCCACTCGATCATCAGCCCGGCCGGCATTCTCCGCGACGGCATGTTCCACAAGATGCCGGACGAGGACTGGGACGCCGTCCTCGAGGTGCACCTCAAGGGCAGCTACAACATCACCCGCGCGGCGATCAATCATTTCCGCGAGCAGGAAGAAGGCAGCTTCGTCCTCTTCACCTCGACCTCCGGCCTCATCGGCAATATCGGCCAGGCGAACTACGCCGCCGCCAAGATGGGCATTGCCGGTCTCTCGCGCATCATCGCGATGGAAGGCGCCAACAAGAATGTCCGCTCCAACATCATCGCGCCCTTCGCCTGGACGCGCATGATCGCGACCATCCCGGTGAAGGACGAAGCCTCCGCCCAGCGTGTCGAACGCATGAAGAATGCGATGCGCGCCGAACAGGTCGCCAACTTCTCGGTCGCCCTCGCCGCGCCGGAATGCAGGACGAGCGGCCAGATCTTCTCCGTCCGCGGCAACGAGATCGTGCTCTTCTCGCAGCCCCGCCCCGTGAAGAGCGTCGCCCGCGTCGACGGCTGGACCCCGGAAACGATCCTCAGCCACGGCATCCCCGCCATGGAAGGCGGCTACACGGATTTGGGCGCGACAGCTTCCGTCTTCACATGGGAGCCGGTCTAGGCCTCACGCGATACGGACACGGAAAAGGCGGGCCTTCGGGTCCGCCTTTTTTCACGTCTCCACCCACGGCGCCTTCCCCGGCCCGAACTTCTCCACCGTGAAATCGACGAAGGCGCGCACCTTCGCCGCCAGATGCCGCGAATGCGGATAGATCGCGTGGAGCGTCAGCGCGGGCACCGTCCAGTCCTCCAGCACGCGGACCAGCGCGCCGCTCTTCAGGTGCTGGTGACAGAGCACGTCGGGCGAGAAGACGAGCCCCATGCCCTTCAGCATCATCTCGACCATCGCGTCCGCATTGTTGCAGAGGAAGCGGCCCTTCAGTTCCACCTGCTCCTTCTCGCCTTTGGCATTCTCCATTTCGAGAATGTTCGGCCGCGCAAGCAGCGTGTAGAGCATGAAGTCGTGCCCTGCGAGATCGGACGGGCGCTTCGGCACGCCGTGCTTCTCGAAATAGGCAGGCGACCCCACGATATAGCGCTCGACGGGCGCGAGCTGCCGCGCGATCAGGCTTGAATCCGTCAGCGCCGAAATCCGCAAGCTGACGTCGAAGCCTTCCTCGATCAGGTTGACGCGCCGGTCGTTCAGCACGAGATCGACAGTGAGTTCCGGGTAGCGCGCCATGAATTCCGGCATCACCGGTCCGAGCTGGGAGATGCCGAAGCTCATCGGCGCATTGATGCGGAGCTGCCCGCGCACCGCGCCCTCGACGCAGGTCGCCTCCTCGGCCGCCTCCTGCGCCTCCATGACGATCCGTTGCGCCCGCTCGAAGACGACCGCCCCCGCCTCGGTGAGCGCGATCCGCCGCGTCGTCCGGTTGAGCAGGCGCACGCCAAGCGCATCCTCCAGCGTCGAAATCTGGCGGCTCACCATGGATTTCGAGAGGCCAAGCGCCTCGGCCGCCGCCGTGAAACCGCCGAGCTCCACCACCCTGGCGTAAACGGCATAGGCATTCAGATCGACCGCCATTGTTCACCTGTGAGAAACAGTCTGTTTTCGAACGGAGAGATTATCGCAGAGGAAGAAGTAATTACATAGGTCTCATCGAACGCAACAGGCCCCGCCGGGGTACCCCGAAGGAGGGAAAGATGAGCAAAAAGACCAGGATCCTCGTGCTGTACCACAGCTCCTACGGCCATATCGAAACCCTGGCGAAGGCCGTCGCGGAAGGCGCCGCCTCGCAGGCAGACACGGACGTCGCGCTGAAGCGCGTGCCCGAGACCATGCCCGAAGAGGCGATGAAGAACGCCGGCATGAAGCTGGACCAGCAGGCCCCCGTCGCGACACCGCAGGAACTCGGCGACTACGACGCCGTGATCTTCGGAACGCCAACCCGCTTCGGCAACATGTCGGGCCAGATGCGCGTCTTCCTCGACCAGACCGGCGGCCTTTGGCAGAAGGGCGCGCTCGCGGGCAAGGTCGGCAGCGTCTTCACCTCGACCGGCACGGGCGCGGGCAACGAAACGACCATCACCTCGTTTCATTCGACGCTCCTTCACCACGGCATGGTGATCGTCGGCCTGCCCTATTCGGTCGGCACGGAGCTCTTCGACATCTCCGAAGTGCGCGGCGGCACGCCCTATGGCGCCTCGACGCTCGCGGGCGGCGACGGCAGCCGCCAGCCGTCGGAAAAGGAACTGAGCCTTGCGCGCAAGCAGGGCGCCCATGTCGCGGCGATCGCGGGAAAGCTCGCCGCCTGAACGAAACCTGAGAAGGTCCGGATGCACCCGTAAGCGCGTACCGGACCTTCGGGCCCGGCCGGCCGCTTTCCCCTCCCTCGGGGCCGGCCGGGCTCTGCCTTTACAGAAAGCCCCCTTTTAGAAAGCCCCCTTTTAGAAAGGAAGAAGACCATGATCGATGTTCGCCATTTCGACAGTCTGGGCGGTGCCGAGCACGGCTGGCTCACCGCGAAGCATCACTTCTCCTTCGCCGGCTATCACGATCCCGCCCGCATGGGCTGGGGCACATTGCGTGTCTGGAACGACGACCTGATCCGGGCGAAGACGGGCTTCCCGCCCCATCCGCACCGCGACATGGAAATCGTCACCTATGTCCGCGAAGGCGCGATCACGCATCGCGATCACCTGAACAATGAAGGCCGCACGGTTGCGGGCGACGTTCAGGTCATGTCGGCGGGCCGCGGCATCCGGCACGAGGAATGGAACCTCGAGGACGAGGACACCCGCATCTTCCAGATCTGGATCGAGCCGAACCGTCAGGGCGTGACGCCGCGCTGGGAAACCGCCACCTTTCCGAAGGATGGCCGCAAGGGCCGCCTCGTGCCGCTCGCCAGCGGCAGGCAGGACGCGGCGGCGGAAACGCTCTGGATCGCGCAGGACGCGGAAGTCCTCGGCGCAAGCCTGGACGCGGGCACGGAAGTGACCCATCTCATCGGCAAGGGCCGCCTCGCCTATCTCGTCCCCGCCAGGGGCCGGGTCGAGGTCAACGGCATCGAGGTTTCCGAGCGCTCCGGCGCCGCGATCCGCGATGTCGAAACGCTCACCATCCGCGCGCTCGACGATGCCGAGATCGTGCTGGTGGACCTGCCGCCGGAAGACTAGCGGTACGCGCCCTCTTCACCTCCCCCTCGCGGGGGTGAGGAGTGTTTCGCGGAACGCGAATGAAAAGGTCCGGTGGACCTTTTCAAGCTCCGAACGCCCGAGCGAAGCGAAGGGCGGATCGTGGGGGGCGCGGCACCAGACCGTTGCGACGCATATGCCGCAACGCTTGACACCCCCACCCGGGAAATCCGCCCATGGCGAATTTCCCGGCCTCCCCTCAAGGGGGAGGCATAGGATTCAGACAACCGAGGAGGACAAGATGGGATTGCTCGTCGACGGCCAATGGACCGACAAGGGATACGACACGAAGTCGACCGGCGGTAAGTTCAAGCGGCAGGAGTCCGCCTTCCGCAACTGGGTCACGAAGGACGGTTCGCCCGGCCCTTCAGGCGAAGGCGGCTTCAAGGCCGAAGCCGGGCGCTACCATCTCTATGTCTCGCTCGCCTGCCCCTGGGCGCACCGCACGCTCGTCTTCCGCAAGCTGAAAGGTCTCGAGGACAGGATATCGCTCTCCATCGTCGATCCCTTGATGCTGGAAGAAGGCTGGACGCTCAGAAGCGCGGACGATGCGACTGCCCCCGACTTCGTCAACCACAAGACGAAGCTTTACGAGGTCTATCTTCTGGCCGATCCGGATTATACCGGGCGCGTCACGGTCCCGGTGCTCTGGGACAAGAAGAAGAACACGATCGTCTCGAACGAATCCGCGGAAATAATCCGCATGCTGAACGCATCCTTCGACGAGATCGAGGGCGTGAACGCGGAACTTGACTTCTATCCGGAGGATCTGCGCGCCGAAATCGACGAGGTGAACGCCGCCGTCTACGACAATGTCAACAACGGCGTCTACAAGGCGGGCTTCGCGACCGAACAATCCGCCTACGAGCAGGAAGTGACGGCCCTCTTCGAGGAGCTCGACAGGCTGGAAGCGCGGCTCGCCACCCGGCGCTATCTCGCGGGCAGCAGCCTCACGGAAGCCGACTGGCGCCTCTTCACGACGCTCGTGCGCTTCGATGCCGTCTACTACGCGCACTTCAAGTGCAACTTCCGCCGCATCGCGGATTATCCGAACCTGTCGAACTATTTGCGCGAACTCTACCAGGTGCCGGGCGTCGCGGAGACGGTGAACCTCACCCACATCAAGCGGCACTACTACGGCAGCCACAGGACGATCAACCCGACGGGAATTATACCGGCAGGCCCCATCCTCGATCTCGACGCGCCGCATGACAGGGAGCGTTTCGGGGCGCGCTTCGGCTGATCCCTACTCGACGGCCTCTTCGCGCAACTTCATGACACGCTCCATGGCCGCGCCGCTGTTGCGCGCCTCATCGTAGCGCATCGAGCGCGGCAGCGCGAAATGATAGGACCGGAGCGCCGCGTCCTCCGCCTGCCGCATCGTCCTGTCGAGATCGAGGAACACACAAGGCGTGCCTGAGTGGTCCGAGCGCCGGACATCGTCGCAATGCCGCACGGAATCGCGGAGCGCCCGCGTCTGCTGCGTGTCGAGTTCCTGGAGCGCGGCCTTGTCCTCGGGCAGCGCCAGCCAGTTCACCTCATCCTGCGCCTGCACCGGCACGGCGCCGAGCCCGATTGCGAGAGCCGCCATTGCCGCAATTATCGTGTTTCTCATCGTCTTCTCCCTTTCACCCAGACATCTAGAGCGGAAATTCGGGCAAAAAAGAGGTGCTGCCCCGTCGCGCAGCTCAGTCCTCTCCGATGCGTATCGCGTGGATTTCGAGCTCGGTGTCGTGTTTGGCGCCGATCTTTTCGTAGAAGGCGCGCGCTGTTGCATTCTCCACCCAGAGGTCGAGTACGATTGCGATGCAGCCGAGTTCGGCCGCCTTCTCGTGCAGCGCCTGGATCAGCTTTTCCCCGACACCCCCGCCACGGCGGCGCTTCGCTACGGCGAGGTCCGCCAGATATATCTTCCGCGCCCGCGTATGCGCCTCGAAGCGGCGGCAATAAAGCGCGTAACCCACAATCTCCTTTTCCGTCTCGGCGACGAGACATTCGAACCACCGCTCCCCGCCGAAGCCCAGTTCAAGAAGCAGCGCGTCGTCGGCACCGGGATCGGGATCCGAGAGATGTTCGGCAAGCTCGCGCGACAATTGCGCGATGGCGGCGGCGTCCTCCGGCCGAGCGGTTCTGATCTGCATGGATTGCCGCCTCTTCGTTCGCGCGCTTACCAGAGCTTAGCCGACGCGCGTTCCTCCATCACCTCGAAAACCCGCTGGCGCGTCGACGGCTTCCGTGCGCCGTTCCATGACCGGCGCGACGGCCGCGCCGCTGTTGCACGCCTCGTCGTAGCGCATGGAGCGCGGCAACGCGAAATGATAGGACCGGAGCCCCGGGTCCTCTGCCTGCCGGCACCGTCCCGCAAGCGGCCGAACGCGAAGCCGAAGCTGCAAAAAACCCGGCCTGCCGCCGTTTGCTGCGGGGAGGCCGCGAGCGCGAAAGAAGCCTGCGGGCACAGCGCCATACGTGCTACGCTGCGTCCGGGCTTGAAGACATTGGGCTGCGTTCATCCTGCCCCTCCAGGTGCATTGTCCACCGCAAATAGGCCCCACGCCGCAAACCGGAATTATCCGGGAAGGCTGACATGCCAACCACTGGCACAGAAACCGCCGTCGCGCTGAGCCTGTCTCGCGCCCTCATGAACACGTCTCACCTTCCTCTGCTTCTCTTCGACAGCGATTTACGGGTGGTGAGCGCCACGCCGTCCTTCTTCACCAGTTTTGGCTTGCATTCCGACCAGACGAACGGCCGTGCGCTGTCCGAACTCGGAGCCGGCGAATGGAACATTCCGCAATTGCGCATCCTTCTGGAAAGCGCGCTTTCGGACGACACGGAAGTGGGAGACTACGAAACCGATCTGCTGCGGCCGGGCGCCGATCCGCGGCGGCTGATCCTCCATGTTCAGAACCTCGTCTACGACGACAAGCAGAATGTCCGGGTTTTGCTCACCATCAACGACGTGACCGATGCCCGTCGTGCCGAGCGAACCAATACGGCGCTCCTTCTCGAAAAGGACGATCTGCTGCGGGAGCGCGCCGTTCTGCTGCAGGAAATGCAGCATCGGGTCGCCAACAGCCTGCAGATCATCGCAAGCGTCCTTCTGCTCAAGGCGCGCACGGTAAAATCGGAAGAAACCCGGCACCATCTGAAGGATGCGCATGATCGCGTCATGTCGGTGGCCGCTGTGCAGCAGCACCTGCAGGCAAGCACCGGTGATGTCGAGGTCGGCCCTTATCTGGTGAAGCTGTGCGAAAGCCTGGCCTCGTCGATGATCCGCGAATCGCGCCCGCTCACGCTTCAGGTTCAGTCCGACCGGGCGAAGATCAGTTCACAGAAGGCCGTCAGCCTCGGGCTGATCGTCACCGAACTGGTGATCAACGCCTTGAAGCACGCCTTCCCGGACAGCCGGGGCGGGATGGTCGAGGTGACCTATCGCGTCACGAAGCAGGAATGGGCATTGACCGTCACCGACACCGGAATCGGACGGAGCCCCGCATCTTCAGCCGCCAAGGTCGGCCTCGGCACGAGCATCGTCGAAGCGCTTGCCAGCCAGTTGCATGCACATGTCGTCATTTCGGATGCCCGCCCCGGAGCGAAAATCGCGGTGATAAGCGACAGCACCGCTCAATAGTCCCGGCCTCACCACAATTCAGGCGCGCTCAACCCTTCCGCAACTTCGCGAACGCGCGCCCGCGTCGATGGCGTGATCCCCTCCGGCAACGCGTTGGGGGCGAAGAAGCCGCTTTCCGCGATTTCCGGAGAGCGCCGGGGCCGGTGCTCGTAAGCCCCCTCCGCCACCACGTAGAGCGCTACATGATCCGACTTGAACTCGCGGAAATTCGCATAGAGCCCGTGCAGCCGCGCCTCGCCGACAAGCATCACGCCCACTTCTTCCTCCAGCTCGCGCCGGAGCGAGGTCAGCATCGTCTCGCCGCGCTCCACCCCGCCGCCCGGCAGGTACCAGCCCGGAATATAGGTGTGCCGCACCAGCAGCACGCGGCCGTCCCCGTCGAACACCATGCCGCGCACGCCCGCCGTCAGCGGCCGGCGAAGCCGCCAGTAGAGGCGAACGAGCGGCCGGGCGATTTTCCAGATGAGCGCGCGATGGTGAGGCATTGACCCAATCTAGCACGGCCCCGCCCCTCCTTCACCCATATGGCCTTTAGAGGTCGTCAACCCTCTGGCCCTTATTCTCTGCTCCGCCGGCGCCTTCCGCGCCGGCGGACGACCGGGCTTGGACACGGGGGCCGCTGGGCATTCTTTCGCGATGTGGGGGCCAGGTCCGTCTCTTTTACACATTTCCGACCCCCCGCGACAGGGAGACACCGCGCAATCCGTCTCTGTCCTGTCAATATCACCCGCTGCACATGCTATCCCTCCAGATCCCTCTGCGTGTCCGTGACG
>CAJXOU010000103.1 GCA_913057645.1 uncultured Rhodobiaceae bacterium | reverse complement strand
AAAGCCGGGAGTGCACCAGAGTTGGAATGGGGGATCCGAAAAATCGTCGCGCGGAGCGTCGGAGGAGGACGCACCCCGCCATTACAAACAAACAAAGGCGGCGTCGCCGCCGCTCCGCGCAACCTTCTTCTCTCGAAGGCCGCGAACGATACGAAAAACCCCGGAGGCTTCGCCTCGCGGGGCTGTTCGTGCGGCAGGCAGCGGGAACGTCACCCCGCCTTGGCGAGCGCCTTGTCGAGGTTTGCGGCGACCTTGTCGAGGAAGCCTTCCGTCGAGAGCCAGGACTGTTCCGAACCGACGAGAAGCGCCAGGTCCTTCGTCATGTAGCCGGACTCGACCGTCGCCACGCAGACCTTTTCGAGCGTGGCCGCGAATGTCGCCAGCGCGTCGTTGCCGTCGAGCTTCGCGCGGTGCGAGAGACCGCGCGTCCAGGCGAAGATCGAGGCGATGGAATTGGTGGAGGTCTCCTCGCCGCGCTGATGCGCGCGGTAGTGGCGCGTTACCGTGCCGTGGGCGGCTTCGGCTTCCATGATCTTGCCGTCCGGCGTCATCAGCACGGAGGTCATGAGGCCGAGCGAGCCGAAGCCCTGCGCCACCGAATCCGACTGCACGTCGCCGTCGTAGTTCTTGCAGGCCCAGACATAGCCGCCGGACCATTTCATGGCGGAGGCCACCATGTCGTCGATCAGACGATGCTCATAGGTGATCTTCGCCTTTTCGAAATCGGCCTTGAAATCCGCTTCGTAGATTTCCTGGAAGAGATTCTTGAAGCGGCCATCATAGGTTTTCATGATGGTGTTCTTGGTCGAGAGATAGACCGGATAGCCGCGGTCGAGACCGAATTTCAGGCAGGCGCGCGCGAAGTCGCGAATGCTGTCGTCGAGGTTGTACATGCCCATCGCGATGCCGCCGCCGGGGAAGTCGTAGATTTCCTCTTCGATCGTCTCCTTGCCGTCCTCCGAGACCCACTTCATCGTGAGCTTGCCTTTGCCCGGAATACGGAAGTCGGTCGCGCGATACTGGTCGCCGAAGGCGTGGCGGCCGATCACGATCGGCTCCGTCCAGCCCGGCACGAGGCGGGGAATGTTGCGGCAGATGATCGGCTCGCGGAACACGGTGCCGCCGAGAATGTTGCGGATCGTGCCGTTCGGCGACTTCCACATCTTCTTCAGCTTGAATTCCTCGACGCGCGCCTCGTCCGGCGTGATGGTCGCGCATTTGACGCCGACGCCATGTTTCTTGATTGCTTCGGCGCTCTCGACCGTCACCTTGTCGTCGGTGTCGTCGCGATGCTCCATGCCCAGGTCGTAATAGTCGAGGGTCAGGTCGAGATAAGGGAAGATCAGCTTGTCCTTGATCATCTGCCAGATGATCCGGGTCATCTCGTCGCCGTCGAGATCGACCACGGGGTTTGCGACTTTGATCTTCGGCATGGGGGGTCCTTCGAGAGATGACAAGGAGGGCTCGGGGACGCGCCGGGGGGCTGAAGGCGCCGGCAGCGGGCCCCGAAACGGGCCCCATCCCTATAACATTGCGGGCCGATTGATTAAAGGCGGCCAATCGCCTATTGACCGCATGCCCGGCCCGTCCGGGCGAGGTTCCCCGACGGAAAGCGACGAAACGGCAAGATGGCCGGAACCGATCATACGAGAAAAGACTCGAGCACCGCCGCGCCCGGTCCGGCGGTGATTCTGGTCGCGCCGCAGCTCGGCGAGAATATCGGCACGGCGGCCCGCGCCATGCTCAATTTCGGGCTCACCGATCTCCGCCTTGTGCGTCCGCGCGACGGCTGGCCGAACGAGCGTGCCCGGGCGGCGGCCTCCGGCGCCGACATCGTGATCGAGGGCGCGCGGTTTTTCGACACAACGGCGGAGGCGCTCGCCGGGCTCGATTATGTCGTTGCGACGACAGCCCGCGCCCGCGACATGGTGAAGCCGATCCTGACGCCAGCGACGGCGGCGGCGCGGATGCGCGAGGCTTTTGCGGGCGGCGGCCATGCGGGACTTCTCTTCGGGCCGGAGCGTACCGGACTCGAAAATGACGACCTCGCGCTTTCCGATGCGCTGATGATGGTGCCGGTGAACCCGGCCTTCGCCTCGCTCAATCTCGCCCAGTGTGTGCTCCTCATGTCATACGAATGGCACAAGGCAGGAGACGCCACGGAAGCGGTCCGGATCGACTATCAGCAGACGCGGCCGGCCAACAAGGAAGAGCTGCTCGGCTTCTTCGAGCATCTGGAAGGCGCACTCGATCAGCGCGGTTTCCTGAAGCCACCGGAAAAGAAGCCCTCCATGATCCGCAATCTCCGCAACATGTTCCAGCGGGCGGGGCTGACCGAGCAGGAAATCCGGACTCTGCGGGGCGTCGTCGCCGCGCTCACGAGGCGCTATCCCAGGGGCGAGGGGCCGCCGGAGTAGCGCTCCCGGCGCAGGCATAGGCGCGAATCGACGCCGGTTTCATCTCGATGCTGAAACCGGGCGCGGCAGGCGGCATGTAGCGGCCGTTCTCCACGATGCAGGGCGTCACGAAGTGTTCGTGCAGATGGTCGACATATTCTGCGACACGGCCCTCATCCGTGCCGGAGATCGACAGATAGTCGATCATCGAGAGATGCTGCACATACTCGCAAAGGCCCACGCCGCCCGCATGGGGACACACCGGTTTTCCGAACTTCGCCGCCATGAGCATGATGGCAAGGTTTTCGCTGAGGCCGCCGACGCGCGCTGCGTCGATCTGAACGATATCGAGTGCGTCTGCCTGCATGAACTGCTTGAAAAGAACGCGGTTCTGACACATTTCACCCGTGGCCACCTTGATGGGAGCAATGGCTTCGCGGATCTGCCGGTGGGCAAGAATGTCGTCGGGTGACGTCGGTTCCTCGATGAACCAGGGATCGAAATGCGCAAGCGCCTTCATCCACTCGATCGCCTCGTCCGCTTCCCAGACCTGATTGGCGTCGAACATCAGTTTGCAGTCGGGGCCCACGGTTTCGCGAAGCAGCGCTGCGCGGCGTATGTCCTCGCCGAGGTCGCGGCCGACCTTCAGTTTGAAGTGCCGCCACCCCTTGGCGCATGCTTCGCGGGCGGCGCGGCGCAGTGTGTCGTCGTCATAGCCAAGCCAGCCGGCGGACGTCGTGTAGGCGGGATACCCGTTCGCCAGCAGCCTTGCGCGGCGCGCTTCCTTGCCCTGTTCCGCGCGCTCGAGGATATCGAGGGCCTCTTCCGGTTTGAGCGCATTGGTGAGGTATCGGAAATCGATACAGCGGAGCAGCTCCCGAGGTGTCATGTCGGCAACGAGCTGCCAGACCGGTTTCTTCTCGGCGCGCGCCCAGAGATCCCAGACAGCGTTGACGACGGCACCGGTTGCCAGATGCATGACGCCCTTGTCCGGCCCGAGCCAGCGCAGCTGCGAGTCGCCCGTGATGAAGCGCCAGAAGGAGGCCATGTCCGTTACGATTTCACGCATCGGCATGCCAGCGAGTTTGGCGGCAAGCAACTCGATGGCAGACACACAGAGGTCGTTCCCGCGTCCGATCGTGAAGGTGAGGCCGTGGCCCTCGAGCCCGGGCAGATCCGTTTCCAGCACGAGATAGGCTGCCGAATAATCCGGATCGGCATTCATCGCGTCTGAACCGTGACGGCCAAGCGAGGTCGGAAAGCGGATGTCGCCTGTTCGCCACCCTGTGATCCTGAATTCGTCGATCACGGGAAAGTCTTTCTGCTAGGCTTTTTCACAGCTACTGCAATGCCGGATGGTTGTGAGCGAGGGGATTTGCAAGATGTTTTATATGTAAATCATTGCTATCATATATAAAACATATGGGTCAATGACGAGGGGCATGAGGCCAGGTGACCAAGGTGGAGAAGGGCCGAAAGAAGGCGGCGCAAGCCTTTCAGGAGGAAGCGGAAAATGGCGGAAAGAGCAGCTTGCGTTATTCCGCTCCCGCGCTCGAGAAGGGCCTCGATATTCTCGAGTTTCTTTCCGAGAAGGCGCGGTCCTACTCGCTTGCACAACTTGCCGAAGAGATCGGCCGCACCAAGGGGGAAATCTTCCGGATGCTCGCCGTGCTTGAGGCGCGAGGTTATGTGGAGCGCGAGCCCGACACGGACGACTACCAGGTAACCGACAGGCTTCTGCGGGTCGGCCTGAGGAGGCCGAAATACCGGGCGCTAACGGAAACGGCGCGCGCGGTGATGGAGCGGTTTGCGGCCGAGACACGCTATCCTTGCCATCTTGCGATTGCATCCGACGAGCAGATCGTCGTCGTCTCCAGGGCGGAGTCGCCTGACCTCGTCGGCGTCACGGTGCGCGTCGGCTATCGTCAGCCGCTCCTTGAAACGGGGTCGGGCCGCTGCATTCTTGCCTACATGGACGAAGGGCAGCGCGAGCATGTGATCTCCATCCTCAAGCGCCAGCATGCCGGCATAGACGTTGACGCACTCGACGCCGAGCGAGAGTTGATCAGGAAGAAGGGCTCGATTGTCGAGGAAAGCCGGATCATGGAAGGCGTATGGGACATATCCTGCCCGATCCTGAGCACCGGGAATGAAGAAGTGGTCGCCGCGATCACCACGCCTTATGTGCGGCTGGTCATAAACCAGATGAGCAAGGACGAAGTCGCCGCCAGGCTGCGCGAGGCGGCACAGGAAATTTCCGAAAAACTGAGCACGATCTGACCTCAGGAAAATCTACACGAGGGCGTGGCAACCTTGGGGGGCCGCGGCTTTTTGCGTGCCGAAAGCGCGCCTGCGGGGCTTTTGGCTTCCGGGCATCGTGAAGGCGATTTACTTGTAAAACATTATCTTGTATATAAAACACAGGGAGGACGAGGAATGACGTCGCCAGGTAGGCTTGGCTCGTCTGCGGGGCAGCTTCCGGCCTTGGGTTTTGGGGCCGCACCGCTGGGCAATCTCTACCGTCCGCTGACGGATGGAGACGCGGAAGCGCTGCTGCAGGCGGCGTGGAACGCGGGCTTGCGCTATTTCGATACCGCACCGCTCTATGGGTTCGGGCTGAGCGAGCGGCGCCTCGGTGCATTCCTCCGGCAGAGACCGCGCGACAGCTTCACCGTTTCCACGAAGGTAGGCCGCGTACTCGTACCCAACGAAGGCTGGCACCCGCAGCGCGACTACTTTATCGACGCTCCCGCCTTCGAACCTATCTTCGATTATTCCTATGACGGCATCATGCGTTCTTTCGAGGCGAGTCTCGAACGTTTGGGGCTCGACCGTATCGACATCCTGTTGATGCACGACATCGGAGAGAAGACGCACGGTGTATCGCATGAAGATTTGTTCCGCGTGGCGATGGACGGCGGCTACCGGGCGATGGAGGAGCTTCGCAGGTCCGGCGCGGTTGGTGCCCTGGGCATCGGCGCGAACGAGTGGCAGGTCTGCAATCTGGCAATGGACCGCGGCGACTGGGATTGCTTCCTGCTTGCCGGTCGCTACACGCTGCTGGAACAGGGCCCTCTTGTTCCGTTCCTCGAGCGCTGTGTCCGTGAGGACAAGAGAATCATCATCGGCGGAGTCTTCAACTCAGGCATTCTTGCGACCGGCGCTGTCGAGGGCGCGCGTTTCGACTACGAGGCTGCTTCGGCAGACGTTTCAGCGAAAGTGCGGGCGCTCGGCGCTGCATGCCGCGCGCAGCGGGTTCCGCTTGCGGCAGCAGCCTTGCAGTTCCCTCTCGCACATCCCGCCGTACAGAATGTCATTCCCGGTTTCGGCAGCAAGTCGGAACTCGATGAGGTTCTGCAGTGGATGGCATATGCCATTCCCTCCGGGCTCTGGGAGGAACTGAAGCGCGAAGAGCTGATCGATGCGCGCGCGCCCGTTCCTTCCGATACGACCTGCGTGGTTCTGCAATGAGAATCGACGCGCATCAGCATTTCTGGCAACTGTCGAACCCGTTCTGCGATTGGCCGACGCCTGCCGAAAAGAAGATCCATGCCGACTTCGGTCCGGGCGATCTCGAGGCGCTTCTCCTGGCGAATGCCATCGATGGCACGGTGCTCGTACAGGCCGCTCCTTCGATTGCCGAGACGCTCTATCTGCTCGACATTGCCGAACAAACACCCTTCGTGAAGGGCGTCGTCGGCTGGATCGATTTCGAGTCGGTTTCTGCCGTTTCCGATCTTGAAGCACTTGCCGGCCGGCCTCTGTTGCGGGGCATCAGGCCGATGCTGCAATCGATCTCCGATCCCGCGTGGATGCTCAGCCCGGCGTTTGACGGGATATACAAGAGGCTTGCGGCGCTCGGTCTCGCTTTCGATGCGTTGATACTCCCCGCGCACCTCCCTCACTTGCGTGAACTTGCCGAGCGTTATCCGGATCTTTCGATCATCGTCGATCATGGAGCAAAGCCTGCCATTCGCAACGGCATGTCGGGTTTCAACGACTGGGCCACAGGCATGCAAAGCCTCGCCCGGCACGCCAATGTGAGTTGCAAGGTGTCGGGTCTGCTGACGGAAGCAGCGCCCGGTGCGGGGCTCTCCGATCTCAGGTCCTGGCTCGAACATCTCTATGTGGCGTTCGGTCCCGGGCGCCTGCTCTGGGGTAGCGACTGGCCGGTTGTGTTGATGGAGGCGGACTACACACGGTGGCTATCGATCTGTGAGGAATGGTTGGCGGACAAGCCTGCGGTGGCGCGCGCGCAGATATTCGGAGCGGCGGCATGCCGCATCTACGGTCTGGTGAAGATGGTGCGGCAGGACGAGCGCATCCATGCAACGGGAGACGGACAGCATGGCGCGCATTGAGTTCGCGGAAATTTTCGTGGTCAATCTTGCGCCGAAGGTGGTCCGGGTTGATGCGATCCAGCAGTTTGTAAGTCAGGAGACGGTGATCGTTCGCGTGCATGATGCCGAGGGCGCACGTGGCACCGGCTACAGCTATACGATCGGTACTGGCGGCTCATCGGTCGTCGCCTTGCTTGCCGATCATCTCCTGCCCGAACTGATCGGCCGGGAAGCGGAAGAGATCGAGGCCATCTGGCGCGACCTCAAATTCCACACTCATGCAACAACGGTTGGCGCGATCACGTCGCTTGCTCTCGCCGCAATCGACACGGCGCTGTGGGATCTGCGAACGATGCGCGCCGGCCTGCCTCTGCATCTGGCGGCAGGTGGCGCCCGCAGCCGCATACCGGCCTACACGACGGAAGGTGGCTGGCTGCACCTTCCGGAAGAGCAACTGGTGGAAGATGCGCAGCGTGCCCGTGCCGACGGCTTCCACGGCGTGAAGATCAAGATCGGAAAGCCGTCAGTCCGCGCGGATGTGAAGCGCGTGGCGGCCGTACGCGCCACCATCGGCGACGAGCTCGAACTGATGACGGACTGCAATCAGGTTTTCGCGGTCGACGAAGCGATACGTCGCGCGCAATCGTTGGCCCCTTTCGACATCGCCTGGATGGAGGAGCCGCTCCCGGCCGACGATCTCGACGGTCATATCCGACTGGCTGCTTCGACGTCGATTCCCGTGGCGGTTGGCGAGTCGATATATGGTCTTCGCCACTTCCGGGATTTCATGCAGCAGCGGGCCTGTTCCGTGGTGCAGGTCGACTGCGCGCGGATAGGCGGCATCACGCCCTGGCTCAAGACAGCGCATCTCGCAGAGGCTTTCAACATGAGCGTTGCCCCGCACTTCCTGATGGAATTGCACGTCTCGCTCGCCTGTGCGGTCTCCAATGGCCGCTGGGTCGAATACATCCCGCAACTCGACGAAATCACGACATCCCGTCTGCGGATCGAGAAAGGCGAGGCTCATGCGCCAATAGAGCCCGGTCTCGGCATTTCGTGGGACTGGGACGCAATTCGG
Organism: uncultured Rhodobiaceae bacterium; assembly: GCA_913057645.1. Lineage (GTDB taxonomy): Bacteria > Pseudomonadota > Alphaproteobacteria > Parvibaculales > Parvibaculaceae > Parvibaculum. The sequence goes on along the minus strand of CAJXOU010000103.1, from coordinate 3,475 downwards.
GCGCGCAGCGAAATCATGCATGCCGTGCGGAAGGCTGCCTGAGGTGATGGCGATGAACGCAAAAGCACAACGAATGGGAATGGTGATCGCGGTGAAGCCCGGGAAGATCGCCGAATACAAGAGGCTCCATGCGGATGCCTGGCCCGAGGTGCTGGAGATGATCCGCGCCTGCAACATCCGCAACTACACGATCTTCCTGCGTGAGCCCGAGAACCTGCTCTTCAGTTATTGGGAGTACGTGGGAGAGGATTTCGAGGCCGACATGGCGCGCATGGCAGCGCATGAGCCGACGCAGCGCTGGTGGCAACTTACAGACCCTTGTCAGGCACCGCTCGAAAGCCGCGCCGAAGGAGAGAAGTGGACTGGCATGGAGGAGGTCTTCCATGCCGACTGACCTGAACACGCAAGGGCGTCTTGCCGGCAAGAAGGTTCTCCTGACGGCGGCGGCACAGGGTATCGGTCGTGCCAGCGCCGTGGCGATGGCACGAGAAGGGGCATATGTCATCGCAACCGATCTGCGCGAAAGCAACCTAGCGGATGTCGGCGCCACCGAGGTGCGTCAGCTTGATGTGACGGATCGGGATGCCGTGCTCCGTCTGGCGGATGAAGTCGGTGCGGTTGACGCGCTCTTCAATTGCGCGGGCTTCGTTCATCACGGAACGATCCTGGACTGCGCGGAAGCCGACTGGGACTTCTCCATGGAACTCAACGTGGGTGCAGCCTATCGGCTTACCCGTGCCTTTCTCCCGGCCATGATCGAGGCCGGCGGCGGCTCGATCATCAACATGGCTTCCGTTGCTTCGTCGGTTATCGGCGTACCGAACCGTTTCGTCTATGGGGCAAGCAAGGGGGCCGTCATCGGCCTGACGCGGTCCATCGCGGCTGACTTCGCGGGGAAGGGCATTCGCTGCAATGCCATCGCTCCCGGCACGGTCGAAACACCATCGCTTGACGAACGGATGCGCGCGCAGCCGGACTACGAGGCTGCACGTGCTGCCTTCATCGCGCGCCAGCCCATGGGCCGGATCGGTACGCCCGAGGAAATCGCGGAACTCGTCGTTTATCTGGCAAGCGACATGTCCGCATTCATGTCCGGCAGCGTTCTCACCATAGATGGCGGATGGAGCAACATATGAGGCTCATGCGCCACGGATATGCAGGGGAGGAAAGGCCCGGTCTTGTCGACGGACAGGGCCGCTTGCGCGACCTCTCGGGAGTCGTGCCCGACATTGCAGGCGGGGTGCTTTCTCCCGAAGGTCTGGCGGAGCTGGCAATGATCGATGCCGGTTCTCTTCCGCTCGTCCCGGAAGGAACGAGATACGGTCCGTGCGTCGGTCAGGTGGGCAAGTTTATCTGCGTTGGCCTCAACTATGCCGATCACGCCGCCGAATCCGGGATGGAAGTGCCGGCGGAGCCTGTCCTGTTCTTCAAGGCGACGAGTGCCATCTGCGGGCCCGACGACGACGTGATCATTCCGCGCGGATCGGTGAAGACCGACTGGGAGGTGGAACTCGGCGTCGTGATCGGCCGCGAGGCGCGCTACGTCCCGCAGAGCGACGCCCTCGATCATGTCGCCGGCTATTGCGTCATCAACGATCTCTCCGAACGGGAATTCCAGCTCGAGCGCGGGGGGCAGTGGGTGAAAGGCAAGAGCTGCGACACCTTTGGTCCCATCGGGCCCTGGCTCGTCACGTGCGACGAAGTGCCCGATCCGCAGAAGCTCGATATCTGGCTCGAGGTCGACGGTGTCCGTCGCCAGAACGGCAACACCCGCACCATGATTTTCGGGATCGCCGAAATCGTCAGCTACATCTCGCAATTCATGAGTCTGCAACCCGGAGACATCATCTCGACCGGTACGCCGCCCGGCGTCGGTCTCGGCATGAAGCCGGAGCCCGTCTATCTGCGTGCCGGCCAGACGATGCGCCTCGGTATCGAGGGGCTGGGTGAGCAGAAACAGAGGACCGTTTCTGAAAGCGGCGAAGAGTTGGAAGTGAGGAAGCGCAATGCCGTATGAAGGGAATCTGAATTCGCTGAACGCGCGTCCGCTGCCGCAATGGTACGACGACGCGAAGTTCGGCATCTTCATTCATTGGGGTGTCTGGGCAATCCCCGGCTTTGCCCCTCATCTCGGCAACATCTCGGACGCGTTCAAGAAGGAGTATCATCGAGGCGTTGCGATGACGCCTTATACCGAATGGTATGCCAACGCGATCAAGGTGCCCGGAACCCCGTCGGCGGATTTTCACGCAAGGGAGTTCGGCAACCGTCCTTACCGCGACTTCAAGGAGCCCTTCGAGGAGGGGCTGAGGCAATGGGATCCGGATCAATGGGCGGAAGCCTTCCGGAACTCCGGCGCGAAATATGTCGTGCTCGTTACCAAGCATCACGACGGCTACTGCCTCTGGCCAAGTGCCGTCGACAATCCGCATGAGAAAAACTGGACAAGCGAACGCGACATCGTGGGTGAGCTTGCCCGCGCCGTACGGGCGCAGGGTCTGCGTTTCGGCGTCTACTACTCGGGCGGTATCGACTGGACCTTCAATCGCGAGCCGCTACGTACGCTGGGCGATTTCATCGGGTCGATGCCCGGCGGCGACTACCCGGCCTATGCCATGGCGCAGACGCGCGAGCTCATCGAACGCTACGAACCGAGCGTTCTGTGGAATGACATCTCCTGGCCGACGGGTTTCGACGAACTTCTGGACCTGTTTGCAGATTACTACAACGCGGTGCCGGAAGGCGTCGTCAACGACCGCTGGGTCCATGCGGGATTCTTCCAGAAGCTGATGCGCTACAAGCTGTCCCGGCGCGTCTTTGACTATCTGGCAATGCGCCACATCAGGAAGCATCCCGAGGCCACCCAGGGCGTCATCCCGCAGCCGATCCCGCACAGCGATTTCCGGACGCCGGAATATGCGCGCTTCCACAAGATTCAGAAGAAGAAGTGGGAGGCGACACGCGGGATGAGCCATTCCTTCGGCTTCAACCGGAACGACACCGAAGCGGACTACTCGTCCGCCGAGTCGCTTCTGTCGGATTTCATCGACGGCGTCTCCAAAGGCGGCAACCTGCTTCTCAACGTGGGGCCGCGCGGTACCGATGCTCGGATACCAGAAGAGCAGTTGTCGCGCCTCAAGTTCTTCGGCGAGTGGCTCTCGGTCAATGGCGCCGCGGTCTACGGCACGCACCCGTGGCGTCCGAACGGTACCGATTGCTCCGACATGGTGACGGACGCAGACATGCCCGTTCGTTTCACGGCGCGTGGGGACGACATCTGCATCATTCCGCTTGGGCGGCCTGCAGGCACGACACTGCGGCTCCGCGGCGTGAACCTCGCGGGAACGGCGAAGCTGATTGCGGATGGAAGTCCGGTGGGTCTGCGTCAGGAGGGGGCGGATCTGGTGCTCGAATTCGGGCAGCCGCGTCCGGCCACGTTCGCGCCGGCTGGTGTGGTGACGCTGGCGCTTGTACC
>CAJXOU010000102.1 GCA_913057645.1 uncultured Rhodobiaceae bacterium | reverse complement strand
AGCTAGAGAGACAGATGGCCGACGAGACCAAGACGAGCGAACTCCCCGAACGCATTACCGTTCTCGCACGGGACTTCACCCCCGCAGCGATGGAATTCCATCGCCGGAACATGCGCGAAAAGGGCTATCGAATGGAAGGCCAGATCGTTCAGCGAAAGTTCCAGATGATAGAGGGCATGGGCGCGCCGAAGGACCTCTTCGAAGGTGAGCTCTTTTATGCCGTGACCTTCGTCCGCAAGAACATCGGTAACTAGGCCGGCCGCACAAGCGGGGCCCTGAACGATGTCGGAAAACCACGCAGAATCGCCGGACAAATTCGCCGAGCAGCAACCGCCCATAACCAGGTGGGTCCTTTTGCGGGACGTTGCCGTATTCCAGGGAAAACTGGTTCTCGACAGCGTCAAGGACGTCCTCCTCGCACCGATATCGCTCGGCGCGGCGATCTATTCGCTCTTCAATCGCGAGGAAGAGACGGGACGCCAGTTCTACGAAGTACTGCACACCGCCAGACGCTTCGAGGACTGGATCAACAAGTACGGAGACGCCGACCGCATTCCTCCGCCCGGCTTCGCCCGGAAACGAGAAGGGGAAAGCGTCGACATCATGGTTGAACGCCTCGAGGAACTGGTGAAGCGTCAGTATGAGCGAGGCGGCCTGACGGCGAGCGCGAAGGAAGCGATAGACCGCGCGCTCGATTCTGTTCATGCTCGGGTACGCGGACGCAACTGATCCGCACACCGCGCGATCCGGCTTTCCACGATATGGATTGACTCGCGCGCCCTTATCATGTTGGCTGAAGCCGCAATCTATATTTTGGCCTGCCTTGGCTGCATCGCCCTCAGGGCCCTTCAAGACTCCCAAAAACCAGGTTGTGAAACGCCGTGCGATGGGCGCACGGTCAATCACGCATGCAAATGCGTCAGGAGACTTAGAAATGGCTACAGGTGTCGTGAAGTGGTTCAACACGCAGAAGGGCTACGGTTTCATCCAGCCGGAAGACGGCGGACGGGATGTCTTCGTGCATATCAGTGCGGTTGAACGCGCGGGCATGAGTTCGCTGAACGAAGGCCAGAAGATCAACTACGAACTCGTGACGGAAAAGGGCAAGACGTCGGCTGCCAATCTGACCGTCGCCTGATTTCTTCTGCACCGTCGGAAATTCAATGGCCGGGCCAAGCGCCCGGCCATTTTCGTTCGTGTTCCCTCCTGCCAGATTCTGTCATCAAGCTGCCGCATATTGGGGTTTTGGGTGTGAAATGGTCCTACAAGGTTGATGTAGGGAACCCCACATGTTTGCATGAGTTTGAGTCGTGACGGATGATGAACAGGACGAGGCCAACCCATGCCAGAATCCCTCACTCGCGAGAGCGGCAATATGCCGGAAAGGGAGCCGACTTTCGCGACAAGGGAAACGCGGAACCAGCTCAAGGAGCGCTATCTGGCTGTCCGTCAGACAACCGAGACGCTCGCCGAACCATTAAGCCCGGAAGACCAGACCATCCAGTCGATGCCGGACGCGAGTCCGGCGAAGTGGCACCGGGCACACACGACGTGGTTCTTCGAAACATTTCTGCTGAAATCGTTCGCTGCGAACTATGCGGTCTTCGATGAAGCCTACAACTATCTTTTCAACTCCTACTACGAGGCGGTAGGCGAACGGCATCCGCGTCCCGCGCGCGGTATGATCACGAGACCCGACGCCGGGGAGGTCGGACGGTACCGCGCACATGTCGACGAGGCCATGCTACGCCTCATGGACGAGTGTCCTCCCGAAGCGGCTCGCCTGATCGAGCTTGGACTGAATCACGAGCAACAGCATCAGGAACTCCTGCTCACCGACATCAAGCACGCCTTTTCGCTGAACCCGACCTACCCGGTTTATCAGCATCCAGAGCGCAATCCCGCCGCGAACGATTCCGCTCCCAAACTCCGCTGGCACGAGATTGCAGCCGGGCTTCACACGATCGGCCACGCCGGACAGGGCTTCGCCTTCGACAACGAAGGTCCCGAACACAGTGTCTTTCTGAACAATGCGAAAATTGCCAACCGGCCGGTAAGCGTCGGCGAGTTTCTCGATTTCATTGCTGATGGGGGCTATCGCCGCGCCGAATTCTGGCTGTCTGACGGATGGGATGCCGTCCGTCAGAACGGCTGGGAAGCGCCCGCTTACTGGCAGCAGGATGGCGCCGTCTGGATGACCTACACGCTTTATGGCCGCCGGCCCGTACGGGAAGACGAACCCGTGACCCATGTAAGCTTTTACGAGGCGGCCGCTTATGCGGCCTGGGCTGGGAAACGCCTCCCGAGCGAGGCTGAATGGGAGGTGGCCGCCCGAGCGCACGCCCCCGAAAACGGGCAGCTTCCGGCGTTGAACCCTCATCCCCGGCCTGTGGTGCCGGGATTTTCACAGGATGTCTGGGAGTGGACTGGCAGCGGCTACCTGCCCTATCCCGGCTTCCGTGCCGCGGCCGGCGCCGTCGGAGAATATAACGGCAAGTTCATGGTCAATCAGATGGTCTTGAGAGGCCGCTCCTGCGCGACCCCCCCAGGCCATGAACGCCTCACCTACAGAAATTTTTTCGGTCCCGCTGCGCGATGGCAGTTCAGCGGCTTCCGGCTAGCGGAGGACATATGAGCAAGCGCAGCGAAAATCGCCTGGCTGATCTTCAGGACCTGGAACCCTCTCTGGACGAATTCCGGACCAGCGTTGTTGACGGTTTGTCGTCTCCGCAAAAGACGCTTCCCTGCAAATTCCTCTACGATGAAAGAGGGTCGCAGATATTCGACGATATTTGCGACCTGCCGGAATATTACCCCACGCGCACGGAACGCCGCATTCTGGAGCGCCATGCGCGCGACATCGCCACACTTGCCGGTCCGCAGGCGCGGCTCATCGAATTCGGATCGGGCGCAGGCACGAAAGTCCGGTTGCTGCTTCGCGCACTCGACCGGCCCGCAACTTATCTTCCGGTCGAAATCTCCCGCGAATACATGATTGCCGCCACGGAAGATCTTGCCGAGAGCTTTCCCGAGCTCCGGATCGCGCCTGTCTGCGCAGACTACACCGAACCCTTCACGCTTCCGGAACTTCCCGGTGTCGACCACGGAACGACCGTGGGTTTCTTTCCCGGTTCGACCATCGGCAACTTCACACGCGCCGAAGCCGTGGACTTCCTGTCCGTCACTCGAAATCTCATGGGCAGCGGCGCGGTCATGATCGTCGGCGTCGACCTCGTAAAGGACCTCGACGTGCTGCGTGCCGCTTACAACGATGCAGCCGGCGTAACCGCCGCATTCAATCTCAATTTGCTGCGCCGCATTAATCGGGAGCTTGCGGGCACCTTCGACCTCTCGACTTTCCGCCATGATGCCCGCTGGAACGCGGAACTCGAACGGATCGAGATGCATCTGGTCAGTCTGAAGGAACAGGAAGTTGCCGTCGGAACGCGCCGTTTCCGCTTCGGCGAAGGGGAGACCATCCACACCGAAAGCTCACACAAATATCGCCTGGACGGCTTCCGTGAATTGGCGCGCGAAGCCGGATATGAGCCGGTCGAGGTCTGGACGGACGACAAGCAGCTCTTCAGCGTGCACGCCCTGCGGACCGTCTAGGTCCGCCGGAGCGCGCACGCCGTCGAAAAGCTGGAACTACTTCTTGCCCTTGCCCGGCGCGCCGGACTTTGCCGTATCGGCGAACGGAGAAGCCGGCGCAGCGCCGGGCTTCTTCTTGTTTTTGTCCGCCTTGGGCTTCTTCGCCTCGCGATTGCTCTTCTTTTGACCTTTGGCCACAATCGGCCTCCCGATGTAGCGCAGACCCTGTGCGCGAACTGCCGACGCCGGTATCGATGCGCGTGACGGTTTCAATCATACGCTTCGGACCGCAACAAAGCTCCTCAATTTTTCTCCACTCTCCCCAAACACAAAGGCACCGCAATGATCACGGTTCATCATCTCAACAATTCCCGCTCGCAGCGCATTCTCTGGCTGCTGGAGGAGCTCGGCACCGAGTACGAGATCGTCGGCTATCAGCGCGATGCCACCTCCAATCTCGCACCCGAAAACCTGAAGAAAGTCCACCCTCTCGGCAAATCGCCCGTCATCACCGACGGCAACGCGACCATTGCGGAGTCGGGCGCGATCGTCGAATACCTCATCCGGAAGTACGGGCGCGACAAGTTCATGCCCGCGGAGGATGCGCCCGAATTCGTCTCTTATCTCCACTGGATGCACTACGCCGAAGGCTCGGCAATGCTGCCGGTGATGCTGACGCTCTACGTGATGAGATTGGGTGATGCAGGAAAACCGTTGCACCCGAGGCTTGAAAGCGAGACGCAGAACCATTTCGGCTATATGGAAAACGCCATCCACAATCGCGACTTCTTCGTCGGGGATGGCCTGACCGGCGCGGACATTCAGCTTACTTTTCCGCTCGAGGCCGCGAAATCGCTTGGACTTCTCACTCCATTTCCGAAGCTGAACGATTACCTCGCACGGATGCATGAGCGCCCCGCCTACACGCGCGGCATCGAGCGAGGCGGACAGTACGACCTCGGCAAGTAGCCGTTACGCGCCCGCGTAGCTGATTCCGAGATAGATCGCGAGGGTCATGGCTATCGCGATCGCGAGGGCGATAATCGCGATGACGATGCCCAGCCCCACGATCGCACCGTCATGCTCGACAAGTCCGAGACCGGTCACGAAGCAGGATATGGCCGGCATCCAGCCCGTAAGTGGAACGGGAATACAGAGCACAATTCCGGTAACGAGCAGCAGAAAGCCGAGCGGTTGCTCCGCTTTGCCCTGAAAGACACGGAGATAGCGCACCCGCGTAATCCGCGATAGCGGCCGGGCGATCGGAAGGGCACTGAGGGCCCCCGCGCGCCATCTTTCCCGAGCGATGAAACGTTTCGTCACGAAGTCCGGCAGCCAAAGCGTCTGCCGTCCAAGCATCATTTGCGTCGCGATGAACAATATCGGCAGTCCGAGAACCATGTTGGTCCCGGGTGGCAATGGCAGCATGTTCATGAATCCGACAAGCATGAACCCCCAGCCGAAGCTGCGGTCGCCCAGAGATTCCAGAACATCGCCGAAGGTGCTTCCGTCGGGCTTCTTGCGCGTGCCGACTTGCGCAAGGCCGCGAAGCGCACCGCTCCGTCTTTTCTTCATGTGACTGCCATCGAACAGATCGATTGGCAGCATCTAGCACGTTTTGACGAGCATCGTCACTGCGTCATCGAGACGTGGGAAAGGTGTACGGCGCCTCTCGGCCGCCGCAAAAGAAGCTTCACAATACAGGTCGCCGCAAATCGGCAGAAAACGGCTATGCGCGCCTGAAGGCCGTGCGCATGGCCCCGGCAATATCGCGGATCGACCCGAAAATGAAGAATGCGGAATAGACGGCAAACGCTGCGGCCGCCGCCATCAGATAAGCCCGCGTCGCGGCATCGCTGACAAGAGCCGAAAGCATCGGCTCGACATGAAAGCAGACGCCGTCATAGGCCTCGCTCAGATACCTGAGAGTGCTATTGTCGTTCATCCTCCCTCGCTCCTCCCCAAGAGCTTCAAGAACTCCATAATAACGGCTTCAAGCCGGGAGCCGAAGGAAAATCGGTAAATGGCGGAAAACGGCGCACACCCCCCCACTCCCTGGTATCTGTACATTCTGGAATGCGCTGGCAACCGGCTCTACACCGGGATTGCGATCGACGTTGACGCAAGGTTCGAGGCGCATCTGGCCGGCAGGGGCGCCAAATTCACCCGCAGCTATCCTCCGGAGCGGCTACTCCTCGTCCGGCAATATTCAAGCCGTGGGGAAGCGCTGAGAGAGGAAATTGCCGTCAAGAAGCTCTCCGCTCCCGAAAAATGGGACCTGATTCGAACCGCAACCAACGAACCCGGCCGCATCCGCCGCCCGAGACAATGACCCTGCAAAAGCCGAACACTCCGCCTGCTCCGTTTGACTACCGTCCGCCCGTAGAACCCTGGCTTACGACCCTGCATGCCGACGGCGATATCCTAGTTCTCTCGAAGCAAAGCGGCCTTCTCTGCGTAGAGGGAAAACCGGAAAACCACCGCGACTGTCTCGAAGAACGCGCCCGCGCCCGATATCCGCAAGCGCGACTCGTCCACCGTCTGGACCGGGAAACATCGGGCATCGTGGTCATGGCGATGAACCCAAAGGCTCAGCGCCATCTCGGACTGCAGTTCGAACGCCGGAAGATTCGGAAGGCTTATATCGCGCGCGTTTCCGGATATGTGAATGGAAGCGCCGGATCAATCGATCTGCCCCTCACGACCGACTGGCCGAACCGCCCGAAGCAGATGGTCGACAGGCAGAAGGGCCGAACGGCCCTCACAGAGTGGGAAGTGATAGCGCGCGAAGCAAATGCGACGAGGTTGCGTTTGTTTCCCCTTACCGGGAGATCACACCAGCTTCGCGTTCACCTTCTAAGCATTGGTCACCCAATTTTGGGAGACAGTTTCTACGCGGATGGCGAAGCGCTCGCCGCCGCCGATCGTCTGCAGTTGCATGCGGAGACGATCACCCTCCATCACCCCGCTGACGGGCACATCGTCACCTTCGTTGACAACTGTCCGTTCTAGTTTGAAATGCTCTCGCGGATCGTGACCGAACTGCTGTTTGAACCGTCGGTTGTGTACGAATAGGTGAAGCTGTTGGAATTGGTATTCGTGTTGGTGTTCGAATTGGTGTTGTGGTTTTCGTTGTAGTTGAAATTCCAGTTCTCGTTGAAGTTGTAGTTGCCGCCGCCATTGCAGGCATGGGTAGGCGTAGCACTCATCAGGACAAAAAGAGCGGCTCCCAGGCACGCGAAAGCAGCAGCACCCAGGAAGGCCAAACGGCGGGAAAACAAAGAAGCAATCTGGGTCATTCTGCGACACCTTGTTCCGGTTTGACGCGCGATCGCGCACAAGGAGTGCCGACCGCATTCAGTTACCGGGGAAGGAGCAGGATGCGTGCCACGCCAGGCGGCAGATGGTGTTCCGGGGAAAATGGTAGCGGAGCCCAGATTCGAACTGGGGACACACGGATTATGATTCCGTTGCTCTAACCAACTGAGCTACTCCGCCCCGAAAATGCCGCGGAAACCGCGGCTCGGAAGCCCGAAAGCCCCCGAAGAGCCCGCATATAAGGGGCGATGCGCCAGCCTGTCAAGCAAGTGAAGAGCGGGCTTGGCGGAGAGCTTTCTGCGCCGGGAATCGGCGGGTAGAAGTACCGCTCAGGCGGCTGGCGCGGCCTTTTCCGGCGTGTCCGGAACAGTCTCGCCTGCCTTGCGGAACCGAAGCATCGTGAAGAGACCGAATGGCTTCAGCTTCACCGTGTCGACGAGATCGAGCGTTGCGATGTCGGTGATCGTCTCGGCCCGGAAATCGGGGTGCCAACCGAGCGCGCGCGCAGCCGGCGCCATGAAACTCTCAACCCATCCCCGCAATCCGTGATCCTGCGCGAAGTGATTGACGATCACGACCTCGCCTCCGGGTGCACAGACACGTTCAAGCTCTTTCAAAACCTTCACGGGATCGGGGACGACAGTCATCACATACATTGCGACGACTGTATCGAACGCGGCATCGTCGAAGCGAAGATCGGAAGCATCCATCTCGTAGATGCCCGCAATGTTGGAGAGGCGCTTTTCCCGGACGCGCTGCCGCGCGATGCGCAGCATGTCGGGGGACAGATCGATCCCGGTGACCGTCAGATGCGGCGCATAACGGGGCAGCGCGACACCTGTACCGACACCGACCTCCAGCAGCGAGCCTTCGCGCTGATTGATGATATCGATGGCGCGCTTGCGCCCCGCATCGGCGACGGGACCGAAGGAAAAATCGTAAACAGGCGCCCAGCGCGCATATGCCTTGATGACCGACTGTTCGTCGATCCGGACGATCCCGTTCAAAATACTGCACCCCGTTTGTTTACGCTGCCACTGTGAGGCTTTCCGCTCCACCGGGCAACATTATATCCGGGCCGATTGCGGCAAAATTGCGTTTCAGAGACCCTCTGCGGAGAGAGCCGGGGCTGTCGCGTCGCCCGCCTGCCAGCGGCTTTCCGTGCGCGCGATCCAGCCGCCGCCGAGCACCCGGCCGCTTCCCGCCGCATCGTAGAAAACGCAGGCCTGACCGGCGGCAACACCCCCCTCCCCTTCCGAAAGCCGCACGGCCGCGCCTTCCGGCGTCGGCTCAAGCATTGCGGCAACAGGCTCCCGCGTCGAACGGACGCGAGCAAGAACGGGAATTCCGCGCCGCGGCAGCTGGTCGAACATCTCGTCGCCCAGCCAGTTGACGTCGCGGAGCGTCAGCCTATGCGTCTCGACCGCCCCGCGTGGACCGACGACGACGCGCCGTGTCGCCGGATCGAGCTTCACCACGAAGAGAGGCTCGCTGTCCGGTCCATCGGCGCCGATACCGAGACCGCGCCGCTGTCCGATCGTAAAATTTATGATGCCGTCGTGACTGCCGAGTACGCGCCCATCGAGGTGAACGATCTCGCCCGGCTGCGATGCGCCGGGCCGCAAGTTGCGAACAACCGTCGTGTAACGTCCCTGCGGAACGAAACATATGCCCTGACTGTCAGGCTTGTCGGCAACGTCCAGCCCCATCCGCGTGGCAAGCGCCCGCGCCTCGGGCTTCGTCAGGTCACCGAGCGGAAAGCGCAGGAATGCGAGCTGTTCCCGCGTCGTCGTGAACAGAAAATAGCTCTGGTCGCGCTCGGCATCGCGCGGACGATGAAGCTCGCGGCCAGCCTTGCCGTGCTTACTCGCAATATAATGTCCCGTCGCCAGTGCCGCAGCACCAAGCTCGCGCGCGGTTTCGAGAAGGTCGCGAAACTTCACGCGCTCGTTGCAACGCACACAGGGGATCGGTGTCTCCCCCGCCGCATAGGCATCCGCGAAGTCATCCATCACTGCCTTGCGGAAACGATCCTCATAATCGAGCACGTAGTGCGGTATGCCGATCCGCTCGGCCACACGGCGGGCATCGTGAATATCCTGTCCCGCACAGCAGGCACCTTTCTTCTGAACGGCAACGCCATGGTCATAGAGCTGCATCGTGATGCCGACGACATCGTACCCCTGCTCCTTGAGGAGCGCTGCGGTCACCGAGCTGTCAACGCCGCCAGACATGGCGACGACCACCCTCGTTTCTTCCGGGCGGCCCGGAAGATCGAGGCTGTTCAACCCGGTCTCCTCATCGAAAGCGCTGCGCATGATGCGGCTCCTTGCCCGGCAAATCTTGCCGGATCGGCAGGGAATATCGGGCCGGGTGTCCGATGCGTCAAGTCCAACCCAATGAATTGATTGAGATTTTTGCCGCGGAAGCCGTGGCCTGCGGCTTGCTTCCTTGGGTTGACCCGTATTTCGACCAGGTGACGATATGGATTTGTCTTCTTCGACCACGCAGCGCAGCACCTCTTCCGAGGGCCTCTCCATCCAGCCGGGCTCTGTCCGTTCGCCGGTGGCCGATGCTGCGAACGAATTTGCCCGCCACCTGGCGGAAAACAATCGCCCGGACCCCCGGCCGCGCCGCGACGAGCGCCCGGCCGACCGCTCCGAACGCCACGACCTTCGTGCAGAGCACAACCGTTCGTCCCGTGAAGACGAGACGGAAACGCGCAAGACAACCCGCAAGGAAGACGAGACGGCAGAACCTCGCGCGAGAAAAACCGAAGAAACGGGCCACGCAGCAGCGGCCGAACAGCAGATGACCGCCGACACGAAGGAAACCGGAACCACGGAAGGGACATCCGGGACAGAGCCTTCGACGGAAGAGGCCACTGAGGCAAAGACCAGCACGGAAAAGAACACCACGGAAGACGATACGGCGAGCGCTACGAGCGCTGCATCCGAAGGCGACCCGAGTACCCCCGTAGCCGATACGTCCGCTGCGGTGCCGGCACAAGACTCTGACGCCGCCATTGGGCTCCAAGCAACGGCAACCGCGACCGAAACATCCGGCAAATCCGCGGCAATCGCCGGCGGCGTCGACACCGCCGCCTCGTCGAACCGGTCTGCATCCGCGGGGACAATCCTTCCACAGACACCCGAAGCCGCTGCAGCCGCAGTGACTCCCGATGCGAAAGCCAAGGCCGAGAAGAATGGTACGCCTCTCTCCGGCGTTCAGACCCCAGCCACAGGTGGTGACGAAACATCTGACGCTGTCGCGGAAGAACTGAAACTCGCCGAGAAATCGAAACCCGCGAAGGGCCTCGGTCAGGAAGCCGCCGAACAGCTTGCGAACCGGAAGGCGGACAGCAAACAGGCAGCCGAACAGCCGAAAGCCGCTCCGCAGATACAGGCGGCGGCTGCCCAGACCCAGCGCGCCACCGCAACCGCCCAGCCGGGCAGCCCGCTTGCGACACCGTCAACCGATGCCGGTACAGGAGCACGTGGCGGCGAACTGCCCCCGAGCCCGGCAACGCAGACCGCCGCGAGCGGCAACACCGCGACCGTCCGCATCGGTACGCTGCCGGGGCAAAGCCAGCCGACCCAGGTGCCGGCCGCCGCTATTGCCCTCCAGATGGCGCGCAATCTTCAGAAGGGCATGAGCCGTTTCGACATCCGGCTGGATCCCCCGGAAATGGGGCGTGTCGACGTACGGATGGAAGTCCGCAAGGACGGACATGTCGTGGCCCATATGAGCGTCGAACGGCCTGAAACCCTCGACCTCCTGCAGCGCGATGCCCGCGCGCTCCAGCAGGCACTCAACAATGCCGGCCTCCAGGCCGACAGCGACAGCCTGAATTTCTCGCTGAAAGACCAGAGCGAGGGAACGGAAGAGCGGGGTTTCGCGAACCGAAATGGTGGCGACAGCGACGCACCGGAGACGAATGACGATACGCCAATGTCCCCAGCCTACAACATCAATCTATCCGCCAATGGCGGCATCGATATCCGCATCTAGCAAAGAAGGATACCCAACATGGATATCGCATCGGCCTCTGCTGCCGTTCAGGCCGCCACCTCGGGCAGCCAGTCTTCAACAGCCTCTGCGGCGCTCGCGGGCAACTTCGATACGTTTCTGAAGCTGCTGACGACCCAGCTCCAGCATCAGGATCCGACCAATCCGATGAGCTCGGACCAGTTCACACAACAGCTCGTTCAGATGTCCGGAGTCGAGCAATCGATCCAGACCAACCGCAACCTCGAAACGCTGATCACCGCATACTCGATGCAGAACGCAAATCTTTCGGTTTCTCTGCTCGGCAAGGAAGTCACGGGATCGGGAACGGGGACGCTTCTGACCGATGGCGCGGCTTCATGGAGCTTTGCTGTTGCGAAGGACGCGCCGGACACCACCCTCCAGG
>CAJXOU010000101.1 GCA_913057645.1 uncultured Rhodobiaceae bacterium | reverse complement strand
GGTTTACGTAGTTCTGGGCCGCGAGGGCGCGGCAGAGCGGTTCGGCAACGCCGAGATCCGCAAAAGTCGTATTCGTCATGTACTCATAATCTTTCAAGTCAACGCCGTGCGCCCGGCCACACTGGCCGGCGCTTTAACGCGGGGTCTTGCCGCGTTCCAACGCGCTTGGAATCGGGAAGGGGTCGAATTGTTCCGGGATCAGGCGGTGCCAAAGGGCAGCGCAAAGCGCGCATACGAGAACAATTAGCCGTGACATGCGGCTTTTCCCGCCGAATGTCAAGGAATAAGCCTTTGTGACTCCTGGATGAAAGGGCTGCTGCGGATTGTCGCAGCGCGCCGGGGCGGGCATCATCGGTGCCCCGAAGCACGGCAAGCGGACGATTCGATGATCACGGCCTATGTTCCCGCGAACGGCATGCTGAAGCCAGTGGAGGTTCAGCGGAACGAAGCGATTCCGGAGGGAACCGTCTGGATCGACGTGCTTTCGCCGGGCGACGACGATCTCCTCTTTCTCGACAAGGCACTCGGCCTCGACGTGCCGACCGAGGAAGACATGCAGGAAATCGAAATGTCGAGCCGTCTCTATCACGAGGACGATGCGCTCTACATGACGGCGACCATGATCACGCAGGCCGATACGCCGAACCCGCTCAGCGTGCCGGTTACCTTCGTGCTCGCGGGCAGGCGGCTTGTGACCCTGCGCTATGCGGAACCGCTGCCGTTCCGTCTCTATGCCTCGCAATCGCAACGGCACGTCATGCCGTGTTCGACGGGCGAGGACGTGCTCGCCGGGCTCCTCGATGCCATCGTGGACCGCGTTGCCGATATTCTGGAGCGGGTGCAGAACGACATCGATACGCTCTCTCGCGAGATATTCAGCCATGAACCGCGCGCAAAGCGCGACTACAATGCCATTCTTTCGCGCATCGGACGGGGCCACGCGCTGACGTCCCAGGCGCGGGAAAGTCTTGTCAGCTTCGGCCGTCTCGTCAGCTTCATCGTGCGCCCGAGCGACGTGAAAATGCCGAAATCGGCCGAGCGCGGTTTCAAGACGATCACGCGGGACATCACCGCGCTCAGCGATCATGCGAGCTTCCTCGCGAACAACATAAATTTCGTGCTCGACGCGACGCTCGGCCTGATCAGCAACGAACAGAACAGCATCATCAAGATATTCTCGGTTGCGGCGGTGGTCTTCCTGCCGCCGACGCTGATCGCCAGCATCTACGGCATGAATTTCGACTTCATGCCCGAGCTGAGCTGGGTCTATGGCTATCCGATGGCGCTTGGGCTCATGGTGCTGTTCGCGGTCCTTCCCTATCTCTTCTTCAAATATCGCGGCTGGCTATGAGCGGCACGCGGACCGAATGGATCTGGATTCGTCATGCACCGGTGCAGGGGCAGGAGAGCCGCTACTACGGCCATCTCGATGTCGCACCGGAGCCGGTCGATCCCGCGCTCGCCTCCGCCATCGCCCGGCGGCTTCCCGCCGTGTCGGTCTGGCTGTCCTCGCCGCTCACCCGCACCAAGGCGACGGCGCTGGCGCTGAAGCCCGGCGTTGACCCTGTCGCTGTCGGCGATTTCAACGATCAGAATTACGGGCTCTGGCAGGGGCGGAGCTACAACGACGTCTTTGCCGCCAACCGCACGCTCGACTGGTCGAACCCGGTCGAGATCGAACCGCCCGAGGGCGAGACCTTCTTCGATGTTGCGACACGGGTCTATGAGGGTATTCACCGGCTGACGGAGCATTATGCGGGCCACACGCTGGTCTCGGTCGGCCATGTGAACGTGATCCGCTCGGCGATTGCGCTCGCGCTCGACATCGATCTCGGCACGGCGCTCAGGATCGAGGTCGCCCCGCTCTCGATCACGCGGCTCAGTCACCGCCTCGTCGACGGCGCGTCGCAGTGGAGCGTCGGCTGCATCAATCTCGAAGTCGGGGGTTAGGCCTTCCGGGCTTCTTCTTCCCAGAGCGCAACGACGCGCGCGATGTGCACTTCCATCGCCGCCAGCGCCTTCACGATGAGGCCAATGCGCTTGCCCGTCATCTCCTGATAGGACGACGCCATGAAGATGCCGGTCGCGTGTGTCTCGATCTCGTCGCAGAGATCGGCATCGGCACCGCCCGCGCGGAGCTTCTCTCCGATTTCTTGCAACCGTTCGGCGGCCTGCACGATGTCGCCCGCGGCGCGGTCCGCCGCTTCGGCGATGGCGGCCAGGTCGTCCGGCGCCGTTTCCTCGTGGTTGTGGCGTTCGCCCGGCTTCACGGCGACAATCGCGGCGCGGGTCTCGCCAATGGCGCGGCGCATCTCCTGCATCTCGTGATAGAGGAAACCGAAGCGCGCTTCCGCCGCCGTCTCGCGCGCGAGGTCGTAGAGCTTCTCGATGGCGCCGATCACCTCTTCCGTATCGGCGGCCTTGTGGCGGCGGGCATATTCCTGCAGGAACCAGCGTCCACGCGGCGTCTCCAGCACGGCCTGCTCGATGGCGTCATATTCGTCTTCGTCGATCAGGCGGGCGGCGTCGCTCATCGGAGGCTCCGGGGCTTCGGGAAGCCCGCATTATCGCCGCCATTCGTTTCCCATTGGTTGAGGCGGGATTAACCTGCTTGCCGTCCGGGCCCCGGCATGCGAGGGAAACAGCGGGATTTTCGCGAAAAGGAGCGGGCAGTGGAGCTTCCGGTCGACATCGAGAGCATCAAGGGCTTCATGGACCCGGCCGAGGGCCGCGCGCTCCACGAGGCGGCGCTTCAGGCCTCGCGCATGGGTCCGGTGCTCGAAATCGGCTCCTATTGCGGCAAGTCGACTGTTTATATCGGCGTCGCCTGCCAGCGGAACGGCGCGGTGCTCTACGCGCTCGACCATCACTACGGCTCTGAGGAAAACCAGCAGGGCTGGGAGCATCACGACGAGGCGCTCTACGACGCGGAGACGGACCGCCTCAACACCTTCCCCTTGTTCCGCCGCACCATGCGCATGGCGAAACTGGAGGACACGGTGGTGCCGCTCGTGGCGCCGTCGGAAGTCGTCTCGAAAGGGTGGGCGACGCCGCTTGCGATGGTCTTCATCGATGGCGGTCACGGCATGGAGCCCGCGCTCACGGATTACCGCCTCTGGGCGCCGCGCGTCATGCCGGGCGGCATCCTCGCGATCCACGATGTCTTCCCGGACCCGAAGGATGGCGGCCGCCCGCCTTACGAAATCTACAAGATGGCGCTGGCTTCGAATTTCTTCGAGGAAGAGAAAGCCGTGAAGAGCCTGAGGCTACTCCGCCGCCTCGGCTAGGGTGCGCTCGGCGAAGAGATGCGCGGCGGGCGTGAGCCCCACGATCGCATCCGTCGCGAGGATGACGGCGGCGGCCGTCCATGCGGGCTTTTCCGTCGGCCAGGCGACCTTGTCCTCGAACTGGTAGCCCATCCAGTAGGCGCCGCAATCGGCCTTCCACTGGTGCTGCCAGGAAAGCATCGCCTCCGCCTGCCGCCGCTGTCCGGCGACGAGGAGGGCCATGGTCAGTTCCGCGCTTTCGGCAACCGTCACCCAGGGCTGGTCCATCACGCAGCGGCAGCCCTTGCCCTCGGCGACGAAGATGTCCCACTTCCAGGCAAGGCGCTTGCGCGCCGCCTCGCCGGTGACGACGCCCGCGAGGACGGGGTAGTACCAGTCCATCGAGTAGCGGTCCTTCGGTTCCCATGTCCGGTCGAAGCGGTGCGGCTTGTCGCGTAGCGCCTCGCCGAGCTTCGCGCGCGCTTCCATCAGGTGGCGCGAGGGATGTCCCAGTTCGCGCGCAATCTGTGCCGCGCATTCGAGGCTCTTGTAGATCGAGGAGCAGCCGGTGATGAGTGCGTCGTCTTCCGGCGTGTGCGGATCGTCCGCCGCCCAGCGGATATCGCCGTGGCTCGTCTGATGTGCGGTGACGAACCCCATCGCCGCCTCGACATGCGGCCAGATGCCAGCAAGCCATTTCCGGTCGCGCGTGATGAGATAGTGGTGCCAGGCGCCGGTCGCGATGTAGGCCGCGAAATTCGTATCGCGTACGGGGTGGCCTGCATCTGCCTCATCGCCGGTGAAGCGTTGCTCGTCTTCGTCGAAGGGCACGGCGGCGCCGAGCTGACCCCACCAGGAGCCGTCCTTCAACTGCGTGTCGGCGAGATACTGGAAAGCGCGGCGCGCATGGTCGATTTCGCCGAGCACCGTCAGCCCCATCGCCGCTTCCGTGTGGTTCCACGGATCGATCACGCCGCCGTCATACCAGGGGATCGCACCATTGCCGCGCTGCAGATCCAGAATGCGCGCGCGCGAACCGTCGAAGAATTTCTCCGGGAGCCGGTCGCCCCAGGTCAGATGCACCATCCGCTCACGCCGCTCCCTTGGTGAAATAGAGAACGACGCTCTTGCCCATCAGAGGACCGGCGATCTTTTCCAGCGTCCGCGTGAGCCACGGACGTTGCAGGATGTCCCACTCGAGAAAACGCTTGTAGAGATTGACGATCTTCACATCCTCGCGTTTCACGCCGACGGCGCATTTCAGCCACCAGTATGGCGAATGAAGCCCGTGCGCGAAATGCCGGTGGAAGAAAGAGAGACCACGGCGCTGAACGGAGTCCTTGAGCTGGCTTTCGCGGAAGATACGGACATGGCCGCCCGGTTCGCTGTGATAGTCGTCGGACAGCGCCCAGCAGACCCACTCCGGCCAGTAGCGCGGTACGCTGACGGCGAGCGTGCCGCCCGGCTTCAGGATGCGGTCGATTTCGGCGACCGCCTGTTCGTAGTCCGGAATGTGCTCCAGCACTTCCGAGCAGATTACCTTGTCGAAACTGGCGTCCGGGAAGGGCAGCGACAGCGCGTTGCTGACGGTCAGAGAGAAGGCGCGCTTGGTATCCGGGTCCATATCGGGGCACGAACCAAAGCCGTTGCGTGTATTGCGCACGTCCTCGAAGCCGAGGTCGAGCCCGACCACATGGCATTGCGAGTGGTAGTACATGGCATGGACATGCCGGCCTGCGCCGCAACCGAGGTCAAGCGCGCGCTGGCCGTCCCTAAGCCCGAGCACGTTCAAGTCGATTGTCTGCATTTTCTATCGTCTGCCTGTAGATGTCTGCATATTCGCGCGCCGCGCGTTCCCATTTGAACTCGGCGAGGATGCGCTCGCGTCCGGCCTGGCCGTAGCGAGCACGCATTTCCGGATTGTCGAGCATCGCGGCGATCGCGTTCGCGAGTGCGGGCGGATTGGAATGCGGCACAACGATGCCGGCATCGCCCACGACTTCCGGCAGCGAGCCGCCATCTGTCGCGATCACCGGCGTGCCGCAGGACATGGCCTCGCCGCAGGGAAAGCCGAAGCCCTCGTAGACGGAGGGCGAAACGGCGATCGTCGCTTCGTTGTAGATCGTGGTGATGTCTTCGTCCGTCACGCCGGTCACGAACTCGACCTTGTCCATGATGCCGAGCTGACGCAGTTCATGGGAAGTGTTGCCCTCGCGCAGCTTGCCGATCACGCGGAGTTTCAACTCCGGCCGTGTCTTCAGGAGTTCCGCATAGGCGCGGATCAGGTAGATCAGTCCCTTCAGCGGCACGTCCGCGCTGGCGCAGGCGACGATCAGATCGTCGCGCCGTTTCACATGCGGCATCGGGCGGAATTGCAGATGGTCGATGCCGTGAAGCACGAGCCGCGTCTTCGCCGTGTCGACACCGAATTCGCGCACGACGTCGCGGCGCGTGCTCTCCGAGACAACGATCAGCGGATCGAGCTGGCGCGCGACCTTGATCTGCATGTTGAGGAAGGAGTACCAGCGCCGCTTCAGGATCTTCAGCTGCAGCGTGCGCGCATGCTTGATGTCGATGCGCCGGTCCATCGTGATCGGATGATGGATCGTGCCGACGATGGGCATGCCCATGTCGCGCATCTTGAGAAGGCCCCAGCAGAGCGTCTGGTTGTCGTGGCAGACGTCATAGTCGTCGAGCGTGCCGCGGACATAGCGCGCCATGCGTTCGCCGAAAGTGTAGGGCTCGGAGAAGCCGCCGGTCGCGTGGCTCCACCATTCGAAGAGATCGATGGGCGAGCCGAGCATCCAGGGTCTGATGGACTTGATCGGATGCGGGTTCGCATAGAGGTCGAGCGAGGGCAGCTTGATGAGGTTCACGCGCGGATCGAGCACGGGGTAGGGCGGGCCCGAGATCACGTCGACCCGGTGGCCGAGTTCGGCAAGCGCCTTCGAGACGTGGCGCATATAGACACCCTGGCCGCCCGTCGTCGGATTGGAGCGGTAGCTCGGCAGCAGAATGCGCAGCGGCCGGTCGCCGTTGATTGCCGCCAGCCGGGGCCCGTCGGGCGCGAGGCGCTCCACCGGTTCTTCCAGCTTCGTTTCTGCGGCCGCGTTCCGCTCCAGCACTTGCGACATGCCTCGTCCTCTCAACATTCGTTGGTCCGCATGCCCGCAAGAAAAGGGCGTCGTCCGGAGCTCCCATTGGCGGGCGCGAACCCGGACCGGTTGTCAGTTCTCGCCTTTCGGGGGCGGCGAGCGGGGTGGGCCAGACATCGAAGGCCCGGGCGTAGCGGAGCGCGCCCGGGCGCGCGGATCATATAAGGTTCATCGGATCGCAACAACCCGCTAACAGAAATGTAAGCAACTCTGTCTTCAATTGATGCTTCGCTTCGGTGGGGCGGTGCCTTCCGCAGGTTCGGGCGCCGCGCCGGACTGATGATGGACCAGAAGCCAGCCATCGCCGCTTCGTATAAAGATGTTCGTCGCGATCAGGAAGTCCTGCCCGATGCGCTCGTAGCAGATCACGATGCCGGTGTCCTTGTGGATGCCCGCTCGCGCATGCAGGCACTCGATGTCGGGGCTCGCGGGGCCCGAAAGGATCGCATGCCAGCTCTGCAGCACGCTGTCGCGGCCTTCCACGGGCGGCCAGCCGGGATGCAGGCAGGTCACGGGCTCGCGCTCCGCCCACAGGGCATTCATCAGCGTCGAGTCGCGCTCGGCGAAGGCGCGGTAGAAGGTTTCGTTGGCGAAGAGCAGGGCGGCCTGGTCGCGTGCGGGGGAACGTGTCATGGGCTTGCCGGCGGGGGCTGCGGTTGGGCGCAGTCTAGCAGCGGAGGCGGGCATTTGCATGCTTCGCTGCGCTCACGCGATCCCGTCGGCTCCCGTCAGCAGGCGGAGGAGTGTCAAATATCCGTAGAAGAGCGCCACAAGGTTCGAGGCGAACATCGTCACCAGCCAGATATCGCGCGGTTCGCGGAGGCCGTCGGCCGCGTTTCGGCGAACGAGCCAGGCGAGCAGGGGCGTCCAGAGTGCGAGATAGCCGAGCCCCAGAATGCGGCTGAAGCCATAGAACTCGAAAAGCGCCAGTGTCAGCGCCACATTCGCGAGCCAGACGGCGAGGACCGTCCGTCCTTCCAAACGGCCGAAAACAAAGAAGACCGAGGCCGTATTGATGAAGATCAGCCAGTAGAGGGCGCCGCGCAGAGCGTCGGGCGCCTGCGAAATATGCTCGATCAGCGTCATGACGGCCCCCTCCCGCCGGGCAAATGACCGAAAATGCAATTTCGGTCAGTCTGCCTGCCGGGCGCGTGGGGGGCAAGTCACATTATGGGGAGGAGGCTCAGCCGAAGCGGCGCTTCAGCCAGTCCACCATCAGCGCGTTCAGCTCTTCCGGCCTTTCCGACTGGGTCCAGTGGCCGCAATCCGGAATGATGTGCTTTTCGAGGTCGGGCACATATTGCTCCATGCCGGCGGTCATTTCCGGTCGAAGCACGATGTCGTCTGCCGCCGAGATCATCAGGCTCGGTGCGTCGACCTTCTCGGTCTGGCCTTCGGTGATCTGCCAGTTGCGGGTGAAGTTGCGGTACCAGTTGATGCCGCCCTCGAAGCCCGAATGCTCGAACGCCTTCGTGTAGTAGGCGAGTTCTTCCGCGTTCAGAAGCTGCTCGCCGCCCCAGGTGCTTTCGTCGGTCGCGAAGCTCTTCAGGAAGGAGAGGTTCTTCTCCTCGGCCGGCAGCTTGTCGAAATCGGCAAGTGTCATCGGGCTCTTGCGGTACCAGAAGCGCATCGAGCGGGAGACGTCCTTCTCGAACATCTTTTCCGCCACGCCGAACTGCTGGAAATAGACGATGTACATGTCCTCGCCGAAGACCGCGCGCATGCCCTCGATCGGGTCGATGGGACCGCGCGGCATGAACGGCGTGTTGACGCCGATCACGCCCGCAACGCGGTCGGGATGGCGGAGCGGCATCTGCCAGACGACCATGCCGCCCCAGTCGTGGCCGGCGAAGATCGCCTTGTCGAGATTGAGCGCATCGAGCAGGCCCGCGAGATCGTCCGTGAGGTGATGAATGTCGTAGAGCGGCACAGCGTCCTTGCCCTTGGGGCCGACGCTGCGCCCATAGCCGCGCATGTCGGGCGCGATGGCGCGGAAGCCCGCCTTCGCGAGTGCGGGCATCTGGTGACGCCAGGAATAGGCGATTTCCGGGAAGCCGTGGCACATCACCACCGGCACGCCGTCCGTCGGACCCTGCTCGTAGACCGCCATCCTGATGCCGTTCGTGTCGACGTAATGCGGCTCCGGAAATGTCATCGCCGTCTCCCCCTCATTTGTCCGTTCTGAAACATGGTCAGGCCGATTTCGCCCGTTCCCGGTCCGCTTCGGCGGAGATGCCGAGCGAGGCGAACATCTCTTCGCGGCCGGGGCCGAGTTTCGGCGGGTAGAGATCGGCGTTGCGCTTCCTGCCGCGTGCCCAGGTCACAAGCACCTTGGATATGTTGCGCGGGTTGCGCGCCCATGTGTTCGGCGGATCGACCATGTGGAAGGAGCGCATGAAGCTGCGCATGAGGTCGACGTCGCCGCGCACGGCGGGCAGAAGCGCGTCTTCCGCGAAGCTCTTGAAGAGGCGCGCTTTCACGCCGGGCTTGTAGTCCGGGTTGAGCGCGTTCTTGGCGCGTTTGATGGCGGCAAGATCCTGCTTCACCATGTCGTCGTAATGCTGGCGGAGGTCCTTCGCGAGACGCGCATGGTAGAAGCGGGCGCGCTCGCGCGGATCCTCGCTCCTGTCGAGCGTTTCGCAGAGCGCTTCGGCGGCCACGCCCGCAAAGGAGCAACCGCGCCCGTAAAGCGGATTTGTGCGGATCACGCTGTCGCCGATGGGGAAGAAGTTGAGCACGCGCGGGTTCCCGTCCTTCGTCATGTGGCGCCAGCGGCTGATGAGTTCGCCCATGCCGAAGACGCGGCTCACGGGCTCCGATGCGTCCGTCGAGGTCCATGTCGCGATGCCGGGAAGCATGGCGCAGATCGCATCGAAATTTTCCGGCCGCACGATCGCGCGCCGCATTTCCATTTCGATCTCGGGTACGGCGAGCGTGATCGAGAAGCAGCCATTGTCGGCGGGAAAGAGGCCGTACTTGATGAAGCCGAGATCGCCTGCGCCCGGCACTTTCGTCCGCGCGGGCTCGTTCTTCGGATCGTGCAGCCGGTAATGGCGCGTGAAATAGAGAATGCCCGCCCGTTCCGTCTCTTCGGCGATTCCGGCACCCGCCTTGTTCAGCCAGTCGATGATCTGACTGTTCTTGCCCGCCGCATCGACCACGATGTCGGCCGTCCGGTCCGTCGTCGCGCCGTTCTGCTCGACGGTAAGGCCGGTCACGCGAAGCACGCCGTTCTCGTCCTTGTCCGTCAGCACGTCGCGCACCAGCGCGCCGGTCTCGAAGCGGATGCCCTGTTGCCGCGCGGCGTAGCGGCGCAGGATATATTCGAGCGTCGTGCGGCGGCTCGTCAGGATCGTCATGTCCTTGTCGCCGGGCACGGGTTCGTAGATGTCCTGCAGCGAGACGGGCAGGCCGTCCGCGAATTTGAGTTCGCGGCAGCCGGCGGCCAGCAACTCTTCCATCAGGTCGGGGTAATTGTCGCGGATCAGAACGTGCAGCCGCGCGAGGAAGGCGTGGCTGTGGCGCAGATGGCCGACGCCCTTGCGCTCCCAGTTCTCGAAGGCTTCGTCGGCGGAGGTTTCGGGCGGTGGCGGATCGCGCTCCAGCACCGTCAGCTCGCGGCCCGAACGCGCAAGCGCCAGTGCGGTCCAGAGACCCGCAATGCCGCCGCCGACCACGAGTATCCGCTCGCCCATCAAAGCCTCCCGATGCTTCACCCGTCCAAGGGCATAACCAAAAACTAGACTACGGTCTAGTCAAAATAGGAAGCGTTCCGGCGGCTGTCCAGAGGGACTTGTGCATTCCCTTGTCGTCGGCGGGATGCTCAGCCGGGGCCGGCCGTGCGGAGCGACCATCCCGCTGCGGCAAGGGCTGCCCAGCCGATCAGGAAGGCGAGGCCGCCCACCGGTGTCACCAGCACGAGGGCGCGGCTGCCGGTCAGGCCGAGATAGTAGGGCGAGCACGAAAAGAGAATCGTACCCGCCACGAAGGCCCATCCGGCGATGGTGGCGAACGCCCCGCCGCCCTGCGCCGCCACCCAGGCGACGGCGAAGAGCGCGAGCGCGTGATACATCTGGTAGCGCGCACCGGTTTCGAAGACGGCAAGTTCCGTGGGCCCCACGCGCGATTGCAGCCCGTGCGCCGCGAAGGCGCCGAGCGCCACGGAAAGAAAGCCGTTCGCGGCGCCGATCACGATCCAGATGCGCATGTTTCATCTCCCGCTGGTTCGGCGGAGCTTCGGGCAAAGAAGGGACGATTGCAATGCGGCGGCGCGTCTTCAGCCTGGCCGCGCGAGTTCGGCCAGTCCCGCTTCGCGCGTGATGACGGGTTCGTAACCGAGTTCGCGTTGCGCCTTGCCGATCTTCAGCGTGCAGTTGCGCGACATCAGCGATGCCGTGTGCGGATCGAGCGGCGGCGGCGAGCGGCGCAAGGTGAGCTTCCAGATCCTGTCCATGATCCTCGCCGCGCCGCGCGCCAGCCATCCCGGTATGTTCCGGTCGGGAAGGGAGAAACCCGCCGTCGCCGCCATCTTCGTCATCATTTCCTTGAACGAGACAGGCTTTCCACCGTCGGTGATGAAATAGGCCTCGCCGCCATTGCCCTTTTCGAGCGCGAGTTCGATGGCGTGCACCACATTGTAGATATGCGCGGTGTCGGTCACGGCGCGCCCGCCGCCGATCCAGGCGAAGCGTCCCGTATCCACCATCTCCTTCAGTGCGGGCAGCAGCGTCTGGTCGCCGGGCCCCCAGATGAAGCGCGGCCTGAGCACGATCGTCGTGAGCCCGTTGCCATTCGCGGTGCGCACGGCTTCCTCGGCATGCGCCTTGGTGCGCGGGTAGGGCATGGGGGAGTTGAAGGCCATCGGCGCCGTCTCGTCGAGATCGTCCATCGACTGGCCGTAGAAGAGCGCGGCCTCCGTGCCGATATGGACGAAGCGTTTGACGCCCGCTTCGCGCGCCGCCTTCAGCAGGCGCTCGGTGCCCGTCACGTTGATCGCCCGGAATTCCTTCATCCGGCCCCAGGTCTCGACCTTCGCCGCGCAATGCACGACGGCGTCGACGTCTTTCAGCATCGCCCCCGCCCCGCCGTCCAGCTCGCCCCGCCAGCCCGCCCCCCCCGCGCCCCACCCCCCCCCCCCC
>CAJXOU010000100.1 GCA_913057645.1 uncultured Rhodobiaceae bacterium | reverse complement strand
GGGTGGGGGGGGTCGCGGTGGCGGGGGCGGGGGGGCGGACGTGGTGGACAGGGCGGGGGGCGACGTGGGGGGGGGGGCGGGGTGGGGTGTAGCCGTCCTTCTCCGCGCCGAACTCGGCCTGCTGCAGTTCCGAATAGGCGCCCATGCCACGGTCGCGGTAGCCGCGGGCGAGTTCGAACATGCCGTAGTTGAGCTGGTGGAAGCCGGCCAGCGTGACGAACTGGTACTTGTAGCCCATCGCCGCGATTTCCTTCTGGAAGGTCTCGATCGTCGCCTTGTCGAGATTCGCTTCCCAGTTGAAGGACGGCGAGCAGTTATAGGCGAGCAGCTGGTCGGGATATTCCTTCTTCACCGCTTCGGCGAAACGCTTCGCGTCGTCGAGGTTCGGCTTCGAGGTTTCCCACCACAGCAGGTCCGCATAAGGCGCAAAGGCGAGGCCGCGCTTGATGCAATGGTCGACGCCCATGCCCGGCTTCAGGCGGTAGAAGCCTTCATAGGTGCGGCCCGCATCGAAATCGATGAACTCGTGATCGCGCTCGTCGATGTCCGACGTGATGAGGTTCGCGGATTCGGCATCCGTGCGCGCCATGATGAGCGTCGGCGTGCCCATGACGTCGGCACCGAGGCGCGCGGCGTTCAGGTTGCGCTCATGCGCGCGGGTCGGGATCAGAACCTTGCCGCCGAGATGGCCGCACTTCTTTTCCGACGCGAGCTGATCTTCGTAGTGAACGCCCGCGGCGCCCGCTTCGATATAGGCCTTCATGATCTCGAAGCAGTTGAGCGGGCCGCCGAAGCCGGCTTCCGCGTCCGCCACGATCGGCAGGAACCAGTCGCGCTTCGCGCCGCCTTCGGAGTGCTCGATCTCGTCGGCACGCTTCAGCGTCTTGTTGATCTTCTTGGCGAGTTCCGGACCGGAGTTCGCGGGGTAGAGCGATTGGTCGGGATAGGTCGTGCCGGCGGTGTTCGCGTCGGCGGCAACCTGCCAGCCCGAGAGATAGATCGCCTTCAGGCCCGCACGCGCCATCTGCATGGCCTGGTTGCCGGAAAGGGCGCCCAGCGAATGCACGTAGTCGGTCGTGTGCAGCAGTTCCCAGAGCTTGTTCGCGCCGCGCGAGGCGAGCGTGTACTCGATGGGGAACGAACCGCGCAGCTTCTCGACGTCCTCGACGCTGTAGTTGCGGTAGACATTGTCGAAGCGGCCCTTGGGCGCGCTCGGAACGAGATCGTAGAAGGTCTTCTTGCTCATGGGTCAGGTCCTCGGGGTCGGAGGGTGGTTTCGGATCAGGCTTCGTTTTCGAGAATGAGGCGGTAGGCCGGCAGTGTGAGGAACTCCTCACATTCCTCGGCCGTGGTCATTTCGGAGAAGAGGCGGATCGCCTGCTCGAAGTGACCTGAATTCCAGCGCTCTTCGCCCAGCGTTTCGCGCAAGGTCTTCATTTCGTCGGCGAGCACTTCCTCGAAGAGCTCCGGCGTCACCTTGCGGCCGTCGCTGAGCGTCGCGCCGTGATAGATCCACTGCCAGATCTGCGTGCGGCTGATCTCGGCCGTGGCTGCGTCTTCCATCAGATTGTAGAGCGGCACCGCGCCACGGCCGCCGAGCCAGGCTTCGATGTACTGCACGCCGACGCGGCAGCATTCGCGCATGCCGCCTTCGGTGCGCTCGCCCTTGTGCGGCTCGATCAGTTCCTTCTGGCCGACATTCACGTCCTGGCGCTGGCGGGCGAGCTGGTTCGGGCCTTCGAGCTTGCCGAAGATTTCCATCGCGACCTTCACGAGATCGGGATGGGCGACCCAGGTGCCGTCATGGCCGTTCTTGGCTTCGCGTTCCTTGTCGGCGCGGACCTTGTTGAAGGCGGCCTCGTTGGCGGCTTCGTCGCCCTTCACGGGGATCTGCGCCGCCATGCCGCCCATCGCGAAGGCGCCGCGCTCATGGCAGGTCTTCACGAGAAGGAGAGAATAGGCGTTGAGGAAGGCGTCGCCCATCACGACCTGCGCGCGGTCCGGCAGGATGAAGTTCGGGTTTTTGCCGAGCCGCTTGATGTAGCTGAAGATGTAGTCCCAACGGCCGCAATTGAGGCCGACGATGTGGTCCTTCAGCTCGTAAAGGATTTCGTGCATCTCGAAGGCGGCGGGCAGCGTCTCGATCAGGATCGTCGACTTGATGGTGCCGTTCTTCACGCCGAGCGTCTTCTGGGCGTCGACGAAGATGTCGTTCCAGAGCCGCGCTTCCTTGTGGCTCTCCATCTTCGGCAGATAGAAATAGGGGCCGGAGCCGGATGCGATCTGCTTCTTCGCATTGTGGAAGAAGTAGAGGCCGAAATCGAAAATGCTGCCGGACATCGGCTTGCCGTCGATCTCGACATGGGCTTCCTCGAGATGCCAGCCGCGCGGACGGACGATCAGCGTCGCGGGCTTCTCGATGACGTCATAGGTCTTGCCGTTCGCTTCGTCGGTGAAGCCGATCGACTTGTCCCAATAGGCCATCATGTTGATCTGGCCGCCGATCATGTTGTCCCAGGTCGGCGCGGCCGCGTCCTCGAAGTCCGTCATGTAGGACTGCGCGCCGGAATTGAGCGCGTTGATGACCATCTTGCGGTTGTCGACGGGGCCCGTGATTTCGGTACGGCGGTCGAGCAGGTCCTTCGGGATCGGCGCGACCTTCCAGTCGCCCTCGCGGATATTCTTAGTTTCGGGCAGGAAGTCGGGGAGCTCGCCCGCGTCGAAGCGCTTCTGGCGCTCGGCGCGCGCGGCGAGCAGCTCGCGGCGGCGGGCGCCGAACTTGCGCTCGAGCCCGGCAATGAATGCGAGGGCTTCCGGCGTCAGGATACGCTCGTAGCCCGGCTTCATCGCGCCCTTGACGGTAATGCCGTCCGCAATCGTCGTGGCTGCTGCCTTGCTCATGCTCGCTCGCCTCCGTGGTCGATCTTTTCGATGTCCGTTTGCGCGAGGTCATACAGCCTCGACACCTGCTTGTCCAATATTTCCTAAGTCATTGAAAATGTTGAAGTAAAGAACTTCACAAGATTCCTGTGCGATTCTGTTGAAAATGTAAATCTTGTAAATTAGAGTGCCGCGGTCTGCCTCAGATCAGGGCAAATTCGCTGGGAGCGCCGCATGGCCTCGGAGAAAAAAGTCTTTGCCGGTCCGCGCATTAGGCGGCTTCGCCGCGAGCGCGGCCTGACCCAGGCGCGCATGGCCGCCGATCTCGGCATCTCTGCAAGTTACCTCAATCTGATCGAGCGGGACCAGCGTCCTGTCTCCGTTCAGGTGCTGCTGAAGCTCGCCGAAGCCTATGACGTCGAGCTCAGGACACTCGGGGGCGACGATGAGGCGCAGGCGCTGACGGTGCTCAGGGAAGTCTTCTCGGACCCGCTGTTCCGCGATGCCGGCCTCACCATTCAGGACCTCCGCGAAATCGCGGCGGCGAGCCCCGCCACGGCGGACGCGATCTCGAACCTCTACCGTGCCTATCAGGAGAGCGTCACCAACGGCTCGATGCTGGCCGAGCGCCTCGCCGACCGCGACATGCTGGACGGGGCGGAGGCGCCTGGCCTGCCGCTGGAGGAAGTCCGCGACTTCATCAACAGCCGCAACAACCACTTCCCCGAACTCGACGATGCGGCGGAACGGCTCTATGCAAGCGCGGGCATCGGCTCGGAAGAGCCCTACCTGGCGCTCCGCACGGCGCTGCGCGACCTTCACGGTGTCTCGACCCGCATCGCGCCCGCCGACTTGATGTCGCACGAACTGCGCCGCTACGACCGCCATCGCCAGACGATCTTCCTTTCCGAACTGCTCGACCAGCCGGGACGCTCGTTCCAGCTCGCCTATCAGCTCGGTTATTTCGAGCAGTCGCGCACCATCGAGGACATTCTCGAAAGCTCCGGCCTCGAAAGCGACGAGGCGATGCGGCTCGGCCGCGTGGCGCTCGCGAACTATTTCGCCGCCGCGCTGCTGATGCCTTATGGCCCGTTCCACAAGACGGCGGAGGCGACGCGCTACGACATCCGCCTGCTCGGGCGGCGCTTCGGCACGAGCTTCGAGCAGGTCTGTCACCGGCTGACGACCCTGCAGCGGCCCGGCCTGCGCGGCATCCCCTTCTTTCTCATCCGCGTCGACAATGCGGGCAATGTCTCCAAGCGCTTCTCGGCGGCGGGCTTTCACTTCGCGCGCTTCGGCGGCACCTGCCCGCGCTGGAACGTGCATGATGCCTTCCGCGTGCCGGGCGAGATCTATACCCAGATCGTGCAGATGGAAGATGGCACGCGCTACTTCTCGATCGCACGCACGGTGAGCCGCGCGGGCTCAGGGATAGGCGTGCCCGGCGACCAGTATGTGGTGGGGCTCGGCTGCGACATCGGCCATGCGCGCAAGATCGTCTACAGCCAGGGCTATGATCTCGACGATGAGCGCGGCGCCATGCCCATCGGCGTCAATTGCAGGCTGTGCGAAAGGCTCGACTGCTCGCAGCGCGCCTTTCCGCCGCTGAAGCACCGCTTGACGGTCGAGGATCACGTGCGCGGGATCTCGCCCTTCGGCGTGCCGGTGAAAGGCGGCTAGAGCCCGAGAGCCGCGCGGACGCCATAGGCGAAGAGGGCGAGCGCGGCGATGCTCGCCGCCCAGATGCCGGCGAACCAGAGCAGCCGCTTGCCTGCGCTCTCCTTCCTTTCACTCGTGCTCATGATGCGCGTATCCGCCTTTGGCGCTCGCCTTGCCGTGGAACACGCTGTAGGCGTAGACGGTGTAGATGAGCACCATCGGCAGCACGACGGCGACGCCGATCAGCGCGAAGATGACGCTGGACCGCGGCGCGACGACATCCCATACGGGCACCGAAGGCGGGATGATATTCGGATAGAGGCTGATCGCGAGGCCGAGAAATCCGAGCATGAAAAGGCCGACGGCCGACAGGAAGGGCGCAAGCTCGCGCTTCGACAGGATCGAATAGAAGAGCCAGACGGCGAGCGCGCCGGTCAGCAGCGGCACCGGCGCGAAATAGACGAGGTTGATCCCGCCGAACCAGCGTTCCGCGATCATCGGGCGCATGAGGGGTGTCATGACACTGACCGCCGCCATTGCGATCATCGTGCCGCCGCCGAGAACGATGGCGGCGCGGCGGGCCCAGTCCTGTATTTCGCCTTCCGTCTTGTAGATCACCCATGTCGCGCCGAGGAGGCCGTAGCCGGCGACAACGCCGATGCCTGTCAGGATCGAGAAGGGGCTGAGCCAGTCGAACATGCCGCCCGCATAACGCAGGCCCTCGACATGGACGCCCTGCACCAGCGCACCGAGCAGAACGCCCTGCGCAAAGGCCGCGACGAGCGAACCCCAGAAGAAGGACCGGTTCCAGAGATGGGCGCTCGTATGGGCCTGATGCCGGAATTCGAAAGTGACGCCCCGGAAGATCAGGGCAAAGAGCATCGCCATGATCGGCAGGTAGAAAGCGGGCAGGGCGATCGAATAGGCAGTGGGGAAGAAGACGAGCAGGCCCCCGCCGCCAAGCACAAGCCAGGTCTCGTTGCCGTCCCAGACGGGGGCGACGGAATTGATCATCGTGTCGCGCGCCTTTTCGTCCGGCGCGAAGGGAAAGAGGATGCCGACGCCGAGATCGAAGCCGTCGAGCACGACATACATGAGGATCGCCGCGCCGATGATGCCGCCCGAGATGATCGCAAGCGTTTCCATGAGGCCGCCTCCTATTCCGCCGGAACCACGAGGCCGGGCCGCGCGCCGCGGATCGCCTCGGGCTTCTCTTCGGTTTCCCTCACGCTGAGCGCCTCCGGCCCGCGGCGGATGAGTTTCATGAGGTAGTAGAGATAGGCGCCGAAAAGCCCGCCATAAACGATCAGGAAGAGGACGAGCGTGGTAGCGACCGAAGCGCCGGTGACCGTCGGCGAAATGCTGTCGGCCGTGCGGAGCGCGCCATAAACCGTCCAGGGCTGGCGGCCGACTTCGGTGACGAACCAGCCGGCCAGCGTCGCGACGAAGCCCGCGGGCGACATCAGGACGGCAAAGCGGGAAAGCCATTTGCTTTCGGTGAGCT
This sequence comes from uncultured Rhodobiaceae bacterium, assembly GCA_913057645.1. Lineage (GTDB taxonomy): Bacteria > Pseudomonadota > Alphaproteobacteria > Parvibaculales > Parvibaculaceae > Parvibaculum. Next base: position 5,622 of record CAJXOU010000100.1, on the reverse strand, counting down.
GTCCGCGCCAGCGCGCCCATACGCCCCATGCGCCGAGCGCGAGGAACAGGAAGCCGATACCGACCATGACGCGGAAGGACCAGAAGACGATGCCGACGGGCGGCTGGTCTTCCACCGGCACTTCGCTGAGGCCGGGCACGACACCGGACGGGCTGTGCTTCAGGATCAGGCTCGACCCCCACGGAATGGACAATTCGAGATGATTGGTCTGCGCCTTCTGGTCCGGGATCGCGAAGATGTGGAAGGGGGCATGGGACTGCGTCTCCCAGTTGCCTTCCATCGCGGCGATCTTCATCGGCTGATGCTCGAGCGTGTTGAGACCGTGCTGGTCGCCGAGAAAGATCTGCAACGGGGCGAGGACCATGAGCGCCCACATGGCGACGGAGAAGGACCGCTTCGCGATCTCGCGATTGTTGTCTGCCAGCAGGTGATAGGCCGACACGCCCGCGATCACGACCGTCGTGGTGAGATAGGACGCCGTCGTCATGTGCAGGAAACGCCAGGGGAAGGACGGATTGAAGATCACGGCGAGCCAGTCGTCGACGACATAGTGTCCATCGACGAAGGTTGCGCCCTGCGGCGTCTGCATCCAGCTGTTGGCGGAAAGAATCCAGAAGGCGGAAATCGCCGTGCCGATGGCGACAAGCGTGGTGGCAAGGAAGTGAAGCCGCGGTCCCACCTTGTCCCAGCCGAACAGCATGACGCCGAGAAAGCCCGCCTCGAGAAAGAAGGCGGTCAGCACCTCGAAGCCGATCAGCGGGCCGAGAACGGGGCCGGTGATGCGTGACCATTCGGCCCAGTTGGTGCCGAACTGATAGGAAAGAACGATGCCCGAGACGACGCCCATGCCGAAGGTGAGCGCGAAGATCTTGACCCAGAACTTGTAGAGGCGGAGCCAGATTTCCTGGCCGGTCCGCAGATGCTTCGCCTCGAAGAAAACGAGGAAGCCGGCAAGGCCGATCGTGAGCGTCGGGAAGAGAATATGAAATGCGACGGTGAACGCGAACTGCAGGCGTGCGAGAATCTCGGCATCGATGGGCGGCATGACGCGTCTCCATCTTCAACGGGCAGGCACAAACCTACACCCTGTCCCCCGAAGCCGACAGGCAGAAAGGTGCCACGAAACGTCACGCGGCGAAAGCGCACACAGGGTCAGAGTGGTTTTTGACTCACACGTCCGTCAGCGGATGACACGCGTGGACGGGAAGTGCATGCCGATCCGCATGCCCGTGTCCGGAAGGAGGCCGGCCTTGCCGCGCTCGGCACGGGCGACGTCGAGGCTGCCGCCATGCAGCTCCATCACCTTGCGGGTGAGCGAGAGGGCGAGGCTTTCCTCGCGGGGCGCGCTGCTGTCTTCCGCGCTGACGAAGGGATCGTCCGTACCCTCGATATAGGGCAGGGCGTCCTGCTCCGCGGCGAGCGAGGCCGGATCGCGGATTTCGGTGAGCGCAATGCCGATACCGCCCTCGTCTTCTTCCACGGAGAGACGGATGATGGAGCCGCGATGCGCGCAGTGGACCGCCTCCGCGATAAGGCGGAAAAGCCCCTGTCGGAGGCGGCGCGCATCGCCGCGCAAGCCGGGCAAGCGCCCCGGGCACTCGATCTCGATGGAGACGCCTTCGGCGGCGGCGTGCTGGCGCTGGCTGGCGACAGCGATTTCCGCGAGCTGGCCGATGTTGACGATCTCGTCGGTGAGGTCGATCTCGTCCATCTCCGCCTCGGCAATGCCGAGCAGATCCTCGATCATGTCGAGCAGCATGGTGCCGCTCGAATAGATGTCGTTCGCGTATTCCTTGTAGCGGTCGGTGCCCATCGGTCCGAGACGCTCATTCTTCATCATCTCCGAGAAACCGATGATGTGGGTAAGCGGCGTGCGGAGATCATGATTCACGTTGGAGAAGAAGCTCTGGCTGCGCTTGTGCGTCTCCTGGCTGCGCGCTTCGGCGTCGTGCATGGTCTGTTCGAGCTTGCGCCGCACCGTGACGTCGTTGAGGGCCGCGACGCGGGCCGGAACGCCGCCCCAGCGCGTGTCCACGATGCGCATTTCGGCAAGGCGGCTGTCGCCGTCGGGCCGTGTGATGGTGATGTCGTGTTCGCCGGGGTCCGAGGGCAGACCGAAGGCCTGTCCGACGAGCTCTTCCGCGCTGCGGCCGAGCAAATCCTGCGCCGCGCCATTGGCAAAGCGGACGATGCCGTGACTGTCGAGAATGACGATCGCTTCCGGCGTTTCCTGGACCAGGGTGACCTGGGGATTGGCGTTGTCTTGGGGCGCTTTTGCCTGCGTCTCCCGCGCCTCCCGAGAGACACGGCGCGCAACGGCCCGGCGGATGGCGAGGCCGAGCGCGCGAGGCGTTTCCGTTTCCTCGCCGAGGCAGTCTTCCGCACCCGCTTCGATGGCCTCCGCCTGCAGGGACGGATCGTCGGTGCCGATGGCGACGACCGGGGCGTTCGGCCCCAGCGAAACGACGCGGCGCAGGAACTCGAGCGCCGCCGGTCCGCCGGCGCCGATATCGATGATGAGCGCGTCGATGCCCGGAACGAGAAGCGGATCGATGCCGTCCTGCAGCGCCGAAAATTCAAACTGGAAAGGGCCGGCCTCGCCTGTCTCGGCGATCCGCGCGAGACCGCTGCAGAGCGCTGCCGAGGTGCTGACCACATGCGCGACAAGAGGGGGCAGGGCGTGTGCCGCCGGACCGGAGAAGCTGCTCATTGCGATGCCTGGACGTGCCAAGGTCTCTACCTGTTTTCCGCCCCCCAAGGGCCCCGCAACCAAATACATATAATTCGAGTAAGGCGGCATTTGGCCGCGTGAGTTAACGATCCGATTCTTCGGTAAACAGAAAGTAAACGGGTCGCCTATTTTGTGGTTGGAGCAACCTGTACCTACAATCGGGCAAGTTGTGCGTTAGGGATAAAAAGCCCATTTTTGCGGCGTTTTGATTCCCGGGGCCGAATCGAGCGTTAACCAGAATTATTTTCGCTTCCGGTCCGAATAGAGGGCTCAAAAGCCGTGATTTCGGGGGCTTTGTTAAGGTTTTGGGCAGCCATTGCCGCAAACTGATTCGATTTTCGGGGCGAGGCAGCGGTGCTTGTGAGGCGAGGGGCTATGGGCTAGGTATGCGCCCGCGCCGGAAATGGCGCGGGCGGCGGACTTTCCTGATGTAAGTCATGAGCAAGAAAGAGAAGATCTTTCGTCCCAAGGCACGCGTGCCGAAGGGGCTTCGCGATATGTCTGCCGGCATGGTCCGCGCGGAGCAGAGGATGCTTGCGCGGATTCGCGAGGTCTATGAGCGCTACGGCTTCGATCCGCTCGAAACATCCGCCATCGAATATGCCGATGCACTCGGCAAGTTCCTGCCCGACGAGGACCGTCCGAACGAGGGCGTGTTTTCCTTTCAGGACGACGACGAGCAGTGGCTGTCGCTGCGCTACGACCTGACGGCGCCACTCGCCCGCTATGTCGCCGAGAATTACGACGCGCTGCCGAAGCCTTTCCGCCGCTACCAGACAGGCCCCGTCTGGCGGAACGAGAAGCCTGGTCCGGGCCGCTACCGCCAGTTCACGCAGTTCGATGCGGACACGGTCGCTGCGCCCGGTGTCGCCGCCGACGCCGAAATGTGCATGATGGGCGCGGATTGCCTCGAAGCGCTCGGCATACCGCGCGGCAGTTACCGCATTCGCGCGAACAACCGGAAGGTTCTCGACGGTCTTCTGGAAACCATCGGCCTTGAGGGCGAGCCCGGCAGCGCGACCTACATGACGGTGCTGCGCGCCATCGACAAATATGACCGTCTCGGCCGCAAGGGCGTCGAACTTCTGCTCGGGCCGGGCCGCAAGGACGAGAGCGGTGACTTTACGAAAGGCGCGGGACTTTCGCCCTCGCAGATCACGGCCGTGGTCGACTATGTCGAGTCCGGCGTCGGCGAAGGCACGACGGATCGCAATCTCGTGCTCGATGGCTGGCGCAAGATCGTTGGCGACAGCGAAGTGGGGCGCGCGGGCATCGACGAACTTGCCGAAATGGACGCGCTCTTCACTGCGGCGGGCTACGGCACCGATCGTATCGAGTTCAACTCCTGGATCGTGCGGGGCCTCGGTTATTACACCGGACCGGTTTTCGAATCCGATCTTCTCTTCGAGGTGAAGGACGAGAAGGGCAACCCCGTGCGCTTCGGATCGGTCGGTTCGGGCGGGCGCTATGACGGACTCGTCGAGCGCTTCAAGGGCGTGAAGGTGCCGGCCACCGGCTTCTCCATCGGCGTGAGCCGCCTCCAGACCGCGCTCGAACTGCTCGGCAAGCTCGATGTGGAAGATGTGACAGCGCCCGTCGTCGTGCTGACGCTCGATGCGGCTCACATGGCAGGCTATCAGGCGATGGTGTCGGAACTGCGCAATGCCGGTATCCGCGCCGAGCTTTATCTCGGCGGGTCCGGCATGAAGGCGCAGATGAAATATGCCGACAGGCGCGGCGCGCCCATTGCCGTGATCGAGGGCGAGGACGAGCGTGCGAAGGGCGAGGTGACGCTGAAGGACCTCATCCTCGGCGCCGAAATGTCGAAGGAAATCGAGGACAACACCGCCTGGCGCGAGGGCCAGCCTGCGCAGGTCGCGATCCCGCGCGCGCGGCTGGTGGAAGAGGTGGTGGCGATGCTCGCCCGGCACCGTCCGGTCAAGGGTCATCACGGCTGACAGGCCGTATTCACCGCACTCTCGATATTTACCATTTCCGTGATAGATAAGGCCCCGATCCGAAAGGCTCCGAGGGGCCGGGAAGTATTCGATATGTCTTCGACGACCATGGCAGCACAGGACGGTGAGAGGCTCCGCGCCCGCGAAGCGCTGGCCGCGTCCGTGCGCGGCGGCTTCGAGAAGGCGGGCTATGCGCCGGTCTCCGCGCCCGCGCTGCAGCCGGCCGACATCTTTCTCGACATGTCCGGCGAGGACATCCGCCGGCGCATGTATGTCTTCACCGATCCGGCGGGCGATGAACTCTGCCTCCGTCCCGAACTGACGATTCCCGTCTGCCGCCTCTATCTCGAAGAAGGCGGCGGCGCGAAGAAGCTCTGCTCTGTAGGGCCCGTCTACCGCTATCAGCAGCGGGGGTCGGCGAAGCTCCGCGAATTCACGCAGGCTGGCGTCGAATGTCTCGACGCGCCGGATGCGGAAGCGGCGGACGCCGAAGTGATGGTGCTTGGCGCCCGGGCGCTCGCGGAGGCCGGACTCAAGGACTACGACGTCGCGATGGGCGATCTCGCGCTGTTCGATGCGCTGGTCGACGCGCTCGACCTGCCGCCCGGCTGGCGCTCGCGCCTGAAGCGCCACTTCTGGCGGCCCGACTATTTCCGCGAGCTGCTCGACCGACTTGCGAAAGGCGATGCGGGCGAGGAGACAGGCGACCGGCAGGCACTGATCTCCGCCATTGCGGGTCTTGACGATGCGCAGGCGAAAGACGTGATCGAGGACGTGCTGAAGCTCGCCGGCATTGCGCCTGTCGGCGGACGCACCGTGGAGGAAGTCGCCGAGCGGTTGATCGAGCAGGCGGAACTCGCTTCCTCGAGTGTGCCGAAGGCAGCCGCCCGGCTCATCTCCGACTTTCTCGCCGTCTCCGGCACGCCGCAGGAA
>CAJXOU010000099.1 GCA_913057645.1 uncultured Rhodobiaceae bacterium | reverse complement strand
TGATTGTAGTGGGCTGAGCATAAGGAGCAGTACACGAGTCAGGTCGACGGCGGCGTCAGATGTGAATAAGGGACAGGCCTGGCGCGACTTCGCCTGCCACCTTCTCTATCACTGGCCGGAAATCGTCAGGGAAAACTGGAAGCGCGAATTCGATACCTTCCCCTGGGCGAAGAACGACGCCGCCTTCGAGGCATGGGCCACGGGCCGCACCGGCTATCCCGTCGTCGATGCCGGCATGCGCCAGCTCTGGCAGACCGGCTGGATGCACAACCGCGTGCGCATGATCGCCGCCTCCTTCCTCATCAAACATCTGATGGTGGACTGGCGGCGCGGCGCGGAATGGTTCGAGGACACGCTGGTCGATGCCGACCTCGCGGTGAACCGAGCGAGCTGGCAATGGGTCGCGGGTTCGGGCGCCGACGCCGCGCCTTACTTCCGTATCTTCAACCCTATCCTCCAAGGCGAGAAGTTCGATCCGGAAGGAGACTACGTCCGCGCCTTCGTGCCCGAGATCGCGAAGCTCGATGCGAAATACATCCACAAGCCGTGGGAAGCACCCGCGAAGATGCTGGCCGATGCCGGTGTCGAACTGGGCGAAACCTATCCCGATCCCATTGTCGATCACGGCACGGCGCGCAACCGCGCGCTCGCCGCGTACCGGAAAATGAAGGGCGACAGCTAGCCCGCCGCCCCTTCCTTGTGCTTGGGCATGGTGAGGGCCGTGAGCTTCAGCGCCAGCCCGTAGGGCAGCATCTGCAGCAGCCTGAGCATCAGCGAGAAGCGGCGCGGAAAGGTGATCTCGAAGCGGTTGGATTTGAGCCCGCGATAGAAGGCATCGACCGCATCGTCCACCTCCATCAGGAACGGCATCGGAAATGCGTTCTTGTCGGTGAGCGGCGTTTTCACGAAGCCCGGATTGACGATCTGCAGCGTCACGCCGTCGCGCGCGAGATCGGGCCGCAGCGCCTCCGCCATGTTGATGAGCGCCGCCTTGCTGCCGCCATAGATCGCCGAGGTCGGCAGCCCGAAATAGCCCGCGAGCGAGGCGACGACCGCGATCCGGCCCGCCTTCCGCGCGGTCATGCGCCCGATCAGCGCTTCGAGGCAATGCATCGTGCCCATGAAATTGAGTTCGAACACGGGCCGCGCTTTCGCCGCGGTCAGCTCGCGCGCCAGCACCGGCTCGTAGGTGCCCGCGCACAGCACGGCAATGACGATGGGTCCCATCGCGCTCTCGACACGCTGCACGGCCTCGCTCACCTCTTCGGGCTTCGTCGTGTCGAGCGGGAACGCGACGATCTCGCCGCCCTTCGCCGCCGCTTCCTGAGCGAGCTTCTCCAGTTCCGCCACGCGCCGCGCCGATGCCGCCACGCGGTAGCCTTCGCGCGCCATCCGCAGCGCCAGCGCCCGGCCGATGCCGGAGCTTGCGCCCGTGATCCAGACGATTTCCTTCGTGCCGCTCATTGCTGCGCCACCCGTTGCAGGCGCGTCCGGTCGATCCGCTCGACGTGATAGTCGACCTCCTCGCCGCGCGCCGTGAAGATCACGTTCAGCCATTCCATGTCGGGCGAATACCAGAGCCTGAGTTTCAGGTCGCCGGTCATGCGGTATTCGCGCACGGGAATTATCCGCCCGTCCGCCCGCGCCTCGCGCGCGCCCGTCTCCTCGATATCGACATCGATGATGCGCCCCTTCTGCGTGTCGAGAAGTTGCGTCTGTGTCAGCGTCGCCGGGTTCCAGTAGCTTGTCGGAATGATGCCGGCCGGCGCCATGAAAGTGCCGTTCGCCGAACTCGTCACTTCGAGGCCTTCATCCGTCGCCGTCGCGCTCACCGTGTAGCGCTTGCCGTCGTCGTTCGTTTCCGTTTCGAGCGCGATCAGCTTTCCGTCCTGCCATGTCTCGCGGTTGCGGTGCTCATAGCGGAAAACGGTGATCGGGCCGAACGACACCGCGAGCTCGATATCGATGGCGACATGAAGCTCGTCGCCCTCGCGCGTGAAGCTGATCCGGTGCGTGCCGATCGGGTCGCCGCCGCGCTCGACGCGGAAGGACAGGTCCGGACCGGGGGAGGTTTCCGGCACTGCCGCTTCCGCGCCGAGACACAACACGGGAACAAGAAGTGTGAGAGCTACAACGGGTTTGAGAAGCGAATTCACCTTGGGGGGGCCTTCTGGGGGGTTGAACCGCTGGCTCGCGTTCCAGCTCTCACCCCCTGTCTACGCCGCCCCGCCGGCTCCGGATCACCCGCCGCCTTTCCGGAACCGGGTGGCGAGCGCGAGGCTCGCCGCAACCGTCGCATTGAGGGACTCGACCCTGTCCGTCATACGGATCGCAAGCCGCGTCGCCTTCAGTCCCTTCGGCAATCCGCGCCCTTCCTCGCCCAGCACGAGACGGAGATTTTTCGGCCAGTCGTAAGCCTCGATGTCCTGCCCGCCGCCGTCGAGCGCCGCGACAGCGCCCTTCGCGTAGCTGAGCGTCTCCCACGCACCGCCCTTCAGGAAGCCGAGAGCGAACTGCGCATTCGCGCCGCCGCGCAGCGCCTTCGGGTGAAACGGATGCGCCGCGCCGTCCATCAGCACGATGCGCGTGACGCCGAACGCCGCCGCGCTGCGGAGCACCGCGCCCAGATTGGCCGGATCGCCGAGCGCCAGCACCAGTTCGCATCCCGTCGCCGGTTTCGAGAAATCCGCCACCTCCATCTCCGGCACATCGCCGACAAGCAGCAGAAAGCCCGTCCCGTTCGTGTCCAGCGCCTCGAAGACGGGCTTCGCCAGCACATAGCGCTCGATCGAGGAGGGCAGCGCCAGCCGGTTGAGGTCGCTCTCGGTCCGCGCCAGCGCCGCCGTGAAGCGCTCCCCGTGTCGCATGAGCGCCTCCGGCACGGTCTTCCGCCCGGAAAGAATGAACTGCCCCTGCTTACGGATACCGCGCGAATCGGCCAGCGCCAGCCATTTCTTCGCCCGCGCATTCTGCAGGCTGTCGATCTCGCGCGCCCCGCCGCTCATTTTCGGTCCTTTTGCGAATCCGTTCTTTCCGCAATCATAGAGCAGCACGACATAGAAGAAAGAGAACCCACCCTCCCCTCGGGGAGGGTCAAACGGCCCCTTGCAGCCTGTCGGCAAGGACAGCGGGAATGGGCCGTTTGGGGCGGGGGGCGAGGAACGCAGGAAGAAGAAAAGGCGAGGGGAACATGCTGCAGGAAATCTTTGTCGCAGGCGACGGCCTCGACGCCATCCGCATCGCGCTGGCGCTCATGTCGCTCGCCGCCGCCATCGCCTATCAGGCGATCGAGCATCGCGCCCCCTCCGCGCTCCGCACCGGCCTCAAGACCGCCGCCATCGGCCTCCTCGTGCCGCTGCCGCTTCTCGCGGGCGCCGCGCTGCCCTTCCTCCTCCTCGCCGCCGCCTTCCTCCTTTCCGCCCTCGGCGATCTCTTCCTCGCGCTGAAAGGGGACCCGCGCAATTTCATGCGCGGCCTCGGCGCCTTCCTCGCGAGCCACCTCTTCTACATCGCGGTCATGCTGCCCCTCGCCAGCGCCCCGGACACGCTCGCCCTGAAAGCCACCTCGCTCGCCGTCGGCATCGGCGCGCTCGCGCTCTACTGGTCGCTCGCGCCCACGCTCGGCCGCATGAAGCTCCCCGTCGGCGCCTATCTCGTCGTCATCCTCGTGATGGCATTGACCGCCCTTGCGATCCCCGAAGGCGCGCCGCTGCTCGGCCTCGGCGCCGTTCTCTTCGTGATCTCGGACAGCACCATCGCCCTCGATAAATTCCGCGCGCCGGTGCCGTATCGCGGCCCCATCGTCTGGGTCACCTATTATGCCGGTCAGGCCTTGATGGCGCTCAGCCTCATGGCGCTGCTCGTCTCATGACCGCCGTGCCGGTAGGTGGCACCTGCGATCCGCGCTTCGTGGGCCTGCGCGATGCTTTCGCGGAAAACTTCTCCGCGCGCGGCGAGCCCGGCGCCGCCATCGCCCTCATGGTCGGCGGCAAGCTCGTCTGCGACCTCTGGGGCGGGCACCGCGATGCCGCGCGGCAAACGCCCTGGGCGCGCGACACGCTGGTCAATTTCTTCTCCGTCGGCAAGGCGTTCACCGCGCTCGTCGCGCTCCGCCTCGTCGAGCGCGGCCTCCTCGATCTCGATGCCCCGGCGCACCGTCTCTGGCCGGAGTTCGGCGCGAACGGCAAGGAGGGCATCACGCTCCGCCACATGCTCTCGCACCAGGCGGGCCTCCCCGCGATCCGCGAAGAGCTTCCCGACGGCGCCATGCTCGACTGGGACCGCATGACGTCCGCGCTCGCCGCGCAGGCGCCCTGGTGGCAGCCCGGCACCGCGCATGGCTACCACGTCAACACTTTTGGCTATCTCGTCGGCGAACTCGTCCGCCGCGCAAGCGGCCGAACCATCGGCGAAATCCTGCGCGACGAGATTGCCGGCCCGCTCGATGCCGATGTCCATATCGGTCTTCCGCAGGCGGAGCATGCGCGCTGCGCCGAGTTCCTCTGGCCGTCCCTCCTGCCGGAGCGGCCCGAAGGCGCGCTCGACGACGTCACGCTCATGAAGTGGAACACCTACTGGAACCCGCCCGGCATTTCCGGTGCGGGCTGGGTCAACACCGCCGAATGGCGCGCCGCCGAAATCCCCTCCACCAATGGCCACGGCACGGCGCGCGGCGTCGCCCGCCTCTATGCCGCGCTCGCCGCGGGCGGCGGCATCGATGGTGTCGAAATTCTCTCGAAGCCCATGCTCGCCGCCGCGACGCAGGAACACTCCTTCGGCCCCGACCGCATTCTCGAGCGCGAGTCGCGCTTCGCCCTCGGCTTCCAGCTGCCGCAGGCCGAGCGCCCGCTCGGCCCCAACGCCGAAGCCTTCGGCCATTTCGGCGCCGGCGGTTCGCTGGGTTTCTGCGACCCCGCCGCCCGCGTCGCCTTCGGCTACGTCACCAACGATATGGGCCCCCGCTGGCAGAACCCCCGCAACAAGGCGCTGCTGGCCGCGATCTATGAAAGCCTCGGCGCATAGACGTGCCTCAGGCGCGATGCTCCGGATTCTCGAAGTCGAACCGGCAGCCCGCCTTCCAGGCGCGCCGGTCGTTGCCTTCGTTCGGCAATCCACCCGCCTGTTTCAGCATCCGCGCCATATGCATCAGGTTCCAGGTCATGATCGTGGTGTTGCGCTGCGTGAAGTCGTTGTCGAAGCCCGCGCCGTCGTCGCCATAGCTCGCGCCCGGGCCCGCTTCGCCGACCCAGCCGCAATCGGCCTGCGGCGGGATCGTGTAACCGAGATGGCCGAGCGCATAGAGAATGGACATCGCGCAATGCTTGATGCCGTCCTCGTTGCCGGTAATCACGGTGCCGCCCACCTTGCCGTAGAAACTCGACTGGCCCTTCTCGTTCAGCTCGCCGGACATCCCGTAAAGCCGCTCGATGATCAGCCGGCAGACGGATGATTCCTCGCCGAGCCAGATCGGCGTGCCGATCACCAGGATGTCCGCCTGTTTCACCGTCTCCCAGAGGTCCGGCCAGTCGTCGCGCTCCCATCCATGCTCCCGCATGTCCGGATAGACGCCGAAGGCGATCTGCCGTTCGCCGGGGCGGATCGTCTCCACCGCCACGCCGTGCTTCCTCATGATCTCCGCCGAAGCGCCCATCAGAAGTTCCGTGTGCGAGGGCTGGTCCGCGCGCTTCAGCGTGCAATTGAGGTAAACCGCGCGAAGTCCGCTGAAATCGCCGGTATCGTCCTGCGTCTCGGCCATATGCTGCCTCCTCGTTCAGGGGTGATGCGGTTTACGCATTAAAACGCATTCGGGCGCCGGGCGCGCCATCGCGGCGGGCTCATCGCTGGAACATCCCTCCCGCGCGCTCGTTTTCCTGAAAAGCAAGGAGGTGCGCGATGCCCGATCCCGAAACCCGCGACCGCAGACATGACGGCCCGGAAATCTACCCCGCCGAAAAGGCCCGTCAGGCGGAGATCGTCCTCGACACGCGCCGCCGCCGCGCGATCTTTTTCGGCGGCCTTGCCGGCTTCGTGCTGCTCGCGGTCCTTGTGCCGCTCTTCGTCTATGCCTGACGGAAAAAGGCCCCGCCCGTGAAGGCGGGGCCTTGTGAGCATCGGCTCACGCGGCGGTGCTGTGCGCGCCGCCGGGTTGCGAGGCGCCGGTAAGCGCCTGGTCCACCTTCGCGCCCGAAAGCACGATATCGGCGAAGGAGAGAATGCCCACCAGCCGCTTGTCGTGATTGATCACGGCCATGCGGCGCACGCGATTCTCGCCCATGTTCTTCTGCACCTCGTCGATCTCCTGATCGTCGAAGCAGTATTTGACGTCCGGCGTCATCACGTCGCGGACCTTCGTATCCGGGCCCTTGCCCTCCGCGATGGCGCGGATCGCGATGTCGCGGTCCGTGATCATGCCGACGAGCTTGTCGTCCTCGCCGACCGGCAAGGCGCCTGCGTCGAGTTCGGCAAGCGTTTGCGCAGCCTCCCGGATCGTGTCGTCCGGATTGGCGATGCGGACATCGTTTGTCATCGCTTCGCTCACTTTCATGGCGGCCTCCATGCGTGTTGTGGGTGGCTTGCCGTCTTCGGGCGTCCGTCTCCGCGGCGCCTGCGGCAAGTACGGAATCAACGCGGCGCGAAATCCGCCGTTCCGTCTTTCTCCGCGCGAAACGCGGATAATCGCCGCTCATTTTTCCTTGCGCTTCAGCCCTTCCATAATGCTGTCGGTTTCGGTCGTGACTTCCGCCTGCGCGTGCCGTTCGTTGTGCACCTTCTCCTGGTCGTCGCCCTGCAACTGGTTGTTGCCCATCTTGTCGGCGGCGAGGTCCGTCTCGGTCACGTCATGCGCGTCCGGCGTCCGGTCGGCGAGGTCCTTGCGGCCTTCCGTCTTCCCGCCGGGCTCCTGCTTCGGCGTCTCGTCATGCGCCTCTTCCGGCTTCTTCTGCGGTTTCACGCTCATCGCGTCCTCCTTTTGCTCGTGAGGTCTCCCCTCACCAACGAGCGGGAACGCGCGCCCGTTCCGGAAAACGGGAGGACGAAATCATATGGAAGAAGATGGGCATGTGCGGAAGGGTGAACTACGCTCCACACGTCTCTTGTCGGGTCTTTGTCTGGAAAGGGGTGGGCATGGCACGCGCATTTGAGAACTTCTGGATGGTTCCCCACGAATATTTTTCGTTGGTGTTCCATCTCTCACTGCTGACGGATTTGTCGGCGTTTCTCCTCTGTGCGGGATACCTCGGCCTCTTGCTGGGAACGGCGGTTGGTCTCGTTCGGCGCGAGCGGCAGCTTCTCCTGTTCTTCCTGCCCTTCTGTTTCAGCCAGTTGTTCGCTGTGTTTACCGGTCTGATGTTTGGCAGGTTTCGCGAAGGGGACTTCGGCAACTTGATTTTGATTTCATTTCTCGCGCTGCAAGCCGCGCTGATCGGCTTCCTTCTCTATCGGACGAGAAAGGCATGGATGGGTGCGATACCTCTGGCGGCCTTTTCAGCGACATATGCGATTACCGCCGCCATCTTCGGCGGCATGGCTCTCGCTAATGACGGGTTTTAGCGATGTACGCGGGAAATGGTGCTGTGGGAGAGGATTGAACTCTCGACCTCTCCCTTACCAAGGGAGTGCTCTACCACTGAGCTACCACAGCATGCGGGCGGGGCGGGCCCCGCGGTCGATCCGGCAGGAAGTCTCGCCGCGAATGGTAAACAGGCGATGAGCGGCCGGGCAAAAGGCCCCGGAGTCGAGGGGGCCGAAAGCGCGCGGAAAGTGCCACACGGACCCCCCTCGCGCAAGATGCCGCAACGCACTATCTTCCCTGCAAATCCGATTCCCCGATCCGAGTGGACATCATGAAGAAATCAGCTCCCGGCTTCGATTCCCGCACCCCCGGCGGCAAGGGTACCGACCGCGCCGCCCAGACCCGCGAAGCCAAGGCGAAAACCGCCCGCCTCGCCGAGGCCCTCCGCGAAAACCTCAAGAAGCGGAAGGCCCAGACCCGCGACCGCAAGGGCGCGGGTAAGGACAAATAGAGACCCGCCACCGCAAGGGCGCGGGTAAGGACAAATAAAGACCCCCGATCGGTCCGATTTCGACCACAGGCCTCTGCCACAACTTCTCATCCTCCCCTTGTGGGAGGGTCAAACGGCTGACGGCCGTTTGGGGGGGGATACAGCCTGCAATGCCTGGCGGCCGCCCGGCGTGACTTGAGGCCCCTCTCCCCGTATAAACCGGCTGAACCCTGATCGGACATGGGCCTATGGACACCATTCACATTCGAGGCGGCCGCCGCCTGAAGGGCACCATCCCCGTGAGCGGCGCGAAAAACGCGGCGCTCCCCCTGATGACGGCCGCTCTCCTGACGGACGAGCCGCTGACGCTCGCCAACATGCCGCGTCTTGCCGATGTGCGCACCCTCTCGAAGCTTCTGGCCGCGCTTGGCGGCGAGGTCTCGATCGACCGGGGCGAGGATGCGGATGTGATGACGGTCCACGCGAAGGACATCAGGTCCACCACCGCGCCCTACGAGATCGTTTCGCAGATCCGCGCGAGCTTCTGGGTCCTCGGCCCCCTCGTCGCGCGTTGCCGCGAGGCCAAGGTCTCGCTCCCCGGCGGCTGCGCCATCGGCGCCCGCCCGGTCGATCTCTATATAAAGGGCCTCCAGAAGATGGGCGCCGAGATCGACCTCGTCGAAGGCTATGTCCATGCCGCCGCGCCGGACGGCCTCAAGGGCGCGGTCATCCGCTCGCCCGTGGTCTCCGTCGGCGCGACGCACACGCTGATGATGGCCGCGACCCTCGCGGATGGCGTCACCGTGCTCGAAAACGCCGCCCGCGAACCCGAAATCGGCGATGTCGCGAATTGCCTCGTTGCGATGGGCGCGAAGATCGAGGGCATCGGCACCTCGACGCTCCGCATCGAAGGCGTCGAAAGGCTTCACGGCGCAACCCACCGCGTGATCGCGGACCGCATCGAGGCCGGAACCTATGCCATCGCCGCCGCCATGACGGGGGGCGAGATCGTGCTGGAAGGCGTCGAAGGCGAAACCTTCGGGGCCGCCATCTCCGTGCTGCGCGCCGCCGGCGCCGAGGTCGAGAGCGAGCAGGGCGCGGTGCGCGTCGCGCGCAACGGCGAGCGGCTCCAGGCGACGGATGTCGTGACGCAGGTCTTCCCCGGTTTCCCGACGGACCTTCAGGCGCAGTTCATGGCGCTGATGACGACGGCCGACGGCGAGTCCGAAATCACCGAAACCATTTTCGAGAACCGCTTCATGCATGTGCAGGAGCTGGCCCGCTTCGGCGCCGACATCTCGCTGCATGGCGACAAGGCGCTGGTGCGCGGCGTCGAAAAACTGAAGGGCGCCCCGGTCATGGCGTCCGATCTGCGCGCCTCTGCCGCCCTCATCATCGCCGGGCTCGCCGCCGAGGGCGAAACCATCGTCAACCGCGTCTACCATCTCGATCGCGGTTTCGAACGCATCGAGGCGAAGCTCGGGGCCTGCGGCGCCGACATCTGGCGCGAAAAAGAGAAGCATTAAAAAGCGGAATCAATGACGAAAGACCTTCGCCTCGCCGCCGAGGATGCCACCGATCTGGAAGTGATTTCCGCCGCGCTTCAGGACGCGGTCTGCCAGGTGCGCGATCTCGCCTTCCTGCCGTCCACGCGCCGTTTCGCCCTGGTGCTGAACCGCTTTCGCTGGGAAGGCGAGGGGGCTGCCCGCAAGCAGTCGCATGAGCGCGTCCGCGCCGGCCTCCATTTCGAGAATGTGGTGCGCGTCCGCGCCCGCAACATTTCGCAGGACAAGCCCGAAGGCGTGCTGAACCTCCTCGCCATCCGCTTCGACGAGCTGAACCCGCCCTCGGGCGCCGTCACGCTGGTCTTCTCCGGCGGCGCCGAACTGCAGCTCGAGGTCGAGGCGCTGGAATGCCACCTCTCCGACCTCGGCCTCGTCTGGGAAACCCCCAACAAGCCCGAACACGACCTGGATTGACCGCTGGATGTGACCCCGGCGAAAGCCAAAAAGCACAAATGTCATCCCGGCGAAAGCCGGGATCCATGGGCCAGTCGTCTTGCCGGGGCGGGTTCTGGTAGATAAGGAACAAGTGATATGTCATTGCGAGGAGGCCGCAAGGCCGACGAAGCAATCCAGGGGCGGCAGGCACTGAACAAGCGGCCCCTGGATTGCTTCGGCCCTTCGGGCCTCGCAATGACGAACGAACGGTAGACTGAACCAATGCCCACTCGCCTGAACGCGAAAGACGCAGACTTCGAAGCTGGTTTCACCGCGCTGCTCGGCGCGAAGCGCGAAGCCGCTGTCGATGTGCGCGAGACGGTCGAGAAGATCGTCGCGGATGTGCAGGCGCGCGGCGACGAGGCCCTCATCGACTACACGAAGCGTTTCGACCGTCTGGACAACCTCACCGCCGAAACCCTCGCGTTCCCGCAAGCCGATCTCGACGCCGCGATAGACGCCTGCGACGCGAAGACGCTCGATGCGCTCAAGACTGCCGCCATGCGGATCGAGGCCTATCACGAACGCCAGCGCCCGGAAGATGCGCGCTTCACCGATGCTGAGGGCGTCGAGCTCGGCCACCGCTGGACGCCGGTCGGCGCCGTCGGCCTCTATGTGCCCGGCGGCACCGCGAACTATCCAAGCTCCGTCCTGATGAACGCCATCCCCGCGAAGGTCGCGGGCGTGAAGCGCATCGTGATGGTCGTGCCGACGCCGGACGGCATCGTGAACCCGCTGGTGCTGGCCGCCGCGAAGCTCTCGGGCGTGAACGAGGTCTACCGCGTCGGCGGTGCGCAGGCCGTTGCCGCGCTCGCCCACGGCACGGCCACGATTGCGCCCGTCGACAAGATCGTCGGCCCCGGCAATGCCTTCGTCGCGGAAGCCAAGCGCCAGGTCGTCGGCAGCGTCGGCATCGACATGATCGCGGGCCCCTCCGAAATCCTCGTCGTCGCCGACGCCGAGAACGATCCGGAATGGATCGCCGCCGATCTGCTCTCGCAGGCCGAGCATGACGCGAGTTCGCAGTCGATCCTGATCACGGACGATGCCGGTTTCGCGACGCGTGTCGGGGAAGCGGTGGAGCGTCAGTTGAAGGCGCTGCCGCGCGAAACGACCGCGGCGAAGAGCTGGGCCGATTTCGGCGCAATCATCGTGGTCGGCAAGCTCGACGATGCCGCCCCGCTGGTCGACCGCATCGCGCCCGAACATCTCGAAATCGCGACCGCCGATCCGGACGCGCTGCTGGCGCGCGTCTCGAACGCCGGCGCCATCTTCCTCGGCCGCTACACGCCGGAAGCCATCGGCGACTATGTCGCTGGCTCGAACCACGTGCTTCCCACCGCGCGCTCGGCGCGCTTCTCCTCGGGCCTCAACGTGCTCGACTTTATGAAGCGCACCTCCATCGTCCGCTGCGACCCCGACGCGCTCCGCGCCATCGGCCCCGCCGCCATCGCGCTCGCCGAAGCCGAAGGCCTCGACGCCCACCTCCGCTCGGTAGCAATCCGCCTCAACCTCTGACTGCCCCTCACCCGCTCGGGCTCCGCCCTCGCTCCCTCTCCCCAAAGGGGTGTATGGACTTGGGAGATGGGTAACACCTGTTCGGAGACATGGGTGACACAATTGACCATGGATTGTTCGGCAAGGGAGCTGTGCGATGCCGTGGTCGGAGGTGTCAGTCGTGGAACTGCGCAA